>CAYYAB010000213.1:0-1515 GCA_964469895.1 uncultured bacterium | reverse complement strand
CCGGCCTCCTTGCCGAGCCGGGCGGCCTTGTGCACCGTGTCCAGGGGAACCTCGAGTTGCAAGAGCACCACCCGGGCCCCCGCGAACTCGGCCGGGGAAAGGTCCTCGGGGCGAAGCCGGGCGTTCGCTCCAGGGCTCACTACGATGGCGTTCTCCCCGCGGGGGTCCACGGCGATCAGGGCGACGCCGGTGGGGGCGCCGGCGAGCGCCTGCACGCCGCTTGCGTCCACCCCCTCGGCCTCGAGATTCGCGATCAGCGCTTGGCCGAAGGCGTCCGCCCCCACCCGACCGATCATCCGCACCGCCGCCCCCATCCGGGCCGCGGCCACCGCCTGGTTTGCTCCCTTGCCGCCTGGGTGGAGGGCGAGGTCGCCGCCGATCGCGGTCTCGCCCGGGCGCGGGTGCCGGGGCACCGGGACCACCAGGTCCTGGTTCAGGCTGCCGACGACGAGGACCATTTCCCCCATGCTAAGGCCCCCGGGCCGCACCCGGGGGCCTAGGGGCAGGGGGCGAGCTTCAGCGCCAGCGCAGGTCGAAGCGGTCGAGCTCCATCACCTTGGTCCAGGCCTTGATAAAGTCCCGGACGAACGTTTCGGCGGCGTCGTCGGCGGCGTAGTACTCGGCCTGGGCCCGGAGCTCGGGGTTGTGCCCGAAGAAGAGGTCCACCCGGGTCGCGGTGTAGCGCCGTGCACCGGTCTTACGGTCCACCCCCTCGAAGAGCCTGCCTTCCTCGTCGAGGCGGCGCCACTCGGTGCCCATATCGAGGAGATTGACGAAGAAATCGTTGGTGAGCACCCCCACGCGGTCGGTGAAGACCCCGTGTTCGGTGCCGCCGTAGTTGGCGCCGAGTACCCGGAGGCCACCTAAAAGCACGGTCATCTCGGGTACGGTCAGGGTAAGGAGCTGGGCGCGGTCGATGAGGGCGAGCTCGGGCCGGAAGCTGCATCCGGCCTTGACGTAGTTCCGGAAGCCGTCGGCGACGGGCTCCAGGTAGCTGAACGACTCGACGTCGGTCTGCTCCTGGGTGGCGTCCACCCGGCCGGGATGGAAGGGGGCGCGAACGTCGAAGCCGGCTTTCCGGGCGGCCTCCTCCACCGCGGCGGTGCCGCCGAGCACGATCAGGTCGGCGAGGGAGACCCGCTTGCCGTTTTGTTGTTCGGCGTTGAAGCGCTGCTGGATGCCCTCGAGCACCGAGAGCACCCGCTCGAGGAGGGGCGGCTGGTTGACCTCCCATTGGCGCTGGGGCAGAAGGCGGATCCGGGCGCCGTTCGCCCCGCCCCTTTTGTCCGAGTCGCGGTAGGTGGAGGCCGCCGACCAGGCGACGTAGATGAGCTCGGGGATGCTAAGCCCGGAGGAAAGAATCTCCTTTTTGAGCCGCTCGACGTCGTCCTCGTCGATGAGCTCGAAGTCCCGGGGCGGCAGCGGATCCTGCCAGATGAGGTCTTCCTCGGGGACCTCGGGGCCGAGGTAGCGGGACTTCGGCCCCATGTCCCGGTGGGTGAGCTTGAACCAGGC
>CAYYAB010000212.1:0-1535 GCA_964469895.1 uncultured bacterium | reverse complement strand
TCGCCGCCGCCCTGCTCTGGGGCCTTGGGGGGGCGCTCGCGGGCCGGTTCATGGCTGCGATCCCGCCCGGGATCCTGATCCCGCTCCGGTTTCTCTTCTCCGCCCTTCTGCTATCCCCCCTGCTCCTTTTGAAGCCACCCGAGCGAGCCGAGTGGGGGCGGCTTTTTCTCGTCGGCCTCGCCCTCGCCGGAGCGCAGGGGTTTTACTACCTGGCGATCCACGCGGCCGGGGTGGCGACCGGGATCTTTCTGCAGTACCTGGCCCCGGTGCTCCTCGTGGTCTACGACCGGCTGCGGGGGGTGCGGGTGCCCCGGGAGGCGTTCTATGGCGTGGGGATCGCCCTCCTCGGCGTCTATCTCCTGGTCGCGGGGCCGGAAGGGATCCGGGGCGGGGCGCTCGGGGTCGCGTCTGGCCTGGCCGCGGCGGTGAGCTTTGCCGCCTACGCCGCCCTGAGCCAGGGGCTTCGCACCGCCCCGGCCTCGAGCCTGGCCGCGGCCTCGCTGGTGGGGAGCCTGCTCTCGCTGCCCCTACTCGCGCCCAGGGCCCCGGAAGTTCTCGTCCTCGGCACCGGCGGTTATCTGGCGGTGGCTTACCTCGTCGTCTTCGGCACCGTGCTCCCCTTTTCCCTCTTCCTCGCCGGCGTCCGGCGGGTGCCCGCCCGGGTGGCCACCCTGGTGGCGATGGTCGAGCCAGTCGCGGGGGCGCTTTTTGCCGTGCCGCTCGCCGGCGAGCCGCTTTCCCCCCGGGCCCTTCTAGGCGGGGGCCTGATCCTTCTCGGGGTGGCTCTCGGAAGGCGGTAGCTACAGGGAAAGCAGGGAGAGGCCCAGGCACTTCTGAAAATCCCGGTCGAAGCTCACGAGCCGATACCCTCCAGCGGCGGCGAAGGCAGCCAGGTAGGCGTCGGTCCAGTACCCGCCTTCAAGGAAAAGGTCTTGGTGAGGAAACCCTCGATTCCAGGCGGTTCCGGGTGCGCCGAGGCGCCCGGCCACGCCCAAAACCCCTCCAAGACCCGCCAGGCTTCAAGCGCGGTGGGGGCCTCGTCCCCGGCGGCGCGGGGATGGGTAAAAAGGCGAACCAAGCCGAGCGCGGTCACCCATTGGGGGCTTCGGGGGAGCTGGATCACCCGAGGGCTGGCACCGGGTAGCGCGTCGCGACGCTGATCAGCACAAGCCCCTCGGCCTGGGTCTGCGCGATCAACGTGAACCTCTGGAAGTGCCCACATCCGAAAGGCGTGAGATAGGGTGACGGCGAGGGAACGGAAGCGACTTTCCTGTATCTGCGCCGCGACGAAGCTAACCAAGTCCTGTTCGGGCAACCGGGACCAACCGAATCACCGGCCTGGCGTTTTTGGCGATAACCACCTCTTCCCGACCAACCCCCCTTCGATGAGCTGGGAGAGGCGGGTCTTGGCCGCGTGGATGTATTCACCTTCTCGGCCGAGCTCTTTACCCAAAGAGCCGGGACATCCTCGCCCCTCACGG
Source organism: uncultured bacterium (assembly GCA_964469895.1). Lineage (GTDB taxonomy): Bacteria > Deinococcota > Deinococci > Deinococcales > Marinithermaceae > WFXV01. The sequence continues at coordinate 54 of CAYYAB010000212.1, read as the reverse complement.
CGGTACCCTGGGGCATGGCATGTGGAAGGCTAGAAGGTAAGGTCGCCCTGATCA
>CAYYAB010000211.1:0-1559 GCA_964469895.1 uncultured bacterium | reverse complement strand
CCCGGCGAACCCGGCCCGGGCGAAGAGGAGGCCGGTCTGGAGGAGGGGGTAGACGAAGGGGGTGAGCCGCCAGGCGAGCGGTCCAGACCCGAGCCCCGGAGGCGGGGCGTCGGGGCCGCCAGCGCGAGGGAAAGGGCGTAGGCCAGGGCTACCCCTCCCCGAACCGCCGGGCCACGTAGGCCTCGAGGATCTCCAGGAAGCGCTCCTCGAGGTCCTCGCCGGAGAGGGTGGCGTAGTGGGCGCCGTCGACGTAGACCGGGGCCTTCGGATCTTCGCCGGTACCGGGCAGGCTGATCCCGATGTCGGCGTGCTTGCTCTCCCCGGGCCCGTTCACTACGCAGCCCATCACCGCCACCTTAAGGTTTTCGACCCCCGGGTACTTTTTCCGCCACTCGGGGAGGCGCGCCTTGAGGTGGGCCTCGACCCGTTCGGCAAGGCGCTGGAAGCGGTCGGAGGTGGTGCGGCCGCAGCCGGGGCAGGCCGAGACCTCGGGCGCCCGGCGGCGGAGGCCGAGGGCCTGGAGCACCTCCCAGGCCACCTCGACCTCGCGGGTGCGGGGCTCTCCGGGCCTGGGGGTCAACGAGACCCGGATCGTGTCCCCAATCCCTTCGAGCAAGAGGGGGCTGAGCGCGGCGGCGGAGGCCACCACCCCCTTCGTGCCCATCCCCGCCTCGGTGAGCCCGAGGTGGAGGGGGAGGTTCGTGCGCCGGGCGAGCTCGCGGTAGACCCAGAGGAGCTCGGGGACCCGGGAGACCTTGGCCGAGAGCACGATCTTGTCCTCGGAAAGGCCGAGCTCGAGGGCCGCCTCGGCCGAGCGCACCACGCTTTCCACCAGGGCCTCGAGCACCACCGCCTCCGCCGGTTTCGGCTCCGGGAGGCGGGCGTTTTGGTCCATGAGCTCGGTAAGGACCCCCATGTCCAAGGAGCCCCAGTTCCCCCCGATCCGGACCGGCTTGCCGAGGTCCTTGGCGACCTGGATCATCTCGGCGAAGGCCTCGTCCTTTCGCTTTTTCCCCAGGGTTCCCGGGTTGATGCGGAACTTGTCGAGGGCCTCGGCGGCCTCTGGGTACCTCCGGAGGAGGACGTGGCCGGAGAAGTGGAAGTCCCCCACCAGGGGCACCTCCACCCCGAGGTCATGAAGCCGGGCCTTGATCTCGGGCACCGCCCGGGCGGCGGCCTCGGTGTTCACCGTGATCCGCACGATCTCGGCCCCGGCCTCGGCGAGGGCCTGGATCTGGCGGGCGGTGGCGGCGGCGTCGGCGGTGTCGGTGTTGGTCATCGCCTGGACCGCCACCGGGTGCCCGCCGCCCACGGGCACGGGGCCGATCCACACGGTAGGGGTCGTTCGAGCTCCGGCCATCCTCCTCACTCTAGCGAGCCCGGGTGGAAAAAAAGGAAAGCCGGGCAAGCTGCCCGGCCGCCTGGTGACCCCAGGGGGAATTGAACCCCCGCCTCCGCCTTGAGAGGGCGGTGTCCTGACCGCTAGACGATGGGGCCACGGGGTGGTGGGCCGTGAGGGAATCGAACCCCCGACCAGCCGATTAAAAGTCGGCTGCTCT
>CAYYAB010000210.1:0-1596 GCA_964469895.1 uncultured bacterium | reverse complement strand
TCGGGGCCGAGGGCGAAGCCGAGGATCAAAAGCACCACCCCGAGGAAGAAAAGGACGGAAAAGAGCCCGGTTCGGCCCCGGAGCTCGAGCTTCAGGTCCCGGAGGGCAAGCGCCAGGATCCGCCTCACGTGAGCACTACCTCCCGGTCGGCGGCGGCCTCGGCGAAGGCCCGATCGTGGGTGGCGAGGAGCACCGCCCCGCCTCCCCCCCGCACCCGGTGGATCGCCTCCAGGAGGAGCTTCCGCCCCTCCTCGTCCAGGGCGGTCTCGGGCTCGTCGAGGAGCAGGACCCGGGGCTCGGCCAGAAAGATCCTGGCGAGCGCGAGTCTCTTCCGCATACCGCTCGAGTAGGCGAGGACCGGCCGGCCGGGTGGCAACCCGAGCTCCTCGATCACCGGTTCCACCGCTTCCCTCCGCGCCTTCCGACCCTGCAACGCCAGCCAGCTTAAAAGGTTTTCCTCACCGGTCAGGTGGCGGTAAAAAGCCGGAGGGTTCGCCAGAAAGAGCAGGCCGGCCCTTTCGGAATCAAGCGACGCAGGAGGCTTTCCAAAAAGCAAAACCCGCCCTCGCTGGGGGCGGGTGAGCCCGGATGCGATCCGGAGCAGGGTCGTCTTCCCCGCGCCGTTCGGCCCAAGGAGGGCAACCGTCTCCCCGGGCTCGAGTACCAGCCTGACCCCCTTTAAAACCCAGTTCCTTCCGTATCGTTTCCAGACATCTTCGAGCTCTACGAGCGGGGCCATCTCAAAAACCAGCCCCGAACCGGGCCAGGTACTTGCTGAGCTGGGACCAAAAACCGGTAGCCATCAAGATTCCCACCAAAACCAGCGTGCCCCCGGCGAGGTACTCGACCAGCCTGGCGACCCCCGCACTCCGGCGTAACCAGCGCAGGGCGCGGTCGGCGAAGAGGGCGACGACCAGGAAGGGAACGGCGAGGCCAGCGGCGTAGGCGGTGATGTAACCGAGCCCCTGCATCCCGCCGGCGTTGAAGGTGAGGGCGAGGATGAGCCCGAGCACCGGACCGATGCAGGGTGTCCAGCCGATCGCCAGCACCGTACCAAGGAGGAAGGCACCCCACGGGCGCGAGGGGTCGGCGCGGTAGCCCGCTACCAAGCCGCTGGCGCCCCCCACGCCAAAGGGAAGACGCAGACCAAGCATTGAAAGCCCGAGCAGGATCAGCACCGCTCCGCCCACCCGCACCAGGGGCTCCTTGTAGGTAAAGAGCAGGTTACCCAGGTAACTGGCGGGAAGGCCCAGCAAGACGATGAAGACGAGCGAAAAACCGAAGACAAAAAAGAGCGCGTTCCTAAACGGGTGCCCCCGCTCGCCGGAGAGGTAGAGCAGGTAGGTGGGTACGAGGGGCAGGATGCAGGGGAGAAAGAACGAGGTCACGCCTCCGAAAAAGGCGATCAGAAGGTTGAGCTGGCCCGCCTCCATCATGCCGATTCTACGCCACGCTTATGAACCTTCGGTAAAATCGTGGATCGCGTCGAGGGTTCGGTAAAGAGCCCGGGTGAAGCCCTCGGGATCGTCCACGTAGGGGTGGTGCCCCGCCCCCTCGAGCACGATCATCTCGCCCCCCGCGAGGTCGGCCACCGCC
>CAYYAB010000209.1:0-1597 GCA_964469895.1 uncultured bacterium | reverse complement strand
GGCTTACCCGCACTTCGACCAGCCGCAGACCTGGCAGGTGAGGCAGCCGTCCTCGACCTTGACCGGGCCCCCGCACTCGGGGCAGGTCGGCCCCTCGGAGACCGGCGGGCCGCCGGCCGCGACCTCGACCTTGACCTCGGGGACCGGGGTCTCCTCGGGCTTGGCCTCCACCTTGGGTTCGGCCGAGGCGGTGAGGGGGTGCTGCTCGCCGTTTCCGAGCTTCAGGGCCTGCTCCAGGGCGAGGGCGATCAGGTCCCCCTTGCTGGCCACGAACTTCTTGAAGTAGCTCCCGTAGAGCCCGCCGTTGATGCCCCGGAGCGTGTGGATGATCGCTTCCGGGGGCACGCCGTACTGCAGCGCGATCGAAACCACCCGGCCGAGCGCCTCGGCGTCGGCGTTTTGCTCGTCGCCCGCTTTCCCGGTGGTGAGGATGACCTCGATCGGGTGCTCCCCCTGCATGTTGACGGTGACGAGATACGAGTAGCGGGTGCCATCGGAGGCGGTGAGCTTCACCATGTCGGTGAAGCCAAAAAGGCGCCCGGTTCGCTCGAAGACCGGCTCCCCGAAAGGCCGGGCGGCGGGCTCGGCCTTTTCGGGCTCGGGCGGGGCTTTCTCCTCGGCCTTTTCCTCCTTCTTCGAGGTACTGATCACCTGGAACTCGCGGCTCCCGTCGCGGTAGACGGTGATCCCCTTGCACCCCGTCTTCCAGGCCTCGGTGTAGGCGGCCTCGACGTCCTCGACCGAGGCGTGGTTCGGGAGGTTGATGGTCTTGGAGAGGGAGTTGCCCACGTAGCCCTCGCGGTCGAAGGCCCGCTGCACCACCCCCTGCATCCGCACGTGGTCGAGGGGGCTCACGTCGTGGGCGCACTTGAAGACCTTCTGGAGTCGCTCGGGCACGAACGCAAGCCCCTGCACCGAGCCGTGGTTTTCCTGGATCTTCTCGGTGACCTTGTCCCAGTCCCAGCCGCCGTCCTTCTGGTAGTCGGGGTGGGGCGGGTAGGCCTCGAGGAGCTCCTTAAAGAGCGGATGGACGAGGGCCTTGTACTCGCCTCCGATCCTTCGCCAGACGAAGGGGGCGAAGACCGGCTCGATCCCCGAGGAGACCCCCATCAGCATGCTGGTGGTGCCGGTGGGGGCGACGGTGAGGAGGGCGACGTTCCGCCGGGGGCGGATGCCGAGGCCTTTGAAGTATTCCTCGTGCTCGGCGTAGAGCGGGAAGACCCCCCGCTCCTCGGCGAGCGCCTCGGAGGCGGCGGTGGCTTCCTCCCGCATCGTGTCCATGATGCGCTCGACGACCTTTCGCGCCTCCTCGGAATCGTAGGCGAGGTCCATCTTGATGAGCGCGTCGGCGAGGCCCATCACCCCGAGCCCGAGCCGGCGAAGGGTTTGGGAGGCTTTCCTGTTGTCCTCGAGCACGAAGTGGTTGACGTCAAGCACGTTGTCAAGGAAGCGTACCGCGGTGCGCACGTCTCTCTTGAAGGCGTCGAAGTCGAAGGTTTTATCTTCCCGAACGTAAGCGGCCAGGTTCATCGCCCCGAGGTCGCAGGGCTCGCCCACGGTGAGGGGGATCTCGCCGCAGGGGTTGGTGGCCCGGATC
>CAYYAB010000208.1:0-1616 GCA_964469895.1 uncultured bacterium | reverse complement strand
GGCAGGGCGAGCTCGGGGGAGGGCTCAAGGGCAAAAAGCCCCCGCTCCTCCACCTCTTTAAGCACCCGCTCGGCAAGTTCCCTTAGGGGCGTTTTTCCATCCGCGAGCTTGCCGATCCGCTTGAGCATCGCCCCGATCGCCCGGGCCTGGGAGTCGTCGACGAGCTGCTCGAGGGCGTCGAGCTCGATGGTCTCCTGGCCGAAGACGATCTCGCGAAGCCCCTTGGCCCGCACCTTTTCCTTCCGGCCCCGGCGGGGGTCGAAGGACTCGGGCAGGGGGCAGCGGGGGGTGACGGCGAGGGGGTGGGCGGGGTCGCCCAGGACGCGGTTCGTGGGCAGCGCCCGGGCCACCGCGCGGGCGGCTTCGGTGGCGTCCTTGGGGAGGTAGTCCTCCATCAGGATCACCCGGTCGGCGACGTCGAGGTAGTCGCCGCTCCCCCCCACCACCAGGATCGTGGAGACCCCGAGCCTCTCGTAAAGCTCCCGCACCCGGTCGATGAGGGGGGTGATCGTCTCCTTTTTCACCAGTTGCTGCATCCGGGCGTCCCGGATGAGGAGGTTGGTGGCCGAGGTGTCCTCGTCCAAAAGGAGGACCTTGGCGCCGGCTTCGAGGCCTTCCAGGATCGCCGCCGCCAGGCTGGTGGAGCCGGAAGCGTCCTGGGTTTCGAAGAAGGCGGTGGACTTGCCGCCGGGCAGGTCGTGGATGAAGGGCCTCAGGTCCACCCCGGCCACGCTCCGGCCGTCCTCGCTCCGCACCTTCAGGGTCTCGGCCCGGCTCACCACCCACTCCCGGCCGTCGCCGGGGATGTGGGGGTAGACCCCGAGCTCGAGGGCCTCTAAGAGCGTGGTCTTCCCGTGAAAACCGCCGCCGGTGATCAGCGTCACCCCTTCCGGGATCCCCATCCCGGTGAGCTCGCCGTGGTGGAGGGTGGGGAGGGCAGTCCGGAGCTCGGGGGGGCTTTGAAAGGGCACCGCGCCCTTTAAGGGCTTTGAGGAAATCCCCGAGGCCCGGGGCAGAACGCTGCCGTCGGCGACGAAGGCGACGAGGCCCCGCTCGGCGAGGAGCGCCTGCAGGTGGGCGTGGTCCTCGGAAAGCCGGGCGTACTCCCAGGCCGCTTCCTGGTCGAGGTTCGCCCAGCGCACCGCCCGGGCTGCTCTCGGAAGGTCCTCGGTGAGGAGCCGGGCCGCCGCCCGTCCCATCACGCTGCGTCCGCGGGCGGGCAGGCCCAGGCGGAAGCGGAGCTCGAGGTAGTCCGCGGTGATCTCCGCGCCCGAGCGTTCCAAGATCTCGGCGCCCCCGGCGTCGACGTAGACCTTCCCCGAGTGCCCGGTGCCCCCGGTGGGCGGAATCCTCCGCGCCGCGTCGCGAAAGGCCCGGAGCACGTAGTCCAAAAACCCGATCTTCCGCGGCCGGCTCTCCCAGATCTCGGGGGGAATCCCATGCACCTTGGCCGGGATCCGAATCCGTAGCCTCGACGGGCTCGCGAAAGGGTCGGCCTGCACGTGGTCGACGAAGAGGGTAAGCTCCCCGAGTCGCCAGGCCCCCTCGATGCGCTTGTAGGCCTTGTACCCCCGGCCCTCGAGGCCGGCTAGGATGCGCTTTAGCTCGGCGGCGTC
>CAYYAB010000207.1:0-1620 GCA_964469895.1 uncultured bacterium | reverse complement strand
CCCGAGGCGGGCGCCCTCCTCCTCCATCTTCTCGGCGACGTAGCGGTCGCCGACCCTCGCCCTCAAGAGACGAACGCCGCTTTCGGAAAGGGCGTGCTCGAGCGCGAGATTGCTCATCGTGGTTCCCACCACGCGATCAAGGCCCCCCACCCGGGCGTGCAGAAAGAGCACGTGATCTCCGCTCGCCACACGACCATAGCGGTCCGCGAACAGCGCTCGGTCCCCGTCCCCATCCAGCGCCACGCCCAGGTCGTAACCGAGCTCCCGGACGAGTCTCGCCATCGTGTCGGGAGCGGTGGCGCCAAGACCCCGGTTGATGTTCCGCCCATCCGGGCTGGTCCCGATGGCAAAGACCTCGGCTCCGGCCCGCGCGAAAAGCTCAGGGGCGATCCAGTGGGCAGCGCCGTGGGCCGCGTCTACGACGATCTTCATCCCGCTAAGGTCCGGGGCCCGTTCGAGCAGGTGACCGAGATAGCGTTCCGCCCCCTCCGCGGCCTCGAACACCCGGCCACCCTCCCGGTAGGCGTGCACCTTGTCAAGCCCCGCCTCGATCGCCGCTTCCACATGGTCCGGGAGCTTTTTTCCTTGCTCCCCAAAGAACTTCACCCCGTTGTCGTGATAGGGATTGTGGCTAGCGGAGATCACGGCACCGAACCGGGCGTCGTAGGCCCCCGTCAGGTAAGCGACCGCCGGAGTCGGTAGCACCCCGAACCGGAGCACCCGCGCTCCGCCCGCGAGCAACCCGGCGGCCAGTGCCGCCTCCAGCATCGGACCCGATTCCCGGGTATCCCGCCCCAAGGCCACCACCGTTCCCAGCACCGCGGCGGCGGCGCGACCTAGACCCAGCACAAATTCGGGGGTCATCGGCGGGCGACCCACCCGACCCCGAACCCCGTCCGTACCGAAATACCGGCGCATACCAGCGGCTAGGCTATCACAGCCTATACCCCCACCCCCCAGTTGCGGGGTGCCTTACCGGCGTGCAGTTTAGTATAGTCCCAGACTGGGAGGCGTAGAAGCCCACCAGGCCAAACGGGCGCCATGCGGGTGGGCGGAGCCAGTGGCGCGACCGTCCTAACCACGAACGGGGAAACCCGCCTTCTGGAGGAACCGTATGGCGATCTTTGGAAACTTGAGGGACATCGGGTTGCTGGATCTCCTGCCGATGCTTTCCCACCAGCGAGGAAAACTGGTCCTCATCCGGCGCGAAGGGAACCTCGCCCTCTATCTGGCCGGTGGCCGTATCGAATGCGCGGAAGAGGGGGGACGCCCCCTCTCCCCCTCGCAACTCGAGGAAAAGCTTTTCCAGATCCTGCACTCGCAGGATGCCGGGTTTGAGTTCATTCGCGGGGAAGCACCGAAGCACGACCAAGGCTGCCTTCGTATCCCCGTAGAAGAGCTCGTCTTGAAACTCGCCACCCTCAGGGACGAGCTCTCGCACGCGCATGAAAATCTTCCCCTCCCCGACACCGTTTTCACGCTTGGCAACGTGGCGCTGGCCTACGGAGATCCCTCCCTTGCCGAGTTCCTGGACCGTGCCTGGCCCCAGCTCACCCAGGGGGCCAGCGCCCGCAGTCTGGCCAGACAACTCGACCTCCCCATCGAACGGGTCCGTTATCT
>CAYYAB010000206.1:0-1651 GCA_964469895.1 uncultured bacterium | reverse complement strand
GCGATCTCCAGGGTCAGGTCGAAGGGAAAGCCGTAGGTGTCGTAGAGCCGGAAGGCCTCCTCCCCGGGGAGGACACCCCCCTCGGGGAGCTCGGAAAGGAGCGCCTCGAGCCTTTGGATCCCCGCCTCCAGGGTCTCAAAAAAGCGCTCCTCCTCGACCCGGATCGCCCGTTCGATGCTCTCGAGGTTTTCCCGCATCTCCGGGTAGGCGTCGCCGAGGAGCTCGGCCACGAGCGGCGCGAGCCGGTAGAGGAAGGGCTCTTTGAGCCCGAGCAAAAACCCGTGCCGCACCGCCCGGCGGAGGAGCCTGCGGATCACGTAGCCGCGGCCGGTGTTCGAAAAAACCGCCCCATCCGCGAGCGCGGCCACCACCGCCCGCACGTGGTCGGCGATCACCCGGTGGCTCACCGATTCCTTGCCGCGGTAGGGCACCCCGCTCCACTCGGCCACCCGGTCGATGAGCGGGCGGAAGGTGTCGGTGGAATAGAAGTCCTCAACGTCCTGCAGGATCGCCGCCACCCGGTAAAGCCCCATGCCGGTGTCGATGTTCTTCTGCGGCAGGGGCTCGAGCACCCCCTTCCCAGGGATCGGCCCGGTGCGGTTGAACTGGGTGAAGACCAGGTTCCAGATCTCCACGAAGCGGTCGCCGGAGCCGGTGTTCGGCCCGGTCTCGTCGGGGGTCCCAAACGCGGGGCCGCGGTCGTAGAAGATCTCGCTGCAGGGGCCGCAGGGGCCGTTCGGCCCCTCGCTGATCGCGTTCGCCGGCCAGAAGTTCTCGTCCTCGCCGAACCGCTGGATCCGCTCCTCGGGCACCCCCACCACGTCGCGCCAGATCGCGTAGGCCTCGTCGTCGTCCTCGAAGACCGTGACCCAAAGCCGGTCGGGGTCGAGCCCGAGCCAGCGCGGATCGGTCAAAAACTCCCAGGCCCACTGGATCGCCTCTTTCTTGAAGTAATCGCCAAAGGAGAAGTTGCCGAGCATCTCGAAGTAGGTGTTGTGGCGCGCGGTGCGGCCCACGTTCTCGATGTCGCCGACCCGGAGGCACTCCTGGCAGGTCGCCACCCGCCGGTGCTCCCCCTCGTGACCGGGGAAGACCGGCTTTGCCCCCATGAAATAGGGCTTTAAGGGCACCATGCCGGCGCTGGTGAAGAGCAGGCTGGGGTCGTCTTCCGGAATCAGGCTGAAGGAGGGCAGGACCAGATGCCCCTTTTCGCGAAAGAACTCGAGGAACTTCCTGCGGATCTCGGCGGTGGTCATCAGGCCGGATTATAGCCGTTCTCGGCCTTTTCACCGGGGATCGGGTAGGCTCGGGGCGTGGAGACCCTCCTGCTCATCGTCCGGAACCTGAAGGCAAGGCCCGTCCGCAGCCTGCTCACGCTGCTCGGGATCCTGGTGGCCACCGCCTCGATGGTCCTCTTCCTCTCCTTCGGCGAGGGGCTCAGGAAGGCGCTCTCGGCCGAGATGACCAAGTTCGGCCCCCAGATCCGGGTGGTCGCCGAGGGCACCGGCACCTTCGGGGTCCCGAACCCCGAGCTCGGGCCCGAGGTACTAAAGACCCTAAAGGCCCACGCCGACGAGCTCGGGATCGCCCGGCTCTTTCCCGCCGCGGTGATGATGAAGGGCTCGGGCTTCGACCCCGCCACCACCTTCCT
>CAYYAB010000205.1:0-1655 GCA_964469895.1 uncultured bacterium | reverse complement strand
AGGAGGCTCTTCGCCCCCACCGCGAAGGGGCACTCCTCGTGCTGGTAAGGAAGCCGCCGGAGCAGCGTGTAGGCGAGGATCTCGCGCTCGGTGAGCAGGTAGAGCGGCTTGACCCTTTTCGCGAGCTTTTCCTTGGCGGGAAGCACCGGCCCCTGGCGCACGAGGGCGTCGGTCTGCCAGTGGAGGACGTTGCCTAAGAGGACGCTGGCTTCGTCGTCGAGGTTGTGGCCGGTGGCGACCGCGTCGAAGCCTTCCTCCACCGCCACCCGGTTCATCACGTAGCGCTTGGTGAGGCCGCAAACCGAGCAGGCGCGGCGGCGGGTGAGCTCGGCGAGCTCGGGGATGGTGAGGCGGTAGGCCTCCTTGAGGTCGACCACGATCAGGGGAAGGCCCCGCTCCTCGGCGAAGCGGCGGGTGGCCTCGAGGGCCCGCTTCGAGTAGTCGTCGATCCCGAGTTGGATGTGAAGCCCGGTGGTGGCGTAGCCGAGGCGGCGAAGCACCTCCCAAAGGGCGATCGAGTCCTTGCCGCCGGAGACCGCCACCAGCACCCGGTCCTCTTTTTTCAGCATCCGGTGGCGGCGGATCGCCCGCTCGACCTGGTGCTCGAACCACTCGAGGTAGTGCTCGGGGCAGAACGCCCGGCCCTGGCGCCGGACCTCGACCGCGGCCTTCCTTCCGCAGACGGCACACTTCACCGCGCGCCCCCGGAGACGGCGGAGATGATCTCGAGGGTGTCGTCGTCGGCGACCTCGTCGTCCAGGGTCAGGAGCTCCTCGCCCCGGGCGACGATCACCCCTTCAGGGACGATGCCGAGCTCCTCCAGGACCTCGCGGACCTTTTTCGGCCCTTTTAGCTCGCGTTCCTCTCGCTCCGGCGTACGCAGGACGACCCGCATCCAAGACACCCTAGCACAGGGGCTGGTCCGGCTAGAAGCGGTAGGTGAGGGTAAGGCCCAGGGGACTAAAAGCAGCCCAGTGGGGTTGGTCGGTCCAAAGGGGTGAGACCAAAAAGAGGCTTGCTTCAAGACCCAAGGTAAGCCGGTTCTCGAGCTCAGGCACCGGCACCCGCACCCCCAAGGTGACTCCGGGCAGGACGCCGTACCCCAGCCGCCCGTTGTCGCTCCCCAAGTAGGCGCGAAGCCGGGGGCCGGCGTAAGCCTCGCCGTAACGGGCGGAAAGGGGCCAGGTCCAGCTCGCGTCCACGGCGAGGCCGTAGACCTCGTGGGCGACTTCTTCCCCGCTTTCGTCGTCGTACAGGGTATACGCGAGGTAGGAGAGCTCCCCCGCAAGCGAGAGGGCGTCGCGATATCCCGCCACCCGCGCCTTGGCTCCGCCGATCCAGCCCCCTACCCCCACCAAAGTGGCTTGAAAGCCTTGCGTCTCCAGTCCAAGCGCGGGGCCCTCTGGCCCGAGCGCCAGGAAGACCCCGTCTTCTCCTTGGCGCAGGGCCCGGGCGCTCGTGGGGTATGGGCCCACTTGGTAGCCGGCTGCGCCCGGAGGGGGGCCGTAGGCCCCGGGGGCACACGCGGTTAAAAGGGCCCCCAGCGCAAGCAGGTACGCGGCTTGTTTCATGCTCCCATTCTAGCGAGGAGCAAAGGCCCGCTTTGACAAAAAACGCCCTCCCCGTTAGACTAATCCTCGCGGCGTGGGGCCGTG
>CAYYAB010000204.1:0-1673 GCA_964469895.1 uncultured bacterium | reverse complement strand
CCCGAAGCCACTAGGCCAAAGGGAGGTGTGGAGTGCCGACGTACGAAGTGGGGATGATCCTAAACCCCAACCTGGAGAAGGAGAAGCTCGAGCTCGAGAAGGAGATCATCCAGAAAGCCTTCGAGAAGTTCGAGGCCGAGGTCAAGTCGGTGGACGAGTGGGGCAACCGGCGGCTCGCCTACCCCATCGAGAAGGACACCGAGGGTTATTACATCTTCTACACCGTCGAGATGCCCGGGAAGCACGTCAAGGCGCTGGAGTCGGAGCTTCTGATCCGCGACAACGTCCGCCGGGTGATGATCGTCAAGGATCGCCCCGAGTGGAGGACCAAGAAGCAGTAGACTAGGAGATCATGGCCAAGGGGCTGAACCGGGTACTGCTTTTGGGAACGGTCACCCAGACCCCGGAGCTCCGCTACACCCCCGGGGGGCTCGCGGTGCTCGAGGTCACCGTCGCCGGCCAGGACCGGGTGGAGACCGAGGGAGGCGAACTTCGCGAGATCCCCTGGTACCACCGGGTCAAGCTGCTCGGCCGCTACGCCGAGCTGCTCGCCGAGCAGCTCTCGGCCGGGACCCCGGTCTTCGTCGAGGGCCGGCTCGACTACCGCACCTGGGAGTCGGACGGTCAGCGGCGGAGCGCGCTGGAGGTGCGGGTGGACCGAATCGAGCCCCTCGTCTCCGACCGCGAGGGGCGCACGGTCACCGACGCCCGGGGGCAGGAGCGGCTCACCGACGCCCTCAACCAGGTGGTGCTGATCGGCAACCTGACCCGCGACGCCGAGCTCCGCTACACCCCCCAGGGGACCGCGGTCACCCGGTTCGGGCTGGCGGTCAACGAGACCTTTACCAGCCGCGGCCAGGAGCAGGAGAAGACCCACTTCGTCGACGTCACCGCCTGGCGCGACCTCGCCGAGTGGGCCGGCGAGCTCAAAAAGGGCGAGCCGGTGTTGGTCCTCGGCCGGCTGGTGAACGACTCCTGGACCGCGCAAGACGGTTCCCGCCGCTACGTCACCCGGGTGGAGGCCCGTCGCATCGAGAAGCTGACCCGCCCGCCCGAGGGGGGCGCGAAGCCCGCGCCCGCGGGCGGCGTGGACCTCGAGGACGGGCTCGACGAGTTCCCGCCCGAGGAGGACCTGCCCTTTTAGCGAGGTAGAGGATGAGCGCGAAGAAGACTGCACGCCCGAAAAGGTACAAAAAGCCCAAGGTCTGCCCGTTCTGCGCCGGGGAGCTCGAGGTCACCGACTACAAGGACGCGAAGATGCTGAAGCGCTTCATGTCCGAGACCGGCAAGATCCTCCCCCGGCGCCGCACCGGCGTCTGCGCCAAGCACCAGCGCAAGCTGGCGATGACCATCAAGCGGGCGAGGATCATGGCGATCGTCCCCTTCACCGAAAAGCTCGTCCGGAAGTAGGGAGGGAGCGGCGTGAAGGTCATCCTGCTCGAACCCATGGAGAACCTGGGCGACGTGGGCGAGGTGGTCAACGTCAAGCCCGGCTACGCCCGGAACTACCTCTTCCCCCGGGGGCTGGCGGCGCCCGCCACCCCCTCGAACCTGAAGGCGCTTGAGGCCAAGATCCGCGCCCAGGCCAAGCGGGCGGCCGAGCGCAAGGCCGAGGCCGAGCGGCTTAAGGAGATGCTCGAGCCCATCACCCTGAAGATCAAGGTCAAGGCCGG
>CAYYAB010000203.1:0-1681 GCA_964469895.1 uncultured bacterium | reverse complement strand
CAACCCACGAGATCTCCATCGCTGGGTTGCTGCACGACATTGGTAAGCTTTACCAGCGGGCGTATGGGCCGCAACCTCCACCAGACTACGGCGAAGTAGGGCGCACGCACCAGGACTACACCGCCTACTTCGTCCGAAACGTGCTGGGTCTTGGAGGGGAGTTGGCCGAGAGCGCCCGGCGCCACCACCTTGCCCGCGGAACGCCCGAGCGGTTGCGCCCCCGACCCGATCGTCCCCTCGATTGGATCGTGTACCACGCCGATAACTATGCCAGCCGCGAACGGGCTAAGGACGATCGCGATACCCGCAAGGCGGTGAAGCGAACCCCGCTGGCGAGCATCTTCTCCCAGGTTCAGGTGCAGGGGGTGGGGGCCGAGGGACGAGCCTACCCCTTCTTGCCCGGCGGGAAGCCGGGTTTCGGCCCCGCCAGGGCCTTTCCGGTTAACCCTTCAAAGTCCAACGTGCGTCCCGAGGCCTACCTCCGGTTGGTCGAGCACCTCGAGGCCGGTGTCGAGAAGCTTGCTAAGGTCAAGGAGCAAGACGCGCTCCTTGCCAACCTCAACATGCTCTTCCTAGACGCCCTCTGGCCGGTACCGGCCGACACCCGAGGCGACCCGGGGATCTCGCTCTACGATCACTTAAGGCTCACCGCCGCCTTCGCCGCCGCTCTTTGGAGCTACCATCAACGCGGCACCCTGGACGTTTCCGCGATCCGCGACGAAAAGCCCGATAAGTTCCTGCTGGCTGGCGGCGACCTTTCGGGGATCCAGGGGCATATCTACCGGATCAAGGAGGCCCAGGGTCAAGGGGGCATTGCCAAGCGGCTCCGGGCCCGGAGCCTCGAGGTCAGCCTGGCCGCAGAGGCGATGGCGCTTGGGTTGCTCGATCGTCTAGGGTTGCCCCCGCTCCAGCGCGTCATGAGTGCGGGGGGCAAGTTTTACCTGCTGCTCCCCAACGCGCCGGAGGCGAAGGAGGCCTTGAGGGAGCACCGTGAGCGCTGGGAGGCCTGGGCTATCGGCCAGGGTGCGAGCCTAGTACCGGTGCTCGACGCCGTGGCCTTCAGCCCCAAGGATCTACAGGAAGAGGGGTTTTCGGCGATTTTCAATAAGTTGGCGGCGGCCATGGCGAGGGCCAAGCTCCGACCCCTAGCCAGCCAGGTGGCCCGCTTCAAGGACCCCTTTGTGGACAGCGGGGGACGGGGGTCGAGGCCCTGCGCGGTTTGCGGCGTGCGTCCGGCCCAAGCCGACGAGCCTGGATCGACCTGCGTTGAGTGCGCCCGCGACCGTCAGGTAGGGGCCCTCTTGCCCCGGGCGGTCTCGCTGTCCGCCACCACCCGGCCGGACAAACCGTACTACCGTTTCCCCGAGCTTTCGTTCGATCTTGGCTCGCGAGGGTACGTCCTCCGGGGTCGGGCCGACTTCACCCCCGCGCCTTACCCCTGGGAGCTGCGGCCCCTTCTCGGCCACCTGCCTGTGGTGGCCGACGCCCTCGACTACCAGTCGTGGGACCTCGACGGGTACCGGTCTTTTCTCGAGGCCAACGGCCTCGCCCCCGAGGAGGACGAGGCGTTGAGCGAGGGCAAACCCCTCACCTTCGGCGAGCTCGCCCACCTTTCCGACGGGGCTCCCTACCTGGGGGCGCTGATGCTCGACGCCGACCGGATGGGTGAGGCGTTCGCGGG
>CAYYAB010000202.1:0-1681 GCA_964469895.1 uncultured bacterium | reverse complement strand
GATGGTGCCGAGCGCCCGGGCCCGGCCGGTGAGGCTGGTCCTCGGGTCGAAATCGGCGGTGACCACCTCGAAGACCGCGTCCGGGGGCGGGGGGGCTTTCAGCAGCACGGTGGTTTGGTCCATGCTGACCCGGCCGACGACCGGGAGGTACTCCTTCCCCAGGCGCACGAAGCCGCGGTTCGAGAGCGCCCGGGGAAAGCCGTCGGCGTAGCCGAAGGGGAGGGTGGCCAGGGTCTCGCCGCCCCTCGCTTTCCAGGTCAGGCCGTAGCCCACCCCGTGCCCGGGGGGAAGGGTCTTGATCAGCGTGGCCTTGGCCTTCCAGCTGAGGATGGGGGAGAGCTCGCTAGTAAGGCTTTGGTCGGGGGGCAGGCCGTAAAGGGCGATGCCGGGGCGGACGAAGTCGAGGTCGGTGCCGATTCCGGCGAGGACGGCGGCGGAGTTCGCGGCGTGGAGGAGGTAGCGCTTTTTGAGAGGCCGTACGGCGGCTAGAAAGCGCGCGAGCTGGGCCCGGGTAAAGGCGGGATCCTCGTCGGCGACGGCGAAGTGGGTGAGGATGCCCTCGACCTCGATCCCCATCGCCTCGACCTCGGCGAGGAAGTCGGCGAGGGCGTCGGGGGGGACCCCGACCCGTCCCATCCCGGTGTCCACCTTGACGTGGACGGTTGCGCCGGGGCGAAGGGCGGCTAGCGCCCGGGCGGCCTCCAGGGTGGCGAGGGTGGGGACGAGATCCGCCTTCAGGGCGTCCTCGGCCTCGTCGGGGTGGAGGCTTCCAAGAAGGTGGATGGGGGCTTCGATCCCCGCACGCCGGAGCTCGGCCCCCTCGCCGGCGGTGGCGACCGCGAGGCGGGCGGCCCCGAGCTCGAGGAGCCTTTTGGCCACCGGGACCGCGCCGTGGCCGTAGGCGTTCGCCTTGACCACGCCGATCACCCGGGTCTTTGGGGCAAGGCGTCGGGTGAGGGTGCGGTAGTTTTCCCCAAGCCTTCCGAGGTCAATCTCGAGCCAGGTGGGCCGCATGGCTTGAGTTTACGCGCCGGTTCCGGCGGGACACCTGTCCCCTCACCCGGGCGCTAGGCTTTACCTAGCCGCGCCCGGATGATCCATGAATCCCTCCCTCCTGGCCCCGCCCCGCCTGGGGCGGGTCGCCAATTTAGGATGGGGGTATGGCGATCTACACCCGGACCGGGGACGAGGGGCTCACCGCCCTGGTGGGGGGCGAGCGGGTCAAGAAGAGCACTTTGCGGGTCTCGGTCTACGGCACCGTGGACGAGGCGAACAGCGCTTTGGGGCTAGCCCGGGGGCTTTTGCCCGAGTCATTGGTCGAGCTTGACCCCCTTTTCGACCGTTTGCAGCGGGCGCTCTTTGAGCTTGGGAGTGACCTCGCGACCTTGAAGAACAGCCCCGCCGAACGCTACGTCGAGCGCATCCGGGAGGAGGACGTGGCCCAGCTCGAGGCCGAGATCGACCGGCTCGAGGCCGAGCTTCCTCCCCTCAAGCTCTTCGTGCTCCCCGGCGGCCACCCCGCCGCCGGCGCCCTGCACCTCGCCCGCACCATTGCGCGCCGGGCGGAGCGGGAGGCGGTGGCGCTCGCTGAGCACGAGTGGGTGAATCCGGAGGCGCTCAAGTTCCTAAACCGGCTTTCCGACCTGCTCTTTGTGCTCGCCCGCTACGTGAACCACCGGCT
>CAYYAB010000201.1:0-1691 GCA_964469895.1 uncultured bacterium | reverse complement strand
ATGTACCTCTACAACAAGGGCTTCCGCGACTCCGACTTCTCCTACGCCTCGGCGATCGCGGTGGTAATCTTCTTCGTGATCCTGGCGCTCACCCTCTTGCAAAAGCGCGTCCTCGAAAAGCGGGTGACCTATGGCGAGTAAGCTCCGCTACCTCCTGGGCCGGGCACTCATCTACGCGGTGCTGATCGCGGGCGCGGTGGTCATGGCCTTTCCCTTCTACTGGATGCTCGCGACCAGCGTCAAAAGCCCCCAGGAGGCGCAGCAGGCTGCCCCCGTCTGGGTGCCCGAGCGGCTCAAGCCCAAAAACTGGCGGGCGGCGACCCGGCTCGGGGCCGAGGGCGGGAGCCGGTTTTGGGGTGGATTCCTGCCCGGACGCACGGTGCACTTTTTCATCCGTACCGAGGGCAACGAACCCCCGCCCCGGGTTCGGATTCCCAAACCTCCGGGGGCCTTCCACGACCCTTTGAGCGAGGGCACCCGGATCCAGGTGGAGCGGGTGAAAGACGGGTGGCGCTTTTCCTTCACCAACACGACCGACCGGGCCTTCCGGCTCCTGCCGGTGGTGGTCTACCTTCCGAAAAGCTACGGGGCTTACCGCCCCGAGCTCGCCCCCGACGCGGTGCGCTCGGCCGGGGACTACTGGCGGCTCGAGTGGGTGAACCTAAGCCCCGGGCTTTTCGGCTACGTCTTCCACAACTACCGGGAGGCTTGGAATGCCGCCCCCTTTGCCCGCTACTTTTACGTCTCCTTCGTCACCGCGGGAACCCAAGTTTTGGTAGGCCTTTTCCTCGCGGCGATGGCGGGTTTCGCCTTTGCCCGCGTGCCTTTCCCCGGTCGGGAGCTCGTCTTCCTACTCTTTCTCGCCACCATGATGGTCCCCGGCGAGGTGCTCCTGATCCCGAACTACATCCTCCTCGCCAAGCTCGGCTGGCTCGATACCTTTTACGCCCTCATCGTGCCCTGGCTGGCCTCGGTCTTCGGGATCTTCCTGCTCCGGCAGTTTTACCGCTCGCTTCCCCAAGACCTTTTTGACGCCGCTCGGATCGACGGCGCGAGCTACCCGGTGATGCTCTTCAAAATCGCATTCCCGCTTGCGGTGCCAGGCCTCATTACCTACGGAATCTTCAGTTTCCTCGGTGCCTACAACGCGCTCCTTTGGCCCTTGATCGTCACCCAAAGCCCGGAGATGCGCACCGTTCAGGTCGGTCTACAGGCCTTCATCGGCGAAGCGGGAAGCGACTACGGCCAGCTCATGGCCGCTTCCACCATGGCAATCCTGCCCATCATCGTGGGGTATTTCCTGGCCCAGCGCCAGTTCATCGAGGGGATTGCCCGAAGTGGTATCAAGTAGGTAGGAGGTGATGCCTGTGAAACGATGGGTTTTAGCGCTCGTTTTGCTCCTCGGCTTCGGCCTCGCCCAGAAGGCCGAAGAGACCATCAAGGCGCAGTGCGCCAAGGCCCCGGTGGTGGCCGAGCTCTGGCACGCCTTCCGCGGCGGGGCGCCGCGGGCTGCCCTCGAGAACATCGTGATCGAGTTCAACCGCCGCCACGAGGGCGAGTACTGCATCCGGCCGATCAACCAGGGCGGCTACCGCGACCTTTCCACCAAGATCAAGGCCGCCTTCGCCGCCGGAAAGCTTCCCACCCTGGCCCAGGCCTACGAGAACCAGATCGCGCTCTACCTCGAGGCC
>CAYYAB010000200.1:0-1707 GCA_964469895.1 uncultured bacterium | reverse complement strand
CACGGCATTAGGCGGTCCTGATCGGCCCCTGGAAGCGAAGGGGTTTCGGATCGCTTGCACTAGCCTTGACGCCTCCCTGCTACCAGATTCCCTACCTCCGGGTGCTAGGCGGTCTCACCCCCTTTGGGATCGCGGCCAAGCTCCTTCGCGAAGAAGCGGAGACCGGCCCTGCACGGACCGCGAACGGATTTTGGCAGGCAGTGGCGCTGATCGTGGTCGCGGACTTCACCCTTTCGCTCGAAAACGTGCTGGCGGAGGCCGGGGCCAGCAAGGGACAGCTTTTGCCCCTCGCTCTCGGGCCCGACGATCGGTCCCGATCTGGATGCGGGGAGCGGGTCTGGCTCCCAGGCAGCCGAACCCCTGGACCAGGGTTACCCTGCTGATGAATTGGGTTGGGGCACGGCTTTGGATGTACAATCCCCTTCCTCGTGATTGGACCAATGGGCGTACTTCGGGCTTTCGCCCCGGGCGGGTCCTCTTCCTTTGCAACCCCCGTCCGGCCCCCGGCGGTGCTCGGGCGCGAAGTTTGGGTTAGGAAAGTCGCGAGAAAAACCGGCTTCGGCGATTACAATGAACGTGTGCGGTTCAAGGATCGCCGGCACGCGGCGGAGCTCCTGGCTGAGGCGGTGCGTCCCCTCGGGCTCGTGTCCCCGGTGGTGCTGGGTATTCCCCGGGGCGGGGTGGTGATCGCCGACGTGCTTGCCGAGCGTCTGGGAGGCACGATGGACGTGATCCTCGCCCGTAAGGTCGGGGCTCCCGGCAACCCCGAGTTCGCCCTCGGGGCGGTCGCGGAGACCGGCGAGGTCATCCTCCAGCCCTATGCCTACCGTTACGCAGACGAGGCCTACATCCGCAACGAGGTGGCGAGGCAGCTTCGGGTGATCGAGGAGCGGCGGGCGAAGTACCGGGCGGCCCGGCCCAAGGAACCGCTCGCCGGGCGGATGGTCGTGCTCACCGACGATGGCATGGCCACCGGCAGCACCATGGAGGCGGCGCTGGCGGCGGTGCGGGCCGAGGCCCCCGCGCGGGTGGTGGTGGCGGTGCCGGTGGCGCCGCCGGAGGCGGTGACGCGCCTTCGGGGCAAGGCCGAGGTGGTGGCGCTCTCCACTCCACCTGACTTTACCGCCGTAGCCGCCTACTACGAGGTCTTTCCCCAGGTGGAGGACGACGAGGTGGTAGCCTTGTTGGCCAAATGGGGAGGGAAGGTTTGAAGGCGAAGGTCGTCCACGCGGACAAGGTTCGGCGGGTACCGGTGGATCACGCAGAGGGCGCGTTTATTCAGATCCTGATCGGTCCCGAAGAGGCTCCAAACTTCGTTCTCCGACGGTTCACCCTGCTCCCCGGGGGAAGGATTAAAAGGCACCGCCATCCCGACGTCGAGCACGAGCAGTACGTGCTCGCGGGGAGGATGCGGATTGGCCTCGACGACGAGGTCTACGAGGTGGGCCCTGGGAATGTGGTTTTTATTCCCCCGGGCGTGGCGCACTGGTACGAGAACGTGGGCGAGGATCCGGTGCTCTTCCTGTGCCTGGTACCGAGGACGAAGGAGTACAAAACCGAGTGGCTTGAATAGGGCCGCGCGGGGGTCCGTCCCGGGGCGGACCCCCTCCTTTACCGCTTACGCCCGGATCTCCATCCGCTGGAAGACGATGTAGGCCAGGGTGAAGAAGAGCACGCTGGCGGCGATCAATCCGGCGAACTGGGGCC
>CAYYAB010000199.1:0-1726 GCA_964469895.1 uncultured bacterium | reverse complement strand
TGTGGATGCGACTACCGAGGGTGATCGGGTTCACGGCTTTGCTGCTTTTGCTCGCAGCCTGAGCCCCGAGGCCCACGGTCGAGCTCCGGCCGGCGCCCGGGGTCAAAGTCGCGGTGCCGGTCGAGGCCCCCGCTCCGGCCCCCACCAGGGCGACCGCGGTGGAGAGCGGCAAGAAGGGTGGGGTACGCGCTCCGGAGATCAAGGTCCTCCCGGGGAACCCCCTTCCCGAGCCCGGCACCGCCCTCACCGACGACTTCGCCAAGTACCCGACCGGAGCGGTGCTGCCGGTGGTGGCGCCCGAGCGCTACGGCCTGCTGCGGCGCGGTGAGTGGCAGAAGATCGCCGTCGTGGAGGCCTTCGACCCGAGCGGCCGGCTGGACAAGGCGGTGCGGCTCGAAGGGGGCATCGGCGAGGGCTTCCTCACCACCGGGGCGGTGGACTGGAGCAACTACGAGGTTCGCCTCCGGATCAAGGTGGAAAAGGCCCCGTCGACCGAGAGCGCGGTGCGGTTCCGGCTCTTCCTTAGCGGCGCGGGGGACCGCGCCCTCGAGCTCAAGGTCGGCTACGAGGGCCTGCGCCTCGACAAGCTCGCGGGCGAGCAGCGCTTCACCCTGATCGACCGGCGCGAGCTGGCCGATACCGGGAGCAGCTTCCTGCGCGATCAGAACTGGCACGACCTGCGCTTCGCCCTCGAGGAAAGCGGCCGGGTCCGCTTCTGGCTCGACGGCACCCTGCTCCTCGAGTGGACCGACCCCGACTACCGGGCCGGAGGCTTCGGGGTGGGCCCCATGGCCACCACCTTCTTCCTCGACGACCTGGAGATCCGGCGGCTGGGCGACGCCGCAGAGGGGAGCGCGGCACCACGCCCCGGCGACTACTGCGGCTACCGGGCCGGGGAGCCCCTATCCGCCGAGATCTTCCACGCCCGAGCGGGCGAGGTGGAGCTCCGGCTGCTCGGGGGCCGTAGCGCGGCCCGCGACTACCGCATCGGCTACTACCCCGCGGGTAGGCCGGAGACCGCCACCTTCGTGCTCTCTTACGCGGGCGCCTTCGACCCCGCCACCTGCCTGAACCCGCCCCCCGCCGCCCGCTTTTCCCCGGAGGGGCCCTTCGGCATCGTCCACGCCTACGAACACTACGGGAAAAAGCGCATCTACACCGAAGCGCGGTTTAACGAGCCGCCCCGGGGCTTCCGGGCCTACCGGGCGCTCGACGCCGAAGGGGACCCGGCGGGGATCCTGCTCCTCGCCGAGGACTGGGTGGACGGGGACTACGACGACCTCGGACTCCTGCTCGTAGGGGCCGCGCCCGCCGGTTCCTAGGGGGAGCCGTGGCGCGCTTCCTCGCCGCCCGACCTGAGCTTCCGCCGGGTGGTGGGGAAGGGCAGTAAGCGTGCGGCCGCCCCTCGCCCGGGGGCGGCCGCGCCAAGTTCTTTACCGATCTGGCTTCTTCGCACGGGGACCCAGGACCAGCGTCTACGCCTCCCGGCCCTTCACGAACTACGCCGAAACCGGGCCTCAGGTCTACCTTAACCACGCTCCAAGGCATGCCCGGTCGAAGGGCTTTCCCGCTTGTAATCGCGGGACGGGCAACACCCCCCAACTGGGGGTTTTCTAGAAAACACTCTTAAGATAATGGGGTGGGTTAAATCCCACAGCCTAGGGCGAGCCCGCGTCCTAGGCTGGAACTGGAGGGGGAGATGGCGAGGAACCCGCGCCGCGAGGTC
>CAYYAB010000198.1:0-1726 GCA_964469895.1 uncultured bacterium | reverse complement strand
CCCCCTCGGGAAGCGGAAAGCGCCTAAGGGCCCTGCCCTCCGCGAGCCAGTCGTAAAGGGGGGTGAGGAGCTCGAGCTCCTCGCGGTCCTCCTTGTTCACCCGAGCGCCCTTTTTAAGCTTTTCCAGCCTGCGCTCGAGCACCCCGAGGTCGGCGAGGGCGAGCTCGGTCTCGATCGTCTCCACGTCGCGAAGGGGGTCCACCGAACCCTCGACGTGGACCACGTTGGGATCCTCGAAAGCGCGGATCACGTGGGCGATCGCGGCCACCTCGCGCACGTGGGCGAGGAACTGATTGCCAAGCCCCTCCCCCTTGTGCGCCCCGCGCACCAGCCCGGCGATGTCCACGAACTCGACGTGCGTGGGCACGATCGGCGGGGTGCGGTCGCCTCTTTTAAAGACTTCTGCGAGCTTGGAAAGCCGATCGTCGGGAAGCGGCACCACCCCGACGTTTTTCTCGATGGTGGCGAAGGGGTAGTTGGCGGCGAGCGCCCCCGCCCGCGTGAGGGCATTGAAGAGGGTGGATTTCCCGACGTTGGGGAGGCCGACGATTCCGACTCCGAGGTTCGGCATGCCAACTGAGGACTATACCCGAAGTATCCTCAGTGAGGAAAATGACCGCACCCGAGGACCGGATCGAGGCCTACCACCGCTTCCTCGAAGACCACCCGCCCCAGCGGGTCCAGGGGGTGGAGGTCTACGCGCTCGGGGAGGGCCCCGTGCTCCTCTTCCTCCACGGGATGGCGGGGGACGGCTCCGCCTGGTGGCAGCAGCTCGTCCACTTCCAGGACCGCTACCGGGTCCTCGCCCCCACCTACCCCGACGCCCAGAACCTTTTCGACCTGACCGAGCGGATCCTCTCTGCACTTGACGCCCTAGAGGTGAGGCGTTTTGCGGTGGTCGGGAGCTCGCTCGGCGGCTACCTCGCCCAGTACCTGGTCAAGCGGGTCCCCGACCGAATCCTCGCCGCGGTCTTCGCCAACACCTTCCCCCCTACCGAGGCGATCGAGCGGAAAAACCGCCCGCTCGTGCTCCTCGCCCGGCTCCTCCCCGAGCGCGTCGTGCAAGCCGCTTTCGTCCGGCACATCGAGCGGGTGATCGTCCCCGCCGGCGACGGCGACCCCTTCCTCCGCTACTACCTGATGCAAAACGCAAGGCGGCTCAAAAAGAAAAGCCTGCTCGCCCGCTGGCGCGCGCTGATTAGCCGCTTTCCGCCGCCCGAACCCGAAATGCCCCACCTCCTGGTCGAGGCCACCAACGATCCCCTGATCCCCGAGTCCCTGCGCGCGGCGCTCCGGGCCACCTATCCCAAGGCGAAGCGATTCGTCTTCGAAGGCGGGGGGCACTTCCCCTACCTGAACCGGCCCCAGGCCTACAACGCGATGCTTAGGGACTTCCTCTCCTCCTCGGGGATGGACAAAAGCCCGCCCTCGAGCAGGTAGACCTCGTACCCGTCGGCTTCGAGGTAGAGCCCGGCGAGGTTCGACTTTTGTCCCATGTGGCAAACGACAAGAAGCGGCCGGTCCCGGGGGAGGGTGTAGTCCCGCTTCGCGATCCGCTCGAGGGGAACGTTCACCGCCCCAGGCAGGCTCCCCTTCCCGAACTCCCGGGGCTCCCGCACGTCCACCACCCAAAAACCCTCCAGCGCGTCTTTAAGCTCCGGCCACCGCCGCCGCTCCATACCCCTGATTTTCCTTAGCTCAAGGGAGGAAGGCAAGGGTTTTACTG
>CAYYAB010000197.1:0-1731 GCA_964469895.1 uncultured bacterium | reverse complement strand
AAGAACATGCCCAGCCGGTCGGCGTCCACCTTCGGGGTCCAGGTGGCCATCATCTCGATGGCGCAACAGGCAATCCCAAAGGTGAGCGGCCAGAGGCTCCGGCTCCGGGCCAGGTTGATCACGTCGTCGAGCGTGCCCAAGATGATGTTCTGGGGCCGCTCCTCGGACCCTAATAGACCCATTTCAGCACCCCCCTCAGCCAGGCGTAGGCGAGGCCCGCGGCCAGGATGGCGACGAAGACAGTGACCTCGATGACCCCGAGCCAGCCGAGCTTGTCGAAGGCGGGCGCCCAGGGGAAAAGCAGCGCCGCCTCGACGTCGAAGATCAAAAAGAGCAGGGCGTAGAGGTAGTAGTGGACGCTGACCCGGACCTCGGTGGTCCCGATGGTGACCTCACCGGACTCGTAGACCTCGAGCTTGGCGCCGGTTTTGGGCCTCGTTCCCACCAGGAGGCGGGAAAGCAGGATGGTGGCGTAGACGATCAGCACCCCCACCACGGCAAAGGCGGCCACGAGCAGCGCCGCCTCGAGCTGTGCTTGATACTGCACCTGGCAGGCCCCCTTTCTCGCGCCCCTTTGGGCGCACCCCGCTTATCTTAGCGATCCGTGAACGGGGCGTTTGCCCACCAGATTCCCATTTCCTTTCTTTAGAATGAAGGGCGCATCATGCGGCGGTGGCTGGCCTTCCTCCTTGCCCTTGGATTGGCGCTCGCGAGCCCCCGGGTGGGGCTGCACGAAGGGTTTACCCGGATCGTGCTCGACCTGCCCCAAGGCGCCACCTACCGCATCCAAGAACGCGGAGGACGCCTGGTGATCCGGCTCTCGGGCTACCGTCTTGCGCCCGAACGGGTCGTGGTGAAAAGCCCCGAGCTCGTCGAGTACGAGGCGAGGGGGGAGGAGCTCCTCCTCCGGGTCGCGCCGGGGGTGGAGGCGAAGGCGTTTGTGCTCGAAGGCAAAAGCCCGGGCACCTACCGCCTCGTCGTGGACCTAAAAAAAGGCGCGGTTCCGGTGGCGAAAAAGCCCGATCCCCCAAAGCCCGTGGTGGTGCTCGACCCCGGCCACGGCGGGCCCGACCCGGGGGCGGTGGGCTACGTGGTGGAGAAGGAGATCACCCTCGACGTCGCCCTCCGGGTCAAGCGAATCCTGGAGCAAAAGGGGATCCGGGTCGTCCTCACCCGCGACCGCGACACCGACCTCGCCCCCCCGGGGGAAAAGGACCTCTGGAGGCGCAAGGTCGCCGACCTCAAAAAGCGCGCCGGGATGGCCGACGCGAAAAAGACCCTCTTCGTCTCGATCCACGTCAACTCGGCGCCCCGCCCGGCGGCGGGGGTGGAGACCTACTACCTGGGGCGGGCGATCGACCCCGAGGCCCAAAGGCTCGCGGTCTGGGAAAACGGCGGCGGCGAGGTAGGCCAAAAGCTCACCCGCGAGACCGAGACCCTCACCGGCCGGATCCTCAAAGACCTGGTCGCCCAGGCCAACCTGGCCTTCTCCGCCCAGCTCGCCCGCACCATCCAGGCGCGGTTGAGCGAGGCCGCCCGCTCCCCCGACCGCGGGGTCCACTCGGCCCCGCTCTACGTGCTCCGCTACGCCCGGATCCCGGCGGTGCTCGTCGAGGTGGGGTTCGCGAACCACCCCACCGAAGGCCGGCTTCTCGCCCGGCCCGAGCACCGCGAGCGCATCGCCGAGGGGATCGCCGAGGGGATCCTGCAGTTCCTGGCCAACGGCGCCTA
>CAYYAB010000196.1:0-1741 GCA_964469895.1 uncultured bacterium | reverse complement strand
AGGAGGTGGTCAACGACGCCCTCTTCGAGGCCGAGGGCTCGGAGATGGTGGTGGTAAAGGGCATCGAGTTCTACTCGATGTGCGAGCACCACCTCCTGCCCTTTTTCGGCCAGGTGCATATCGGCTACATCCCAAAGAAAAAGGTGCTTGGTCTATCCAAGTTCGCGCGCATCGTGGAGATGTACGCAAGAAGGCTCCAGATCCAGGAGCGGCTCGCCACCCAGATCGCCGACGCGATCGAGCGGGTGGTCGAGCCCGAGGGGGTGGCGGTGGTGGTGGAGGGGGTGCACCTTTGCATGATGATGCGGGGCGTTGAAAAGCAGCACTCCGCCGCCACCACCAGCGCCATGCGGGGGGTCTTCAAGACCGACGCCAAGACCCGGGAGGAGTTCCTCAGCCTGATCCGCTAGTGCTGGTCGTCGATCGCCGCGATGCGGCCGGCCCAGCGGGCGGCCTCTTCCTCCCCCCCCTCGGCCAGGGCAAGGAGGATCGCCCGCACCGCGGGGTCTTTCACCCGCTTGGCCCCGTAGCGCTCGTGGTGAAGCCGCACCTGCACCGCCCCCCGCCAGCCGGGAAGCAGGGGTTCTTCCGGGAGCCTCGGAAGCCAGGGCTCGAAGAGGGCGGTGAGGATGCGCTCTATAGCCCGGTAGGGCCGGGCCGCCTTGCCCACGTCGTGGAGGAGCGCGGCCCGCACCGCCTCGGGCGGGGCCATGGGGTACCTGTCCAAAAGCTCCTTGGCGACCCGCACCGAGTGCTCCCGGTCCCGGGGGTCGAGCTCGGCGAAGAGCGCGTACTCCTCGGGCAGGAGCCATCTCTTAGCCCAGGCGTCGTCGGGGCGGGCAATCCCGAAGACCGCCCGGAACCCGCGGACGAGACGTTTAAAGCTCGGCAAGTTCCTTGGCCCTTTTCAGCACCCGGTCGAACATTTCCGGGGTCAACCTCCCGGTCTGCGTGTTCTGGCGGGAGACGTGGTAGCTATCAAGGAGTACTTTCCCCTCGGGGAGCGGGTATTCGGCCCCGTGGGCGAAGGGATATTCGCGCTTTCTAAGTCCGAAGTGGTCCAAAAGGGCGTCGTGGGCGATTCGCCCGAGGGCCAGGAAGACCCGGAGGTTCGGGAGCAGGGCGAGCTCGCGCTCGGTCCAGCGGCTGCAGGCCTGGATCTCCTCGCGGGTGGGCTTGTTCTTTGGCGGCACGCAACGCACGGCCGCGGTGATGTAGACGCCGAAGAGCGCTAGGCCGTCTCCCCGGTGGGTGCTCGTGGGCTGGTTCGAAAGCCCGGCCCGGTAAAGCGCGGCGTAGAGGAAGTCGCCGGAGGCGTCGCCGGTGAAGACCCGGCCGGTTCGGTTCGCCCCGTGGGCGCCGGGGGCGAGGCCAAAGATCAGGATGCGGGCCCAGGGATCGCCAAAGCCCGGCACCGGTTTTGCCCAGTAGTCCCAGTCTTGGTAGGCCCGCCGCTTTTTCCGGCCCACCTCTTCCCGCCAGGCGACCAGGCGGGGGCAGCGGCGGCAGGCGACGATCTCCCGGTGGAGGGCTTCGAGTTCGGTTAGAGCCATTCCACCTCCCCGTTTTCGACCCGGAATAGCGCTGCAAATACAGGGGTCCCCGGGCCGAGCTCGGCCTCGATCCGTCGCGCGGTGGCGCGGGCGTGGGCGCGGGCCGCCTCGGCGGGGTCTTTTTCCCCCGCCAGGTTCGCGCGGATCTGCGAGGCGGTGGCGGGGAGCGTGGGGCTTTCGGAGAGCGC
>CAYYAB010000195.1:0-1799 GCA_964469895.1 uncultured bacterium | reverse complement strand
ACCTCCGGGTTATGAGCCCGGCGAGCTACCAGGCTGCTCCACCCCGCGTCGCAACGGATAGTCTAGGATGGTTAAGGGCTTTTGTCAAGCGCGCGTCTAGGCATTAGAATGCCCGTAAGGTGCGGGAGGAGAACCTATGAAGCGCTTGCTTTGGATCCTGGTACTGGCCTCGGTTGCGGCCTGGGCCGAGGGCCCGCCCCCGGGAAGTTTAGAGGACCGCCTCAGGCTAGCCTACGAGGCGCTGGAGGCCGGTCGCTACCCCGAGGCGATCGCTCTTTTCGAGGACGTCGCGGCACTGGACTGGCGCAACTTTCGCGCCCACTTCGGCCTCGGGCTCGCCTACTATCGTTCCGGAGCGCTCAAGGAGGCGCTCTTTGAGTTCCGGCAGCTCACGAAGCTATACCCCAAGCGGTTTGAGGGATGGTACAACCTCGGCATCACCCAGGCCCGCTTGCGGGACTGGGAGGGGGCGGTCGCCTCTTTGGAACGGGCGGTCTCGGTGGGAAGCCAGGCCGGTTTGCCTCCCGCAACCCTGCGCCCGGCCTACCTCGCCCTGGCGGAGGCCCACCGGAAGCGGGGCGACGCTGCTCTCGCCGCAAAGGTGTTGTCCCAGGCCTACCAACAGCTTCCCGGCGATCTTGAGATCGCGCTCCGCCTGGCGGAAGCCCTGGTCGCCTCTGGCATGGGAGAGGACGCGATCCCCTACCTCTACGAGGTGCTGGCCCAGGATCGGGGGAACGTGACCGCGAGTCTCCTGCTGGCCGACGTTTTGGTCGATCAGGGGCTGCCGGAGCGGGCCGCCCGCGAGCTTGACCGTTCGATCGCCGCCGCCCCGGGGCAGAGGGAGCGCGCCCGCTTAATCTACAAGAAGGCGCTCGTGCTCGCCGGGATGGGGGTCGAAAAGGATGCGGTGGAGGACCTTTTAGAGCAGGCGATCGCCCTCGATCCCGGCCTCTGGCAGGCCCACTACGATGTGGGGCGTTTGAAGCTGGCGCTAGGGGACGCCGAAGGGGCGCTTCGGGCTTTCCTGCTCGCCTATCAGGCCAACCCCGAGGACGGTCGTGTGCTTCTCGGGCTGGCCGCCGCCTACGACGCCCTAGGCAAGGCCGCCGACGCCTACCGGACCGCCAAGCTTGCCTTGCGTAAGGCTACCGCGGCCGAGCGAATCGAAGCGCTCTTACTCCTGGGAAAGAATGCCTACCGGGCGGGCCGCTACCCCGAAGCGGTGGAGGCGCTCAGGCAGGTCGTGGCCGAGCGGAAGAGCGACGCCGATGCCTGGCTCTGGCTCGGTCTCGCCCTGTACGCGGTGAAGGACTACGGGCAGGCAGCGGCCGCGCTCGAGCGGGCGGCCGAGCTCGACGGGAGGGTGGAGGTGCTCGAGGCGCTGGGGGCCGCTTACCTCGCCGCCCGGCGGTTCTCGGACGCGGAGCGGGTCTACACCGAGGCGGTGCTCAAAGCCCCCGATCGGGCCGAGGCCTGGTACCACCTGGGCTGGGCGCTCAAGGCGCTCGGCCGCGACTCGGAGGCCAGGCGGGCCTGGAAGAAGGCGCTCGAGCTCGGCTACAAACCCGCCCAGGGGTTGGTGAGGTGAGGCATGGACTGGCTGCGCGAAAACTGGTTTGACGCGCTGCTCTTCGTACTCCTCGCCGCGGTCGTGGCCGCCATCGTGCTCTTTCTTACCGGGGTGAACCCCTTTGCCAGGCGGCCACAGCCGGTGGTGGCGCCGGTGACGACCACAGCCGCGCCGCCCCCGCCGCAAGCGGAGGCCACGGCCCCCGAGCCCGAGACCGAGGCCGGTG
>CAYYAB010000194.1:0-1835 GCA_964469895.1 uncultured bacterium | reverse complement strand
GGGGCGTGGACCGGAGCCGGTTGATCGTGACCATCGACGGACCCGGGGCCTCGGGCAAGTCCTCCACCGCCCGGGGGGTAGCCCGGGCCCTCGGGATCCCCTACGTCTCGAGCGGAATGCTCTACCGGGCGGCGGCGCTCGCGGTGATCCAGGAAGGGGCCGACCCCGGGGACGAGGAGGCGGTGATGCGGGCGGTCTCCCGCCACCGGATCCGGCTCGTGCCCGGGGTGGAGGGAGACCGGGTCTTCCTCGACGGGGAGGAGGTGACCGAAAGGCTCCACACCGCCGAGGTGGACCGGGTGGTGAGCCCGATCGCCCGCCACCCGAGGCTCCGGGCTTGGGTAAACCGGACGCTCAAGGAGCTTGAGCCCCCCTTCGTGGTGGACGGGCGCGACATGGGGAGCGCGGTCTTCCCCGAGGCGCCCTATAAGTTCTTCCTCTGGGCCGATCCCCGGGTGCGGGCCGAGCGGCGGGCGCGCCAGCGGGGCGAGGACGTGGCTCGGGTGGAGGCCGAGCTCTTGGCCCGGGACGAGCGCGACCAGGCCCAGACCCGGCCCGCTCCGGACGCGATCTTCCTCGACACCAGCGCGATGACCCTCGGGGAGGTGGTGGACCGGGTGGTGGCCGAGATCCGCCGGCGCGACCCTTAGGGAAGGCCGCCTAGAAGAAAGGGGTTCGTACGTTTTTCCGAGCCGATCGTGGTGGGCTCGCCGTGGCCGGGGAAGACCCGAGTGTCCTCGGGGAGCTTTGTAAGCCTCGTGAGCGAGTGCCAGAGCGCTTCCCGGTCGGCGCCCGGGAGGTCGTAGCGGCCCACCGCGCCCTTGAAGAGCACGTCCCCGACGAAGATCACGCCGGCTTCGGGGGCGTAGAACGCGAGGTGCCCCGGGCTGTGGCCGGGGAGGTGGAGGACGCGAAAGCCAAAGGCCTCGTCGCCCTCGTCCAGGAACCCCGCGGGTTTTGGGGGCGGGGGAACCTCCAGGCCGTAGGCGCGCGCGATCTCGGGGGCGCGGCGGTAGGGCTCGAGCTCGGCCGCGTGCAGGTAGACGGGGAGGCCGTGGGCCTCGGCCAGGGGAGCGACCGCGCCCACGTGGTCGAAGTGGGCGTGGGTGAGGAGGATCGCCTTTGGGGTAAAGCCCGCCTCCCGGATCGCGGCCTCCAGGGCCTCGGGCTCGGCCCCGGGGTCGAGGACCACGCCCTCGCCCCCTTCCCAGGCCAGATAAGCGTTTTCCGCCAGGGGTCCGACGGGAATCCTTTGGACCTCCATGCCTCCAGCCTAGCCCTTGACAATACCTTGCGCATATGATATGCTCAAAATGGCTCAGGAAGGGGGTGATGGCGGATGCTGGTGAAGCGCGAGCTTCGTCCCACCACCGAGATCACGCCCTTCAGGACCTGGGGTCCGCTCTCGCTCTTCGACGAGATGGACCGGCTCTTCACCGAGGCCTTTAGCGATCTCGTCCGGCCCGCGCGCACGGCCACCTACGTGGCGCCGGTGGACCTCTACGAGACCGACGACGCGCTGGTGCTCGAGATGTGGGCGCCGGGACTCAACGCGGAGGATCTCGAGATCAGCCTCGAGGGCAACAAGCTCACCATCCGCGGCGAGGTGAAGCCCGTCGCCGACGAGAAGGTCCGCCGGTACTACTTGCAGGAGATCCCGCACGGCTCCTTCGTTCGCTCCTTCACCCTGCCGGTGGAGGTGGACGCGGACAAGGTGAAGGCCGAGTTCAAAAACGGCGTCCTTCGCCTGCTGCTGCCCAAGGTCGAGGCCGCGCGGGCCAAGCGGATCCCGGTCGAGGTGGCGCAGTAAGCGCGACCTCGAGCAAAGCCGGGCC
>CAYYAB010000193.1:0-1861 GCA_964469895.1 uncultured bacterium | reverse complement strand
GCTCTACGCCGACGCGGTCGCCGACCGGCTGGTGCAGCGGGCCGCCGAGGCCGAGTGGAAGGTCTTCGAGCCGGTGATGCGGGAGCTCGAGCACGCCCAGTCCTACGACGAGGTGCGGGCGATCCTCCTGCGCCACTTCCGGGAGGCCTCCCCCGAGGAGATCGCCCGCCTCGCCGAGCGGGCGCTTCTCATGGCCGAGCTGGGCGGGCGGTACGCGGTGTTGAGGGACTTGTAGTGAGCCTGGAGCGGGAAAAGTTGCTTGAGGCCCTTGCGGAGCTTGAGCACGAACAGTGGATGCATTGGGCCAAGGCTGTTGCGTCAGAAGTTTCTGACGAGCGCCGAAAACGCTGGGAACGCTACTTCGTCCCCTACGCTGAGCTTCCCGAGGACGTGAAGGGCGCCGACCGCGAATGGGCGCGGAGGGTGCTCAAGGTGGTAAACCGGCATGTGGAGCGTGAGTGCTGACCCTCTCCGCTTCGAGGAGGCCGTTCGCTGGTTCGAGGGGAAGGTCCCCCTTCTTCCCGGCGAGTTCAAGCGCCTCTCCGCCGAGGCCAAGCGCCGGGCTTTCACGATGGCGGGTATCGCCGAGCTCGACCGCCTGGCGTGGCTGCACCAGACCCTGCTCGACGCCCTCGAGGAAGGCCAGACCCTGGACGCGTGGCGGAAGCGGGTGATGGAGCGCGTGAAGGCCGCGCACCCGGCGCACCTCGAGACCGTCTTCCGCACCAACGTGCAGAGCGCCTATTCCGCCGGCCGCTGGGCCCAGCTCAACCACCCGGCGGTCAAAAAGGCTCGGCCCTACTGGATGTACGACGCCATCCTCGACGCCCGCACAACCCCGATCTGCCGCGAGCGGGACGGCACCGTACTCCCGGCGGATCACCCCTGGTGGCAAAACAACACGCCCCCGCTCCACTTCAACTGCAGGAGCGGCATCCGTGCCCTCACCGAGGCGGAGGCCCGGACCCGTGGCATCGCTGAGGTCCCCCCGGAGGGGGAGCCGCCCCAGAAGGGCTTCGGCCTGCCCCCTGACGCCGAGGACTGGGGCGATACCTATGCTCGCGGGCTTCGCGCGCGGATCGGCGACCCGGGCGGCTGGGAGGAGGCTTTTGCCGGCGAGGTGCCTGATTGGTGGAGTTACGGCCGGCCCGAGCGGCTCCCCGCCCACCCCGCGCCCGCGAAGCCACTGCCAACCATCGAGGACGTCGGCGACCGGGAGAAGTGGCTCGCGCTCCTCGGCGCGGCCCTGGGGGGGCTGCCGGCCTACTTTCGGGACCCCACCGGCCTGCCGGTGGTGGTGGACTCGCGGCTCGTCGACCACCTCAAGCCGGACAAGCGGGAACGCTTCCTCTCCTGGCTGCCCGACTTGGTTCAGGACCCGGAGGAGGTCTGGCTGGTTCCCATGAGGCGCCCGGGGAGGCGGCGGGTAGTGTTCCGGCAGGCCTACGTCAAGGTCTACGCCTATACCGAGCAGGGCAAACGCAGGCCGGTGCTGTTCGTGGCCGAGTTCCACCGTGGCGTGCTCGTCGGGCTCACCTTCTACGCGACGGACGAGAAACGCCTGGTCCGGTCTTTGCGGAAGGGGTACTTGCGCTATGCGCGTGGGCAATGAAGTAGGCCCGGCTCGCCTGGACGGCCGGGCGTCCTGCACCGGGGTATCGGGAACCCAGGCCCACCCCGGTGGGTTTCTGAGGACATTCTACCACGGGAAGGAGGGGTAATGGGCGTCTTAAGGCTGGCGGCCGGGCTCGAGCTCACGCCCGGGGGATCCAACGACCCGCCCCGGGCGTTTCGCATCTTCCCCTACGGGGAGATCGAGACCACCAAGGGGGTCTTCCGCTTCGACGAGGAGGCGGCCCGG
>CAYYAB010000192.1:0-1884 GCA_964469895.1 uncultured bacterium | reverse complement strand
CTCATCCCCGCTTGCCAGAGCACCGCGCCGCCCGCAGAAAGCCCCTATCTCCTCGGGCTCCACCTCGCGGAAACCGCAGACCTCGCCTCTTATCAGGTAAAGCTTGCGCGGGCCGCCGATTTAAAAGCCGGCATCGTGCGCATTCCCGCCGATTGGGCGGTGCTCGAGCCCGACGAGGCCGGGCAGTTCGACGCCGCGTACCTCGCTGAGCTCGAGGGCCGCTTCCAAAGAGCCGAGGAGCTTGGCCTCAAAGCCGTGCTCCTCTTCGCCCAAAGCCCCACCTGGGCCAACGCCGGCGCCCATCCCGCCTATCCGCCGCTCCCTGATTATTACGACGATTACGCCGACGCCCTGGTTCGCCTCGTCGAGGCGATCGGGCCCGAGCGCATCGCCGCCGTCGAGGTCTGGAACGAACCCAACAGCATCGAGTTTTGGGGCGAGGTCGAGCCCCGGGAGGGCACCTACGTGCTCGTGCCCCTAACCCACGCACGGGAGTACGCGGATCTCCTAAATAATGCCTACGACGCGCTAAAAGCGCGTTTTCCAGAGCTCACCGTGCTCGGCGGGTCGCTGGCCTCCGCCGACCTCGACTACCTGAATGCGCTCTTTGCCGCCGGCGCCCGGATGGACGGCCTTTCCCTCCACCCCTACGCCCGGGTCGACGAGCGAACGGGGCCCCACTACGGCCGGGCGCAGTACCCCGACCAGTGCAACGCGGAGGACCCCCTTTCCCCGCCCTGGTGCTTTGAGGCCGGGCTCGACCAGATCCGGGCATGGCTGAACCAAAACGGCCGCGCCGAACTCCCCCTCTGGCTCACCGAGTTCGGGGTAGGAAGCAGCGACGCCTGGGGGGACGCGGGAAACGAGGCCGAACAGCGAAAACACCTCGGGATCGCCCTCGACCTCCTTGAGGCCCACGCCCGCCGCTGGCGGGTCCGGGCCGCCATCTGGTACCGCCTCCAGGACGAGGGCGAGGACAAGATGGGCCTTTTCCGCGAAGACGGCAGCGAAAAACCCGCCGCGGCGCTCTTCCGGGAACGCGCCCCCTAGCCAAGACCCGCCCCGATGCAAGAAAATGCGGGGCGTGGAAGACGGGCTGATCGTCGTCAAGGTGGGCGGGGCCGAGGGGATCGACTACGAGGCGGTGGTCGAGGACGCCGCCACCCTATGGAAGAAAGGGCAAAAGCTGATCCTCGTCCACGGCGCCAGCGCCGAGACCAACCGGGTCGCCGAGGCGCTCGGCCACCCGCCCCGGTTCCTCACCCACCC
This sequence comes from uncultured bacterium, assembly GCA_964469895.1. Lineage (GTDB taxonomy): Bacteria > Deinococcota > Deinococci > Deinococcales > Marinithermaceae > WFXV01. Next base: position 615 of record CAYYAB010000192.1, on the reverse strand, counting down.
CGGGGGCATGACCTCGCGCCTCACCGACAAAAAGACCCTCGAGATCTTCAACATGGTCTACGCCGGCAAGATGAACAAGTACCTGGTCGAGCTCTTCCAAAAACGCGGCGTGAACGCGGTGGGGATGAGCGGCCTCGACGGCCGGATCTTCGAGGGCAAGCGGAAGAAAGCGATCAAGTACGTGGAGAACGGAAAGGTCAAGATCCACCGCGGGGACTACTCGGGCTCGGTGGAGCGGGTGAACAAGGAGCTCCTTTCGCTGCTCCTCGAGCACGGCTACCTCCCGGTCCTCACCCCGCCGGCCGTGAGCTTTGAAGGCGAGGCGATCAACACCGACGGCGACGTCGCCGCCGCCCGGGTGGCCGAGGCCTTCCAGGCCGCCGCCCTCGTCTACCTCTCGAACGTGCCCGGGCTCCTCGAGCGCTACCCCGACGAAACAAGCCTCATCCCCAAGATCCCCGCCGCCGAGGTGGAAGCGTTCATGCGATTCGCCGAGGGACGGATGAAGAAGAAGGTCCTGGGGGCCGCCGAGGCCGTGCGGGCCGGGGTGCGGCGGGTGGTCTTCGCAGATGCCCGGGTCCCCTCGCCCATCACCCGTGCCCTTGCCGGGCGGGG
>CAYYAB010000191.1:0-1909 GCA_964469895.1 uncultured bacterium | reverse complement strand
TTATCGTGGTGGGCGGTACTGGACTTGAACCAGTGACCTCCCGCGTGTGAGGCGGGCGCTCTGGCCAGCTGAGCTAACCGCCCAAGCAAGCTTGAATCTATCACCGGCTCGGGAACTTGTCAAGTTTTGCGATCTCCATGGGGTAAAGTGGGTTCATGCGGGTACGGGTGGAAGCGCGGGAGGTCTATTGGCGCTGGTACGGGAAGCTCCTCCTCGAGGACGGTCGGACCTTGATCCTTCCCGGGGATATTGCGAAGTGGGTTCGGGAAGGGGAAGAACTGCGCCTCGTGACCCGCAGCCGGGCCCGGGTGCTTGACTGGGACGATTATCACCTTGAGCGCACGGACGGTACTCCGTTATGGCCGCCTTTCTCTAAGGAGGTAGAGCACCCCCGCCAGGGGTTTTCCGGCCGGGCGCTTTACCGCTACCATCTGCGGGCGCGGGAAGCGCGGTATGAGTCGGATTTCGAGGCGGTGGCGGAGCTCGAGCAATACCACTACGCCTCCGACCACGAGACCGTGGCGCTTTGGCGTTGCCCGGACGGCGAGGTGAAGGCGGCGAACACCCGCCCGCCTTGCAAAAGCGGAGCGGCCCGGTTGCTTGAGATCCGGGGCTCGACCCCGGCGAGCCGGTTTCTGATCCTCGAGCTCACCGAGCGCCTTCCCTTCGAGCCCCGCATCGTGGGCTACATTCGCCTGGACCCGCCGATCCCCAAAATGCACCGCCGGCTTCCAAACGGCGAGGTCGTGCGCGATATCCGCGAGCGGGTGTTCCCCAAGGACTGGTTCCACCCCACCTTTGACCTCAAGGAAGCGCTCCAGGACGCGCAAAACGAGGGAGAGCTTAACGAGACCGACTGGCGAGAGCTCACCGAGCGCGTCCTCGACCGCGTGGAGACCGCGGCCGCCCGGATCGCCCGGGTAGTGGTCCACCCCGACTACCGCTCCGACGGCCTGGGCGCGCTTTTGGTCCGGCTTGCGTTGGAATGGGCCAGGGAGCGCCGGGTCCCCGAGATGCGGCGGGAAAAGCACCTGGTTTGCACCATTGCCCAGATGGCCCGCTTCCACCCCTTCTTCGAGAAGGCCGGGTTTCGCTACCTCTGGGACACGGCCTCGGGGCGGCCGGTGCTCGCCTACGCGCTCACAAAAGAGGCCGAGGACCGCATGGCGCGCTTTTTCGCTGAGGACCCGGTGGCAAGGAAGCACCAGGGGAAGCTCTACCGGCCGCGATACGGCAAGGTGGCTCCGCTTCTAGGACCCCTCCGCCTCGTGAACGTGGACAAGGCCTATGAGAGCGTGCTCGACCTCGAGGGTCTTCCAGAAGAGGTGCGCGAAGTGCTGCTTGCTTTTGGCGTGAAGCGGCGCCGGATCGAACGGGCGGTGCTCCGGGGGGTGAACGTCGCCTTTCCCCCAGGTTCGGTGAGCGTGCTCTGGGGAGCGAGCGGGGCGGGGAAGACGACGCTGCTTCGGCTCCTCCTGGGCGAGCCTCCGGACGCCGGCGAGGTGGTGCGGCCCGAGGGGCGCGTTGCCGCTTACCTCCCCGGCGAGGTCGAGCCCGAGCTCGGGGGGCGCGCGGTGCTCGAGGCCGTGTACGAAAAACTCGGCGACGTCACCGCCGCGATCGAGGTCCTGAACCGGGTGGGCCTTTCCGATGCGGTGCTTTGGCGGGCGCGGGCCAAGGAGCTCTCTACCGGGCAAAAGGAGCGCTTCCGGCTCGCCCTTCTCCTCGCCGAGCGGCCCGCGCTCCTCCTCGTGGACGAGCTCGCCGCCCACCTGGATCTGGCCACCGCCCGGCGGGTCGCCCGGGGGCTCAGCCAGTTCGTGCGCGAGGCGGGGATCACCCTGGTGGCCGCCACCCACCGGCCGGAGGTGCTCGAGGCGCTGGAGCCCGACCAGGTGGTCTACGTGGG
>CAYYAB010000190.1:0-1963 GCA_964469895.1 uncultured bacterium | reverse complement strand
GGTCGTCTTCCTGGCGTTGGGAACGCTTGCCTTCTCGCTGGCGGCGGGTTCCCGCGCGCGCACGGAGATCCACGCCTGGATCGCGCGGGCAGGGCCCGCCCTTTACCAGATCGCGCCCGAGTTCCAACCCGGAGACCGGCGGCCGGCCCGGCGGCTGGGAGCGGAGACGCTCGCGGAGCTCGTCCGGCGCTGGCCGGAGGTGCCCATGGCGCTGGTCGCGCGGTTTCCCGGCGCTGAGCTCGAGCTCCCCACCGGCGAGCGGCGGAGGGTGGGCACGATCGTGAGCCTCGGGAAGTACTGGGAGACCGTGGGGATCGAACTCTCGGTAGGGGACGGGCGGGGTATGGTGGTCACCGAGACCCACGCCGATCTCTACGGCAAGGAGGTTTCGTTGGTGCTCGGACCCGTAACCCTCCCCCCCTGTCGGGTGACCGGACGCGCCGCGGGGGTGCCGGGGGTGCCTGGAAGCCCGCGGCTTCCTCCCGGTTGGGTCTGGCTGGACGCCCGGGGGGCTTGCTGGGGGGCGCGGCCGTTTCACGCGGTGGTCCTCGCGGTCCTGGATCCCGCGGGCTTGCATGCTCAGGCGATCGCGACCTGGCTCTCCCGCCGCTTTCCCGAAGCGCGCCCCTTCAAGGCCCGCCGGGTAGCCCAGGCCGGCGAGACCAGGCTGGCGGAGTACCGGGAGCTCGCCGGCCGCATGACCCAGGGATTGGTGGGGGTTTTGTTGCTTGGCGTGATCGCGCTCGTCTTTCTGGGCAGCGAAGTGCTCGGCGCATGGCGAACCCGCCTCGCCCTTTCCGAGCTGTTCGGGGCTAGCCCGCGGGCGCGGGCGGGCGAGGCGTTGCGCCTTACGCTGGGGATATTCGGCCTTCCCGGAGCGATCGGCGCCCTGCTTGGGGGCTTGCTGGGGGGCGCGTCGGTTTGGGCCCTGGCGGGAGCGCTCGCGTGGCTGCTGGTGGCTACCGGGCTCGGGACGGCGTTCCTCCTCGCCGGTACCCGTCCGGCCCGCGGGTTGATGGAGGAGGGACCGCTTTGATCGAGCTTTCCGGGGTCAGCCGCATTTACAGGGGCCCCGAGGGTCCGGTGGCGGCGCTCTCTGGGGTGGATCTTAAGGTATCCCCGGGCGACTACCTGGCGATTACCGGTCCCTCGGGATCGGGAAAAACCACCCTGCTCATGGTGATCGGCCTGGTGGAGTCCACGAGCGGCGGGATGTACCGGCTCGAGGGCCGGGACACCGCCTCGTTCGGTCGCCGGGAGCGGGCGTCGCTGCGGGCCAGGACGTTTGGCTTCGTGCTGCAGGGGGGTTATCTGCTCCCCGAGCTGACCGCGCTGGAAAACGTGATCCTTCCCATGCGGTACGGACCCTGGCCCCGCCGGGTATGGCGGCGCAGGGCAGCGGAGCTGCTCGAGTTCGTGGGGCTATCCCACCGGGCCTCCTTTCGCGCGTTCCGGCTTTCCGGCGGGGAGCGCCAGCGGGTTGCCTTGGCCCGGGCGCTCGCCAACGATCCCCCCGTGCTTCTGGCCGACGAACCCACCGCCTTTCTCGATTCCGAGAGCCGGGAAAGGGTGCTTGAGCTCTTCGATCGTCTCCACCGGGAGGGGAGAACCCTGCTGGTGGTGACCCACGATCCCGCGGTGGCCGAACGGGCGCGGCGGCGGTTCCGGCTCTATGACGGCCGGCTGCGCCCGGCGTAGAGGCCCGCGAGCGCGCGCAGCCTGCGGATCGCGTCCCGGTTGCGGAGCGCGACCGCGTCCGGTTCGGCTGGACGCGTGCGGTCCTCCAGGGTTTCCGTCAGGCGGATGCCCAGCCGCTGCTGCCAGGCCTCCCGCCAGGCCGGGGGAAGCTCTTCCGGGGGTTCCTTTCCCTGCAACAGGAAGTAAAGCAGCGCCCAGACCCGGGGGGTGGCGTCCAGGGAGTAGCCGCCGCCCAGGGTGAAGACGATGCGGCCGCCGGCGTGGG
>CAYYAB010000189.1:0-1977 GCA_964469895.1 uncultured bacterium | reverse complement strand
GGCGGCTCTCGCTGGAGGAGACCGCCTGGGTGCGCCGGGCGATCCTCGGCGAGCGCGCCCAGGCCGCTTAGGGGGGGCGATGCACGTCTGGGAGGTGTTTCGCCAGGAACAGGAGGGGGAGCCGATGGTCCACGTGGGCTCGGTGGTCGCCCCCGACCGGGCGCGGGCGCTCGAGTACGCGCGGGACATCTACTCCCGGCGCTACGAGGCCTACCGGCTCTGGCTGGTGCCCCGGGAGGCGGTGGTCGAGGTCACCGATCCCGACTTTCTCCAGCCCCCCATCGACCGCACCTACCGTATGGGCGTCGCCTACCGGGTCACGGTGGAAAAGCGCCGGCAGATCAAGGAGATGTTCGAGAAGGTGGCGCGGGAGGTCCAAGGTGGAGGCTGAGCTGAAATCCGCCTACGCCCGCTACCTGCTCACCCTCGCCGACGACGAGATCGTGATCGGCTACCGCGATTCCGAGTGGACCGGGGTGGCGCCGGTGATCGAGGAGGACGTCGCCTTTTCCTCCCTGGCCCAGGACGAGATCGGCCACGCCCGGCTCTACTACACCCTGGCCGGCAAGCTCCTGGGTAAGGACCCCGACCACCTGGCGCTGCTCCGCCCCAAGGACGGCTACTACCACGCCCGGCTCCTCGAGGACCGCACCACCCCCAAGTACGATCCCGGCGGGAACCATCAGGGCGGTGGCGACTGGGCCAGGGCGATCGCCCGACGCTTCCTCTACGACCTCTTCGACGACCTTCGGGTGGAAGGGCTCCTCGCCTCCTCCGATCCCGAACTCGCCGGGGCGGCGGAGAAGATCCGCCGGGAGGAGAAGTACCACCTTCGCCACGGCGAGGCCTGGTGGCGGACCCTGGCCGAGGGCTCGGTCGAGGCCCGGGAGCGGCTCGAGGCCGCGCTGGAGGCGATCTGGCCCGATCTCCTCGGGCTCTTCGAGCCGGCGCCGGGGGAGGAGGCGCTGGTCGAGGCCGGGTTGATCGCCCGGACCACCGACGCCCTGCGCGATCCCTGGCTCGAGCGCGTCTATCCCTACTTCGAGGCCCACGCCCTGCCCTTCCCCGGCGAGAAGGCGGGGGCGGAATGGAGGCTTGAGGTCGAGGCCCGAACCGGCGGTCGGCAGGGCATCCACGGCCCCGGCTGGGACGAGCTCTACGAGGAGATGACGATGGTCCGTCGGCTGGAACCGGAGGGAACATGGTGAGGCCGGGGGTGACCGAGGCGGAGGTCTGGGAGGCGCTCAAGGACCTCACCGATCCCGAGATTCCGACCCTGACCCTGGTGGACCTCGGGGTGATCCGGGACGTCGAGGTGGGGGAGAAGATCGTGGTGCGCTTTACCCCCACCTTTCTCGGCTGTCCGGCGGTGGACCGGATGAAGCGGGACATCGAGGAGCGGCTATCCCGTTTCGGTCCGGTGGAGGTGGTAATCGACTACGCCCACCCCTGGACCCCGGAAAGGCTTAGCGAGCGGGGAAAGCTGATGCTCTCTTTGGCTGGCTTCGCTCTCCCCGATGACCTCGGCGCCGAGGTCGAGGAGGAGGCGCCGGCTGCCTGCCCCCATTGCGGTTCCCGGGCCACCACCCTGATCAACCGCTTCGGCCCTACCGCCTGCCGGGCGCTCGGCTACTGCAACGACTGCCGTCAGCCCTTCGAGATCTTCAAGGTGGTCTAGGGTGGAGCTTTCGGAGCTCGTTCTCATCGGGCCCGAGGACGGGGTGCTCGAGCTCGTCCTCCGGGGCGGCAAGAAGAACGCCCTCTCCGAGGTCGGCCACCGGGAGCTCGCCTACGTCTGGCCGGCGCTCGCCGAGCGGAAGGACGTGCGGGTGGTGCTGCTCCGCGGCCAGGGGGCGGACTTCTCCGCCGGCGGTGACTTCGACTTGATCGAGCGGATGCGGGCCGACTGGCGGGTTCGGGCCCGGGTCTGGAAGGAGGCCCGGGACCTGGTGGTGAACCTCCTCGAGTTTCCCCGTC
>CAYYAB010000188.1:0-2017 GCA_964469895.1 uncultured bacterium | reverse complement strand
GTCTATTTCTCCCTGGTGCCGGTACTCGGCGCGCTCTTTTGGTGGGGGATGCAGCGGGATCCGGGCGAGCTCAAGTCGGTGCTGGTGGGGAAACCCGCCCCCGACTTCGAGCTCCCGCTCCTTCCCCCCTACCGCGACGAGTGGGGGGAACGTTTCCGGCTTTCGGAACACCGGGGCCGGCCGGTGGTGTTGAATTTCTGGGCCAGCTGGTGCTACCCCGCCTGCTACGAGGAGGCTCCGATCCTCGAGGCGGGCTGGCGCAAGTTCCGGGATCGGGTGCTGTTTTTCGGGGTCAACACCCAAGACCGTGAGGCCGACGCGCTCGAGTTTATCGCCCAGTTCAACCTCACCTTCCCCCACGGTTACGATCCCCGGGGCAAGGTGGGGATCGACTATGGCATGTACGGCGTCCCAGAAACCTTCTTCATCGACGCCGAGGGCCGGGTGCGCTACCGCCACGCGGGTGCGATCACCGCCGCCGAGCTGGAGAAACGCATTCGGGAGGTGCTGCCGTGAGGTTCCTCTGGCCCCTGATTTTCTTCGCCTTCGCCTTCGCCCAGACCCCGACCGGGGAGCCGCCCCCGGACCTGCCTCCCGAGGTCTTCCGGATCGCCTCGGAGCTCCGGTGTCCGGTGTGTCAGGGCGAGAGCGCGGCCGAGTCCAACGCCGGGGTGAGCCAGGAGATGCGCAGGCAGATCGCCGAGATGCTCAGGGAGGGCAAGAGCGCCGAGGAGATCAAGCGCTACTTCGTGGAGCGCTACGGCGAGTGGATCCTCTACGCCCCGCCGAAGCGGGGGATCAACTGGCTGCTCTGGCTCGCGCCCCTGATCGGGCTTCTCGTTTTTGGGTTCGGGTTTTGGCGCTACCTCGCCGAGGCCGGGCGGCGCGAGGCGGAGCTCGAGCTCTCGGATGAGGAACTCAAGGCGCTCGAGCGCCGCCTGGAGGGAGAATGATCCTCGTCTACCTTGCGGTGGTCGGGTCCTTGCTGCTCGCGCTCGCGGTGGTGCTCGCCCCCCTGCGCAAGGCACCCCGCCCCTTTCCGGAAAACCCTCGCCCCCAGGAACTCAGGATCGAGCTCGAGGCCCTGAAGCGCGAGGTCAAGGAGCTCTCCGGCCCCGAGCGGGTTCGGCTGCTCAAGCGCATTGCCTGGATCGAGCGCGAGCTCGGGATCGTGCGGCAAAGGGAAGCTGCCCGGGCAGACCGGGCGAGGGTCCGGTTTCCCGCCTGGGGGGCGTTGCTCCTGGCGGCGGGCGGGATCGCCCTGGCGGCGGTGCTGGTACAGTACACCCTGCCGCGGTTGCCAGGGGGAACGGTGACCGAGGCCTTCGCGCTCGAGGAGGCCCGCACGCTGAGGGAGCTTCAGGCCCGGGCGGAGCGGGAGAACACCCCCGAGGCCTGGCTGGCCTACGCCGACTATGCCTTTGAGCTCCGGGATCTCGAGCGCGCGGCCCAGGGTTACGCCCGGGCCATCGAGCTCGATCCCCGCAATCCCAGGGCTTACCGCCGCTACGGGATGATCCTCTTCTTCGCGGGGCGGGCCGAAGAAGCGGCCGAGATCCTCTCGGTGGTGACCCGTGTGGATCCCGATCCCGAGGGCCTTTTGTTTCTCGGGAACGCCTACTTCCAGCTCGGCGAGTACGAGCGGGCGATCGCCGCCTGGAGGGATTACCTGAGCCGCGGCGGCGAGGCCCGGGAGCGGGTGGAGCGCCTGATCGAGGCGGCCAGGGCGCGACTTGCCGCAAGGAGTCCCGGCGAAGCCATCTTCGCGCAGAAGTGCGCCGCCTGCCACGGGGCCCGGGGGGAAGGGGGAACCGGGCCGAGGCTCGCAAAGAACCCCATCCTGAACGTTCCCGAGGCGGTGGTCGAGATCGTGCGCAACGGGCGCGGGGCAATGCCCGCGATACCGATGACCGACGAGGAGATGGCCGCCCTGCTCGCGTTCTTGAGGGAGCTTTAGTCGGGGACCTCGACCCGGGAGAGGTCCCCGAGGATGAGCCGGGGGGTGCGGGGGCGCCCC
>CAYYAB010000187.1:0-2049 GCA_964469895.1 uncultured bacterium | reverse complement strand
GCCAGGTCTACTTCCAGCAGGTCTTCGAGCACATCGCCCTGGCGAACGGGGTGCGGTTGGTGGACGAGGCCGGGAACGTCACCCTCGACACCCCCGCGATGGTGGACACCCTGAAGTTTTACAAGAAGCTCGCCGAGGCGAGCCCGCCGGGCAACCTCTACTGGAAGCAGTCCCGCGAGCTCTACCTGGCCGGCCGGGCGGGGCAGATCATCTGGTCCCCCTTCATCCTCGACGAGCTCGCCGGGCTCCGCGACTCGGCCCCGGTGACCGCCTTCAAGGATCCCACCACCGACGAGCTGGCGAAGAGGACCGGCTTCGTGGCCCGGTTGATCGGGCCCAACAACCCCAAGGGCGCCTCCTACGCCCAGATCAGCTACCTCGGCATCACCGCCGACGCCGACGTGGAGGCGGCCAAGAAGTTCGTTAAGTTCCTGCTCACCGACGCCTACCTCGACTGGCTTTCGATGGCCCCCGAGGGCAAGTTCCCGGTGCGCCGGGGTACCGCCGCCGCCCCCGGTTACTTCGTAAAGGGCTGGTCCCAACTCGAGATCGGCGTGGACCGCAAGCGCCCGCTCGGCGAGATCTACCCGCCCGAGGTGGTGGAGAAGATCCTGGCCGGGCTCGAGGTCGCCGACCGCTGGGGCTTTGCCCGCGGCCAGGGGGCGCTCGTCGCCAAGCTCTACGGCGAGAAGACGATCCCCAAGATCGTCCGCCGCTACTTAGACGGCGAGCTCACCGCCGAAGCGGCCGCGGCCGAGATGCAGCGGGCGGTCGAGGCCCTGAAGTAGCCGGCAGCGCGGCCCGGGGCGAGCCCCGGGCCGCGCTTTTGGGGGTAGGATGCGGCCAAGAAGCCTCAAGGCCCGGGAGGCCCGGCTCGCCTTCTTGATGCTCTTTCCCACCTTCTTCGTGGTGGTGCTGATCGTCATCTTCCCCGTCGTCGCCGACTTCTGGATCGCCTTCAAGGACATCAAGCTCGGCGACCTGCGCCCGCCCCGGGCGGTGGTGGTGGAGCGCGTCAAGACCCGGCCCAAGGCGCCCGGGGACCGGACGGTGGTCGCCTACCGGGTGGAAAACCGGAGTCCAAACCCGATCGCCGAGACCCGGTTTACTGATCGGATCCCGCCCGGTCTGACCCCCCTCGAGCTCCCCCCCGGGTGCCGGATGCAAGGCGGGGCGCTTTCCTGCCGCCTCGCCGGCCCGAAGCCGGGGACCCGCAAGGCGCTCGTCCTCGTCTTCCGCGCCGAAGCCGCCTACTTCGACTCCGGCCGCCCGGACCCCCGTGCCAGCCGGCCGGAGGTCGAAACGCGGGCGCCGAACCCGATCCTCGCGAAGCCCTTCACCCTGGAAAACTTCGCCCGGGTCTTCCGGGACCCGGATTTCGTGCCGATGCTCAAGGTCACCCTGGCCTACACCGTCTTCGGCACCGGGCTTTCGATCCTGCTCGGGCTCCTCGCCGCCCAGCTGCTTGCGGTCCGCTTCGCCGGGCGAAACCTTTTTAGGGGCCTTTTCCTCTTCCCCTACGTCGCCCCGGTGATCGCGGTGGCCTTCGTTTGGGTGTTCCTGCTTGACCCCTTCGCCGGCACGGTGAACGCGCTGCTCCTCCAATACGGCCTTGTGAGCGGCCCGATCCCCTTCCTTTCCCAGCGGGTCTGGCCGCTCGAGCTCTTCGGGCTCCGCCTCGAGCTCCCCCTCGCCCTCACCATGGTCATCCTCTTCGAGGGCTGGCGCTACTTTCCCTTCGCCTTCCTCTTCATCCTCGCCCGGATGCAGGCGATGCCCAAAGAGCTCTTCGAGGCGGCGAAGGTGGACGGGGCGGGGATCTGGGCCACCTTCCGCTACGTCACCCTGCCCCAGCTCGCCGGGATCCTGGCCACCCTCTTTCTGCTCCGCTTCATCTGGACCTTCAACAAGTTCGACGACATCTTTCTCCTCACCGGAGGGGCTGCGGGCACCGAAACGATCACCATCAAGGTCTACGACTACGCCTTCGCCCGCGCCGACCTGGGGCAGGGGGCGGCGCTCGCGGTGGTGCTCTTTTTGATCCTGGCG
>CAYYAB010000186.1:0-2088 GCA_964469895.1 uncultured bacterium | reverse complement strand
GGTGGTCACCACGTTGGCGATCGAGGAGCCGGAGATGATGCCGGTGAGCATGCTACCCACCACCGCCGCCTTGGCGGGTCCTCCCCGGAAGGTGCCGAGCGCGGAGTAGGCGAGGCGGACGAAGAACTCCCCGGCCCCGGCCCGGTCCAAAAGCGCGCCGAAGAGAACGAAAAGGTAGACAAAGGTAGCCGAGACCCGGATCGGCGTACCCCAGATTCCCTCGGTGGTCAGGTAGAGCTGCTGGACGATCTGCGACCACTGGTAACCGGAGTGGAGGTACAGCACGTCCGGAGGCTCGATCTTGAGGATGCCTGCCGGTCCCATGGCCGCGTAACCGATCAGCACCCAGGCGATGATCGGGAGCGCCGGCCCGACCACCCGTACGGTCGCGATCGTGAGCACGAATAGGGTGAGGGAGCCGATGAACAGGTCCCTGGGCTCGGGATACCCGCCCTGAATCACCACGATTTGATAGAAGTTCACCAGGATATAGAGCGAACCGGTCACGCCGGCGGCGGCGAGGAGCCAGTCGAGCCAGGGGATCCGGGTCCTCGGGGCTTGCGGGGAAACCGCCCTCCAGAGCAGGAGGATGGCGACCCCCGTCCCGAGGTAGGCGGCCAGCTTGGCCCCGCCCGTGAGGCTGACGTAGGATCCCACCGCGACCAGCAAACCGAGCACCAGGAGGAGGAGGTCCAGTCGGGGCCGCTTGGAGGGGTAGGCGAGGAAGGCGAGCGCGATGCCGAAGGCGAGGTGGATGGGGTTGAGCTGGAGGGCATCGAGCCTCCCCCACCATTGCGCCCAGATCTGGAATACGCTCCAGCCCACGGCGATCACGAACAGCAGCCAGCGTTGCCAGGCCGATCGGGGCTCGCGGGCTCCGTACTCGACCTCCTGCATCAGATCGAACGCCTGATCTTCACCCGATTGATGCTTGTCGCGCTTCATGTTTCACCTCGCGCTTGGATACGGGGCCATCTTAGCATGAATAAACTACCGGCGGCTCCGAGGCCGCCGGTAGCGGTCGCACGATGGGCGCTTACATCCCGGGCGGCAGGAGCTCCGCCGGGACCTCGATCCCCTTTTCCTGGTAGAACTTCACCGCGCCGGGGTGGAGCGGAATCGGCATGCCGTCCAGCGCCTTATCCAGGGTGAAGTACTTCTCCAAGTTGGCGTGGATCTTCTTGAACTCGTCGAACTTCTCGTCGAAGAGGAGCTTCATGATGTTGTAGACCACTTCCTCAGGCAGATCCGCGGAAGCGGCCAGCGTCGCCTTGACCGTCACCGTGGGCACGGAGACCGTCGGCTTGCCGCTGTAGAAGCCGGCCGGGATCACGAACTGGGCGTAGAAGGGGTACTTGTTCCGCAGGTACTGGATCTTGTCGAGATCGATGGGGACGAAGACCACATCGGTGGTTAGCGCGGGCTGGGCGATGGTGGCGGTACCCAGACCGGCGGTGTAGATCAGCGCATCGATCCTGCCGTCTTGCAGCAGCTGGGCCGCCTGGTTCGCCCGGCCGCGCACGGCCTGGCCGAGGTCGTCGAAGGTCATCCCGTAGGCCTCGAAGATCTGCCGCGAGTTCACCTCCACGCCCGAGCCCACGTCACCGACGTAAACCTTCTTGCCCTTCATGTCGGCGATGCTCTTGATGCCCGATTCGGCCCGGGCGATGATCTGCACCGGCTCGGGGTAGAGGGTGGCGAGGCCGCGCAGTTTCTCGACCGGCTTGCCCTCGAACTCCTTGCGGACGGTGCCGGTGTAAGCGTAGAAGGCGACGTCGTTTTGGATCATCGTCATCTGCAGCTCGCCCTTGGCGATGGCGAGCGCGTTGTACACCGACCCGCCGGTGGATCGGGCGTTGGCCCGAACGTTGTCGAGGTTGTCGTTGATCAGCTTGGCTACGCCCACCGCCACCGGGTAGTAAACCCCGGTGGTGGAACCCGACCCGATGGTGATGAAGACCTTCTGAGCAAAACCTAGTCCGGCCAGCGCCAGGGCCAGGACTGCCGTAAGCGTAAGCTTGCCTCTTTTCATACGCTTCACCTCCCGAAAAGCGTTCGTTCCAAGAGGTACGATACCCTTCGGATCGC
>CAYYAB010000185.1:0-2129 GCA_964469895.1 uncultured bacterium | reverse complement strand
GCCCCGCGCTCGCGGGCAATCGCCTCGGCGGCGGAGGCCTGGCGGTCCACGCCGAAGTAGTTCAACGCGCCGCCGAACAGCCCCACGAGCGCCGAGAGCAGGTCCATGGCTCGCCCCCTTAGTCCTCAAGGAGCTTCAGGAGAAGCACCGCCCCCACCGCGGCGCCCACGCCCCAGACCCAGGGCGGCAGGTCCTGGTACCACGGGCGGGGCGGCGCAGGCTGGACTTCGATGGTTTGAGGGGTGGATGGCTGCTGGGGCAGGAAGCCGAAGAGGTCGCCCATCTCCTCGAGGGTGGGCAGGAACTCCTTGAGGAGGTCGTTGAACTGGGTGGCGGCGTTCATCCACTCGTAGTCGTAGGTCTGGCTCTGGGTGGTGTAGGTGGGCATCACAACCCCCCCGTCATCAGGAGGTGCGCGTAGCGGCGGAGGTCGTCCTTCTTCGCGCCCGGGATTCGGAGTGCAAGCGAGTGGATCTTCACGTAGTGCCGGGCGCGGTCGTTCCAGACGATCTCGTAGGGCGAGCGAACCTCAAGGGCGAGCTGGAATCCCTCGACCAGCACCGCGCGGTTCCCCAGGTAGAGGGCCTCTTCCGCGGAGTTCTGGTCCAGGGTGTGGACGGCGGCGAAGCTGTTGTTGTGGACGGCGATCCAGTCACGGATCCCGCCACCCTCGCGCACCACGTAAAGGCGGAACTCGCCCTGGGCTCCCAGGTAGTAGACCTCGATGGCCGTCCAGTTTTCCCCGGCGGGCACGGAGAGCGTGACGGTACCGGCGTTGTAGTCCACCGCCTGTACCGGCACCAGCTCGAACCCCGAGCCCTTGTCGGCGTAGGCGAGCACCTCGGGGTGGCGGTCGGTGGGGAAGGCGGGCTTTTTCATCTTGCTCTCGACGATCCCCGGAGTGTTGACGGTGAGGCTCACCGCGGTGGAACCGCCCGAGTTGTCGTAGCCCGAGCGAGTGGCCCGGTTGCGGAGGTAAAGCTCCATCCGGGACCCGGGCGCGAGGATGAAGGCGGCGTCCTCGGGCACGCGAAAGCGGGCGATCACCACGTCGGCGTTCGCCCGCCAGGGCTCGCCAGCCTCGAAGTCCTGGGTGTCGATCAGGGCCCGCTGCACGACTGCGCGGGGCGGCAACCCAGGCTTCGCGGGGTTCGCCTGGGCGGCCACGGCTTGCGGGCGCTTTTTCAGCAAGGTCAGCATCGCGCCTCCTTCCCTAGACCTGCTTCACCGCGACTTCGAGCTCGAAGATGGTGTTCGCATGGCCAAAGTCCACCGCGTCGGCGGACTCGACCCAGATCTGGAGCTCGTCCTCGGGGCCGAAGTAGGTCGCGGGCCTGGGGACGGCGAAGTGGACCCGGGTGACGTCCTTGTACCGCTCGTTCCGCTGCTCCCCGACGGCGAGATCGAAGAACGCCGAGTAGGGGATCTTGGCCAGGAACTGCTCGCCGTCGAAGCCGGACTGCTTCTTGTAGAGGTAGACGTACGAGTCGCGGCTGATCTCGTTGCCCGAGCCGTCGGCGAGCTTCATGACCAGCTGGGCGCCGTTCTTCAGCATCATCGCGGTGTTGGCCGGGACCGTGTATTTGGCAACGACGACCTTGCGGTTCGCGACCCCCGGACCCAGCACCTGGAAGTTCGCGCTGGACTTGCTGATGATTTCCTTACGGATCCCTGCGACCTGTTCCATTTCTTCTCCTCCCTCAGACGATGGCGAGGCCAAAGCCCTTCAAGAGGCTCACGGCGGCCTCGGCCATGAGCCCGGTACCGAAAGCTTTCATCTCGCGCTTGCCGGTGGCGGCGAGGTAGCCGCCGAAGAGCGCGAGCCCGAAACGGAAGAGCTGACGGGCGAGGCGCTCATTGTCGGAAAGCCCTTCGCCGGAGTTGCCGAAGACCTCGCGCAGGCTGGTGTAGGCGGCTTTCTCTGCTAATGGGACCGCGAGCACGCCGCCCACCAAAGCGGCGGTCTCGACCTGGGCGAACTCGCCGAGCGCCTTCGAAAAAGCCTTTTGCGCCGAACCCACGTCCGGCACGGGAAGCGCTACCGCTTTAGTTGCCACGTGTACCCCCTCACGCCTCCAGGGTTAGCCCAGGCGAGGGGGTTTGTAAAGCGTACAGTACGTAAAACTACC
>CAYYAB010000184.1:0-2166 GCA_964469895.1 uncultured bacterium | reverse complement strand
GTGGCGTCCTGATCCCGATCGTCCGGGAGCTCGGGGTGCCGATCAAGTTCATCGGCGTGGGCGAGGGCGAGGACGATCTAGAGCCCTTCGACGCCGGAGCCTACGCCGAGGCCCTGTTGGGAGAGGCGGCATGAACGAGAAGACGCGGGCGCTTTGGCTCCTCACCTTCGCTTGGATCGTGGCCATCGCCGCTACCGCCGGAAGCCTCTATTATTCCGAGGTTCGGCGTTTCATGCCCTGCGAGCTCTGCTGGTACCAGCGCATCTTCATGTACCCGCTGGTCCTTCTCCTGGGGCTCGCGGTCTACCGGCTCGACCTCGGTATCCGCCCCTACGCCCTCTGGATGAGCTTGGTGGGGGGCAGCATCAGCCTGATCCACTACCTCGAGCAGAAGGTGCCCGCCTTTCACCCCACCGCCTGCGACGCCACCCCCATCCCCTGCAACACCCAGTACGTGAACTACTTCGGCTTCGTGACCATCCCTTTCCTGGCGCTAGTGGCTTTTCTCCTGATCCTGACGGCCCTCCTTGCCCTTCCCCGAAAAAGCGAATAAACTGGCTCTCAACCTGAGTTTTCCTGCGCCCGTCCCGGAAACGCCTAGCAGAGGAGGGAGGGATTCAAGGATGTGCGCACCCAACGTAATGGCAAAGGTGGCGAGTGAGGTCAGCCGCCGCAAGTTTCTCGGCCTCGCCGCCGGTCTGGCGGCGGCGGGGGTGGCCCGCGCCTCGGGGCACGAAAAGCCGAAACCGACCGCCTTTTCCCACGTGCAGGACCTCACCCACGTACTCCGGCACGACTTTCCCATCTGGCCCGGGGAGGACGAGCGCAAGCTGAAGACGAAGACGATCTACACGGTCAAGGAAAACGGCTTCTTTCTCCGCACCGTCACCTACTCCGAGCACCACGGCACCCACATGGACGCCCCCGCCCACTTCACCGACGGCGGCCTCACCGCCGAGAAGCTCGACGCCGCGAACCTCTTCGCCCCCCTCGCGGTCATCCACATCCACGAGCGCGCCGCCAAGGACCCCGACGCCTGGGTGACCCCGGACGATATCCTCGCCTGGGAAAGGAAATACGGTCCCCTGCCCAAAGGAGCCTTCGTCGCCATGCACTCCGGCTGGGAACGGTTCGCGAACGATCAGGGAAAGTTTCGCAACATGGACGATGCAGGCACGATGCACTTCCCCGGCTTCTCCCCCGACGCGGCCCAGATGCTGATCGAGGAGCGGGAGATCGTGGGAATCGGGGTGGATACCCTGAGCCTCGACTTCGGTGCATCCAAGGACTTCAAGGTCCACCTCACCGTGCTGCCCGCGGGGAAGTACGGGATCGAGAACCTCGCCAACCTGGCCAAGGTCCCGCCCGCCGGCGCCTTCGTTTTCATCGGCGGCCCCAAGGTGGAGGGCGCCTCGGGCGGCCCCACGCGGGCGATCGCGGTCTGGTAGGCAAAGGCCCCCGCAAGCGCGGGGGCCTTCAGGTGAGCTCGAGCACAGGGGAAAGCCCTTTCTCGGCGGCCGCCGCGATCTGGCAGAGCCGGCGCTCGGTGAGCGGCCGCCCCTCGTATACGAGCCCCTCCTCCTCCAGGTGGAGGTGCAGGTAGACGTGCGCCTTCACGATCCTTAGCTCGATCCCCCGGTCGCGGGCCCAAGGCGGGCTTACCGAGGCGGTGAGGAAGCGCTCGCCGGTCTCAGGGAAGGCGAGGGAAGCGCTCATGATCGTGGTGGGAAGCTTCTGCTCCCGGTGCAGGCGGTAGATCGCGTCGGGGAAATGGGCCTCCACCACGAACTCCGCGCCCCGCTCCCGGGCGCAGGAACGCATCCAGGCGAGCAGCTCGGTCCAGGCCGAATAGAGCCGGTCCATGGCTCCATGGTAACCGAGGGAAGGGGGCTAGGCGTCCCGTCTTCCTAAACTAAAGGCGATGAGGCTCGCGGACCTGCCGCCTTTGCCCGAGGCCCCCGGGGTCTACCTCTTCAAGCGCGGGGGCGAGGTCCGCTACGTAGGCAAGGCAAAAAACCTGAGAGCACGGGTGACCAGCTACTTCCACGCCTTCGGCAAACCCGCCGAGATCGCCGCCGAGGCGGATGCGCTCGAGTTCATCGTCACCCGCGACGAGGTCGAGGCGCTCCTCCTTGAAGCCAACCTGATCAAGGCCCACCGCCCCTT
>CAYYAB010000183.1:0-2174 GCA_964469895.1 uncultured bacterium | reverse complement strand
GTGCTAGCCTCGTGCCATGAGGGTTGCCGTCGTAGGCGCAACTGGGGCCGTCGGCCGTGAGATCCTGAAGGTCCTCGAGCAAAAAGACTTCCCCCTTACCGAACTCAGGCTCTACGCGAGCCCCCGCTCGGCGGGCACGAAGCTCCCCTTCAAGGGCGAGGAGATCCCGGTCGAGGTCCTCCCCGAGGGGCGGCTTCCGGTGGACATCGTGCTCGCGAGCGCGGGCGGAAGCCTTTCCAAAAAGCTCGCCCCTGTCTGGGCCGAGGGCGGCGCGCTCGTCATCGATAACTCCTCGGCCTGGCGCTACGAGCCCGAGGTCCCCCTGGTCATCCCCCAGATCAACGCCGAGGCGGCCAGGAAGCACAAGGGCATCATCGCCAACCCCAACTGCACCACCGCCATCCTGGCGATGGCGCTTTGGCCCTTGCACCGGGCCTTCCGGGCCACCCACGTGGTGGTCTCCACCTATCAGGCGGCCTCGGGCGCCGGGGCCGGGGGCATGCAGGAGCTCCTGGAGGGAACCCGCGCCTTCCTCGAGGGCAGAAAGCCCGAGGCCAGGGTCTTTCCGCACCCCCTTCCCTTCAACGTCATCCCCCACATCGATCGCTTTCTGGAGAACGACTACACCCGCGAGGAGATGAAGGTGGTCTGGGAGACCCAGAAGATCTTTGACGCTCCCGAGATGAAGATCAGCACGACGGCGGTGCGGATCCCCACCCTCCGCGCCCACGCCGAGGCCGCCACCGTCCTCTTCGAACGGCCGGTGACCCCGGAAGCCGCCCGGGAGGTGCTGGAAAAAGCCCCCGGCGTCCAGGTGGTGGACGAGCCCGAGAAAAACCGCTACCCCATGCCCCTCACCGCCACCGAGAAGTGGGACGTCGAGGTCGGACGCATCCGCAAGAACCTCGCCTTCGAGAACGCGCTCGACTTCTTCGTCGTCGGCGACCAGCTCCTAAGGGGCGCGGCGTTGAACGCGGTCGAGATCGCCGAGCTCTTCCTATGAGGAGCGCGCTCGCGCTTTTCCTGCTGGCCTCGCTGGCCTTTGCAAGGGCCGGAAACCTCGAGCACGCTTACGCGCTCACCCTCCAAGGGGACCGGGTCTGGGTCGGAGGCGAGGCCGGGGGAAAGCCCTTCGTCGCGGTCCTCGGAACGGGGCGCTGGCAGGGCGAGGTGCCCGGGGCGGTCCGTTTTCTCGGGACCCAGCTCCTCGCGGGGGTTTTCGAAAAAGACGCCGCGCTTGCCTACCTGGACCCAAAAGGGCGACCCAGGCAAACGTTCCGGTTCGGAGGTCCCCTAGAGGAGGTCGCGAAGGCGGCGTTCCCCGTGGGTGGACGCGTGCTCCTTGTAGGCGACGCCGAGGGGCGTTTCTTTGGCCAAAACCACGGAGGCCGGGATCTCTTTTGGGCCTGGGTCGAGGGCGGCCGGATCCAAAAAAGCGCGACCTGGGGTACGAGCGACGACGACGTCCTCACCCACGCGGTCCGTGCCCCGGACGGCGGGTTCTATCTCGCGGGCTACCAGATGACGAACGAGGACTGCATCCGGGTCTCGGAACGCGGCTTCGTGCTCCGCCTTGACCCCGAGGGAAGACCTGCTTGGATCTGGCGCTTTGGCTTCGAGGCCTCGAGCCGCCCCACCGCGCTCCTCGCAGAGCAGGAGGGCGTTTGGATCGCCGGCAATACCGACGGCCCACTCTTCGGCGCACATGCGGGTGGAGACGACATTTTCCTGCTCTTTTTGGACCGGTCGGGGCGCGCGCGACAAAGGACCCAGTGGGGAACCCCCCGCACCGACCTTGCCACCCGCCTTCTTCGCACTCCAAACGGGCGCTACCTGCTCGGGGAGAGCGCAGGCGGGCTCTTTGGGGCACCGGCGGGGTTCCACCCCTTCCTCGCCCGGATCGGCGAGGCTGGGAGGCCCCTTTTGGGGCGTTACCTAAACGCACCCCCCCAAAGCCACCCGGCGGACGCGCACGCCGCCGAGGGATCTGTCTGGGTGCTGCTCAATACCCCAAAGGGATTCCGGGTTCTAAGGCAAGTGCTGCCGCTAAAATGAGCTCGAAAGGGGGCAAGGTATGAGCAAGGTGTATAAGAAGATCACCCTGGTGGGCACGAGCCCCGACGGCATCGGCCCCGCGGTAAAGAGCGCGATCAAGCGGGCCTCGGAGACCCTCC
>CAYYAB010000182.1:0-2214 GCA_964469895.1 uncultured bacterium | reverse complement strand
TCCAGGATCTCGCGGACGTGATCGTCGGCGAGGCGGTAGAAGACCTGGCGCCCCTTGCGCTCCCAGGCCACCAGGTTGGCCTGGCGCAGGACCCGGAGCTGGTGGCTTACCGCCGATTCGCTCATCGCAAGCAGGCTCGCAAGGTCGCAAACGCAAAGCTCCCCGGCGGTGAGGGCGGCGAGGATCTTGAGCCGGGTGGGATCGGCGATCGCCTTTAGGAGGACCGAGGCCACCCGGGTCGCCGCCTCGTCGGGGATGGCCGCACGGGCCCGGGCGATCTGGTCCGGGTGCAGCGCGTGCACGCCGCAGCTCGGGGCCTCGGGTTTCACCCTCTTATTTTCGCACGCCGTGCAACAATAGGGCCATGCGGCTGAAGCCCGGCTGGTACCTGCTCTTCCTCACGCTGCTTTACGCCGCCCTGGTCACCTACGCCTGGCAGCGGAGCGAGCGGCGGCTGGCCGAGCTGGCCGCCGGCCGCGGGGTGGTCGCCGAACCCGCCCCAATGCCGGAACCCGAGCCCGGCCCCGAGGCGCCCGCCGCCCTGGCCTACGTCCTCCCCCTGCCCGGGGCCTGCCTGCCGAAAAACCCCGCCCACCTGCCAGGGGCGCCCCGGAAATATCGCAACGGGGTTTCCTACGGCTTCGTCTTCACCGGAGACGACGCCTGCGTCCCGGTGGTCTACGGCGCCGGGGTGGTGGCGGCGGCTCCGGGCGAGGTGATCAAGGCCGACCGCGACTGGACCCCGCCCACCCGGGAGGCGTTCGCGAAACTGATCGCGGCGGTGGCGGAGGGGGCGAGTCCACAGCAGATGGACCGGCTCCGGGGGCGGGAGGTATGGATCCGCCACCCCGACGGCCGGGTGAGCGTCTACGCCCACCTCTCGGCGATCGCGCCCTGGGTGGAGGTGGGGGTGGAGGTTGCCCGCGGCGACTGGATCGGAAACGTGGGCAATAGCGGCACCGGCTCCGAGGCCGAGGGGACACGGGCCGGTGCCCGGTTGCTCTTCGAGCTCTGGCGCGGCGAGGTGGGGGAGGGCACCTACTTCGGGGAGGGGATGGAACCCGAGGAGGTGCGCAAGGCGGCTTCGACCTTCTTCGTGCATCTGGCGGAGTGAGCGATGCGGGAAGCCTTTCTCGAGGTCTGGAAGAACCCATACGTGCGGGTGTTCACCTATCTTGGGCTTTTTTACCTGGTCTACCTCTTCTTGGTACGGGCCGCCGAGGTGGTGGGGATCTTCGTCGCCGCCTACACCCTTGCCTACCTCGCGAACCCGGTGCTCGGCTGGCTCGAGCACCGGCGCGTGCCCCGCTGGGCGGGGGTGCTCCTCGTCTATCTCTTCGGTTTTCTCTTTTTGGCCCTCGCCTCGGTGCTCGTCTACCAGGTGGTGGCCCAGCTCTCGGTCTTCGTCGCCGACCTGCCGAGCCTCGTCGAGGGGCTGCTCGCCTGGCTGCGGCGGGTCGCGGGGGTCCTCGACCGTAGCCTTGGGCTTGGGGAGGAGCTCGAAGCGTTTTTGCGCCAGGCCTCGGGGGACTTAGGCGCGCTGCTCGGGCAGTTCACCCAGACCTTCCTTTCCTGGCTCGAAGCCCTGCTCGCCGGGGGCAAGGGGCTCGTGGCAGGGGTGGCCCAGGTGGTCGGTGGGCTTTTCCAGCTCGTACTGGTGCTGCTCGTCGCCGCCTACCTGATGCTCGACTTTCCCCGGGTAGGCGAGACCTTCCGGGCCCTGGTGCCGAGGCCCTACCGGGGGTTTGCCGAGGAGCTTGCGGTAAAGCTCGACCGGGCGGTGGGGGGCTACATCCGGGGGCAGCTGGTGGTGGCGGCGCTCGCCGGGCTCACGCTCGGGGTGGGGTACGCCCTCTTGGGGATCCCCATGGCCGCTTCCCTTGGGTTCATCGGGGCGGTCTTCAACCTGATCCCCTACCTCGGCGGCCTGGTCTCGCTCCTGCTCGCGGTGTTGCTTGCCGCTACCAAGGGCTGGATCTTCGTGCTCGGAGCGGTCTTCGTCTTCGTTATCGAGAACCAGCTCGAAGCCAACCTCTACTCCCCTTGGGTGCTCTCGAAGACCACCGAGCTGCACCCGGTCTCGGTGATCCTCGCGATCCTCACCGGGGCCACGCTTTTTGGCCTATGGGGGGCGCTACTCGCGGTGCCGGCGGCGGCGTTTTTAAAGCTCCTTTTCACCGACTACTATCCGAAGAGCCGGTTTTACCGGGAGGG
>CAYYAB010000181.1:0-2218 GCA_964469895.1 uncultured bacterium | reverse complement strand
TCGGCGAGGAGTACCGGCGGGCGGTGGATCTCGCCGAGCGGACCTATGAGCTCTCCCAGTTCCTGGTGCACGTGCTCGGGGTCGAGAAGCTAGGGGAGGGGCTAAAGGGCAGGGTGCTTGCCTACCACCACGGCTGCCACGCGCTCCGCGAGCTCGGGGTGGAAAAGGAGCCGGTTTTGCTCCTTGAAAACGCCGGGGCCCGGATCGTCCCCTGGGAAGCGGACCGGGAGTGCTGCGGGTTTGGCGGGGTGTTCTCGGTGAAGCTTCCCCACGTGAGCGTGGCCATGGCCGACCGCAAACTCGACACCCTGCCCGAGGCCGAGGCGCTCGTCTCCACCGACGCCGGCTGCCTTTTGCACCTGGCCGGGCGGATGAAGCGGCGGGGGAAACCGATCCCTATCCGCCACCTGGCCGAGCTCTTGTGGGAGGCGCGAAATGCCGCCTAGAGCCTATCCCGGGGAGAGCCGGACGCTTTTAGAGGAGCACCCCGAGGTGCGGGTCTCGGTCACCCAGGCCGCGCTCCACTTCGATCGAAACCGCGCGCGGGCCTACGACGAGGTCCCGATCGAGGCCTGGCGCGACTACGCCGCGGCCGTTAAGGAGCACGTCCTTTCCCGGCTCGATCGCTACCTGGAGGAAGCCGAAGCGCGTCTAGTGGAAAAAGGCGTTCACGTGCACTACGCCGAGGGCCCCGAGGACGCCCACCGGATCCTCGGCGAGATCGTGAAAGCAGAGGGCGTGCGGCTCGCCGTCAAGGCGAAGAGCATGCTCACCGAGGAACTTGGGATCAACGCCTTCCTCGCCTCCCAGGGGGTGGAGGTCTTCGAGACCGACCTCGGCGAGTTCATCATCCAGCTCGCCGAGGAGCCCCCCTCCCACATCGTGGGGCCGGCGATCCACAAGAGCCTCGAGGAGATTCGCGCGCTTTTCGCCGAGCGCCTGGGCACCCGGCGAGACGCGAGCGCCGAGGAACTCGCCGCCGCCGCCCGCCGGTTTTTGCGGGAGAAGTTTTTAAAGGCGGAGCTTGGCATCAGCGGGGCGAACTTCCTGGTGGCCGAGCGCGGCACCCTGGTGCTGGTGGAAAACGAGGGCAACATCCGGCTCTCGACGAGCCTGCCCCGGGTCCACGTGGCCTTCGTGGGGATCGAGAAGCTCCTGCCCCGCTTTGAGGACCTCGCGGTTTTCCTGCAGCTGCTCGCCCGGGCGGCCACGGGGCAGCCGATCGGGACCTTCGTGAGCCTGATCGAGGGGCCCAGGCGCCCCGGCGAGCCAGACGGGCCCGAGGCGCTTCACGTCGTCTTCGTAGATAATGGCCGCACCGCCGCCCTCGCCGACGACGAGGCCCACGTTGTGCTTCGCTGCATCCGCTGCGGCGCCTGCTTGAACGCGTGCCCGGTCTACCGCCAGACCGGGGGGCACCCCTATGGCTTTGTCTACTCGGGCCCGATTGGGGCGATCCTCGCGCCGGCGCTCCTAGGTCCCGAGGAGGCTTACCCCCTCTACCACGCGAGCACGCTTTGCGGCGCCTGCGGCGAGGTCTGCCCGGTGCGGATCCCCATCCCGAAGCTGCTCCTTTACTGGCGGGAGCGGGCGGCGCGGGAGGGGCTCTTGCTCCCCTTCGAAAAACCCCTGGTCAAGGCCTACGCCGATGCGATGGTGCGGCCTTCGGCTTATCGCCTCGCTTCCAAGGCCCTCCGGCTCTTCCCCGGCGTCTTGAGGAGCGAGACCCTCCCCCTGGTTAGGGCCTGGACCCGGCTTAGGGCGGGGCTCGAGCCCAGCCCCCGCCCCTTCCACGAGCTCTGGGAGGAGATCCGGGATGAAGGCTAGGGAGCGGATTTTGGCCCGGGTGCGCCGGGCGCTTTCTGGGAGGCCGGAGGCGGCGCTTCCCTCGCCGCCCGAGGGGCCCGCGCTTTCTAAGGAGCAGGCCTTCGAACGTTTCCGCGCCCTCCTCGTCGCCGCCGGTGCCCGGATAGAGCGGCTTTCCTCGTTGGAGGAGGCCCGGGGCTTTTTGAAGGAGGCGGAAAAGGGGCTTGAGACCGCCTGGGTGAGCCCCCTTGTTCCGGCGCCCCTTCGCCCTGGACTCCCCGAAGCCTCCCCCGAGGAGGCAGCACTCGGGGTCAGCCGGGCTGCGGCCGGGGTGGCCGAGACCGGAAGCGTGTTGCTCTCTTCCCGGGAAGGGCGAAGGGGGCAGCTCCTCGTGCCCCGGCACCTGGTCTGG
>CAYYAB010000180.1:0-2229 GCA_964469895.1 uncultured bacterium | reverse complement strand
CCGGAGCTCTTGCTGCTCGACGAGCCCACCGCCGGGCTCGACCGTCCCAACCGGGACCAGGTCCTTCGGGCAATCCTTTACGCGGTGGAGGAACACGGAGTGCGGGCTCTGGTCGCGACCCACGACCTCGAACTGGCGCAAGCGGCGAATCGCCTCGCCGTTCTCGACGAGGGACGGCTCCTGCAATCCGGCCCCTCAGAGGAAGTTCACCAAAACCCGATTTCGCTCCGGGTGGCCCGCCTGCTCGGGTTCGAGAACCTCATACCCGGAAGGGTCGTCGGCTATCGCTCCCCTTACGTAGAAGTAGCGACCCGGGCTGGGGTACTACGAGCGCTGGGAAATCCCATGCCCCAGGGCACCCCGGCGGTGCTGGCCGTCCGCCCCGAAGAGGTCCTGATCGTGCGTGAAGACCGGCCGCTTCACCCGCGCGACGCGGCAAACACGATCGCAGGAGTGATTCGTCGCCTTCGACGGATGGGCCCCGTGGTCGAAGCCGAGTTCGAAGGCCCCATCCCCCTGCTACTCAGGCTCCCGCGTCACGTCCAGGACCGACTCGAGCTCCGCCCCGGCGAACCCCGCCGGGTGGTCCTCAAACCCCGCTACCTTCAACTTTTTTCCGAGGACGAGGCCGCCTCCTTCTCCTCCGACTGACCCTCCTCGAGCCCCTTCTTAAACTCCCGGGCCGACTGGCCTAAACCACGGGCGAGCTCGGGAAGCTTACGCCCCCCGAAGAGCAACAGCACGATCGCCAGGATGATGAGGATTTCCCAGATTCCAAGGTTCATCTTTCCCCCCCAACCCTATGCGCGGAGATACCGCAGCGCCATCCAAACCAGGATAACCGCAAACAGGTTCCGGAGCAGGACCTCGGGGATACCCAGGGCGAGCCGTCCACCCAGGTAAGCCCCGAGCAACACGCCGGCGAGCAGTCCGGGAACCACCTTACGACGCACGTGTCCGAGGGTCCAGTGGGTGTAGGCCCCGATCAAACTGGGCAACACCATCGCGGCCAGGCTGGTGCCCTGGGCCAGGTGCTGGTCGAGACCGTCCCCCAGCACGAGCGCAGGCACCATCACGGTTCCGCCCCCGACGCCGAGCAAGCCCGAAAGGAAGCCGGCGAGCCCTCCCGCTAGCAGAAGGATGACCCAGGAGAGCATCCCGGCCCCACCCGCGCGTACGTGGGGGAGCTGATGCTTGAAGGGCAGCAGGAAGGCCACTCCCAGTAGAAAGGCTCCGAAAACCCGACGTAACGTACGTGCCTTGAGGCGCCGGGTGGCGCGAGCACCCAGGCGCGCCGCAAGCATCGCGGTCGTGGCGAGGAGTACGGCCGCCACCCAGTCCACCGAGCCCCCAGCCGCGTAGGTCAAGCTCCCGACCACCGCGGTCAGGGCCACCGCCACCAGACTCGTTCCGTGGGCGTCGTGCTGGGAAAGACGCAGGATACCGGTGAGCGCAGGTACGATCAGCACGCCGCCCCCCAAACCCAGGAGCGCGCCAAAGACGCCGGCACCGAATCCGATCAAGAAGGGCGCCACAACAATGGGGACTATAGCACGCGCTGAAGCCGGTCCCGATAGATGAGCTCAACGAGCCCCACGGCCAGGAAGAGGGTCACAAGGCTGGTACCCCCGTAGCTGATAAAGGGCAAGGTGATGCCGGTGACCGGCGCAACTCCCAAGGTCACCCCGACGTTCACGAGGACCTGAAAGGCGATCATCGCGAAAATCCCGGAGACCGCGAGCCGGTCTTCGAGGAGAGGAAGCGCGAGCGCAAGCGTCATCAAACGCCAAAGGAGAATCGCGTAGGCCGCGAGCAGCGAGATCGCCCCGACGAACCCCATCTCCTCGGCCACCACCGCGAAGATGAAGTCGGTGTGGCGAAAGGGCACGAAGCCGAGCTGCGACTGGGTGCCCTGTCCGTACCCCTTGCCGGTTAGGCCCCCCGACCCCACCGCAATCATTGACTGAATGACCTGAAAGCCGCTCCCCAAGGGGTCGCGGGTGGGGTCTAGGACGGTAAGGATCCGCTCCTTTTGGTGAGGCAGGAGCTGGGGCCAGACCGCGGTGGGGAAAAGCCCGACGGCGATCAGGAAGGCCACAACCAGGTGGCGCCAGGGTAGCCCCCGGACAAAGAAAACACCGGCGGCGCCGGCAGCCATCACCATCGCGCTCCCGAGGTCGGGCTCGGCGGCGGTGAGGAGCACCGGCAAGGCAGCGACAAGGAGGGGGT
>CAYYAB010000179.1:0-2246 GCA_964469895.1 uncultured bacterium | reverse complement strand
CCGGTGCAGGAGGAAAAGGGAGCGGATCGCCCCGCTCACCGCACCAGCACCCCCAAAAGCAGGAAAACGAGCATCACCGCGAGGTATACCCCAACGACCAGCTTTGCCCGGGAGGGCGCGAAGGTTCGGGCACCGGCGTAGAGGATCCAGGCACCCCAGAGCGTGCCTATAAGCGCCAGGAGTTGGCTGATTTGGGAGAAAGGGGCGGCCTGGATGGTAGCCTGGTAAGTCCGGAGCCAGCCGCCGAGTTCGGCCGGGTCGGCGGGGGGTGGGGGCAGGCTCGCCTCGACCGGGAACAGCGCCGCCACCGCCAAAAGGGCGAGCCCGGTGAGCACCCCCGGGGCGGAGGCCCACCCAACAAGCTCAAAGGCCCGGCCCCCAAGCCCGGTGAGGAGATGCACCACGAAGCCAAAGATCCCCCAGACCAAAAGGCTCCCGAGGGCGATGCCGATCGCCGTCCACACCCAGGGGGAACCGAGGGCCGGGGGGCTGGGAAGGTTCCGCACCGCGAGCTGGCTCGCAAGCCCCGAAAGCAAGCTGGCGAGCAAAACGACCAGGTACCCAAGCCAGGGCCGAGCCGGCCGCTCCTTGGCCCGGGCAAAGAACTTGTAGGGTTCCAAAAGGACTTCGGTCATGGGTTTGCCTCCCGATAGTCGAGCTCTCCATTCAGAATACGCACAAGAATCGGCGGGGCCTGGTCGGGACCGTAGGTGACCTCGGCGCCGCCGGCGGCGGCGTGGGTGGCCCCGGGGAGCCGGATCGCGCCGTTGGTGACCCGGGCCCGGACCCTTAGCGGCCGCTCCGCCCGAATCCGCACCTCGCCGTTGGTGAGGTCGATCCGGGTGGCGGCTTCGGGGGCGAACCCGAGGATCTCGACCTCGCCGTTGGTGAGGCCGAGGACGGTGGGCCCGGTGGGGCGGTAGTCCCGGAGGCGGACCTCGCCGTTGGTGGCCGAGAAGTCGAGGGAGGCAAGGCGGTCCTCGGCCTTGAGCTCGCCGTTGGTAAGGGCGATCCGGGCGACGACCGGGGCCCGCAGCCCAAGCTCGAACCGGTAGACGGTGCCCCTCGGCTGGCGGTCGTCCCGGACGACAAGCCGCCCGTCCTCGACCCGGACCCGGGGGTGCATGCGGGCCAGGGCGGCCCGGCTTTTGGCCCGGTAGACCAGGGTGAGCCGGCCGTCGCCGGGGCGGACGATCGCCTCGGCGTTGGTGACGGCGAGGTCGAGGGCGCGGATCTCGGGAAGCCTCCGTTCCTCTTGCCGGGTGTAAGGGTAGCCCCGGCCTCCGCCGAGGTCGAGGTTGAGCCCGATCCCCCCGGTGCCCAGGAAGAGCCCCACCAGGGCGACCGCGACCACCGCCCTGGCGGTGGGGCTTTTGGTGCGGGTGAGGGCGAGGTAGAGGCCGTAGAGCCATACCGCCGCCGCCAGCAAGGTGAGAAGCCCGTTTCCGATCATGCCGACCTCCTAGACCTCGGCCTCGCGGTAGATCGCGAGGGCGAGAAGGACCCCGAGCAGATAGGCGAGCACCCCCGCGGCCAGTGGCCAGGCCGGCCAGTTGCCCGGGGGCAAAACGATCTCCAGCCCGGGGACGTTCCCGGCAAGCCAGCGGAAGGAGCCCACGCTGACCTTGGGTCCAAAGTTCCATAGTGCGTCGGAATCCAGCCGGCCGAGGAGCCACCCGATCCCCATCGGAAGACCCAGGAATACTGCGCCAGCCGCGGCGCCCCCGACCCGCCCCAAGCGGTAGCCGACGTGGACCGCGGTCACTAGCTGAAAAAGGCCCAGCGTGGGTAGGCCCAGGGCGAGGAAGAGGTAGCCCGCAAGCCGCAAGAGCTCACCGGCGGCACCGGGATCGAAGCGGCCGACCGCCCAAAGTCCCAACGCGAGGAGGCCCCCGCCGAGGAGGACCGCGAAGGACAGGAACTCGGCGGCCTGGGCCAGGGCGAGCCGGTCGGGACCGCGGGGCAGGAGGAGGAGCATCCCCAGCTCGCCCCGAGCCGCGGCCCGCACGTTCCGGCGGTAGAGGACGAAAAGGAGCGCGAGCCCGCCCCAAATCGCTCCCTGGCTGAGGCCCACCAGGTAAAGGAGGGCGGTGGTGCGGTCGAGATTCCGCCCGCTGTAGGCGGCGAGGAGCAGTCCCACTAAGACGAAGAGGGCGATCCCCCGATCGCGGGAAAGCCGCCAGAAGACCAAGGCCCTCATGCCAGTACCTCCTTGAAGGTCTCCACCACACTCTTGCCTTGCTCGC
>CAYYAB010000178.1:0-2268 GCA_964469895.1 uncultured bacterium | reverse complement strand
AGGAACGGCGGCTGGCCTTGGCAAAGCGATGACGCTTCGGCCTCGTCCACGGGGTCATCCTAGCAACCAGAGGCGGGGGCGCAACCCGTTAGAATGTAGGATTAGAGGCTAGTCGGGAAGTACCGCCTCCGGGTAAAAGGCGCGGAACTCCCCGATCAGCTGGTCAGCGTCGGTGGAGGGCAGACGGCAGATCGCACGACGGCATAGGTAGGCCCGGCCTTCGGGGCGCCTACGAAGGACCGGGAGCGCATCCTCGGGGCCGAAGACGAAGACCGTAAGCGGCGCGTAGATCCGCCGGGCAAACGCTGCGAGCTCGGCCGGGGTCGAGACCGCGAGCTCGCTCCCCCGCCGGTCAAAGAGGTGGGCGGAAAGCGCCGCCCCGAAGGCCCCGGGGCTTTGCTCGAGCCCAGGCCCCAGCCGATCGAGCGCGCTCTGGGCCGCCTCCTCCCAGCGCGACTCGCCGTAGATCGCCGCGAGGCGGAGGAGGAGCTCGATCGCAAGCGAGCTCCCCGAGGGGTAGGCGCCGTCGGTGGGATCGGCGGGACGACCGAGGGGTGTGTGCTCGAGCGCGTCGACGAAGCGGCGGTTTTCCTCCTCGAAGTAGCGCATCGCGACCTCGCCCAGGTCGCGGGCGGCCTCCAGCCAGCGCAGCTCGCCGGTGGCGTGGTGGAGCTCGAGGAGGCCGAGCCCCACCGCCGCTTGATCGGCCAGGTACGCCTCGGGGCGCAGCCGACCGCGGGCCCAGGAGTGGCGGATGCGCCCGTCCTTGAGCATCCGTTCGAGCAGGAAGCGGGCGGTGCGGCGGGCGGCCTCGAGGTAGCGGGGCTCCTCCAAAAGGCGCCCAGCCTCGGCGAAAGCGGCGAGGGCGAGACCGTTCCAGTCGGCCAGGATCTTGTCGTCCAGTCCCGGCCGGGGACGCCGGGCACGGGCGGCGAGGAGGCGCTCCCGGACCCCCTTCGGCGGCTCCCCCCGCCGCCAGAGCACGTTCTTGCCCTCTTCCCAGTTCCCCTCGGGGCGCACCCCGTAGGCCCGGGCGGCGGCCTCGGCCTCGGCGCCCAGCACCTGCCGCCACTCCTCCCAGGTCCAGACGTAGTAGGCGCCCTCGGCCCCGGGCCGGCCGGCGTCGAGCGCACTGTAAAAACCCCCCTCGGGGGCAGCCAGCTCGGCCAGGAGGAAGTCGAGGGTCTCCTCCGCGATGCGGCGGAAGAGGGGCTCGCCGGAGATCCTCCAGGCGCCCAGGTAGACGCGCGCGAGCTGGGCGTTGTCGTAAAGCATCTTCTCGAAGTGGGGCACGCGCCAGGCGGCGTCCACCGCGTAACGATGGAAGCCTCCTCCGAGCTGGTCGTAGATCCCTCCCTCGGCCATGGCAAGGAGGGTGGGCTCCAGCATCCCCCACGCCTCCCGCTCGCCGAGCCAGGCCATGCGGAGCAGGAAGCCGAGCAGCGGGGCCTGGGGAAACTTGGGCTCGACGCCAAAACCCCCATGCTGAGGATCGAACTCAAAGGCCAAGGCCTCCAGGGCCAGCCGCTCGAGACCCTCCGAACGTCCCCCGGGACCCTGAGCCAGGATCCGGGCGGGCGCGAGGCGCTCGGCCTGGGCCCGGAGCTCCTCCTCCCGCTCGGCCCAGGCCCGGGCGACCGCGAGCAGCACCTCGCGAAACGCCGGCCAGCCCCCCCGGCGCTCCTTGGGAAAATAGGTGCCCCCGTAGAAGGGCTTGCCCTCGGGGGTGAGGAAGAGGTTAAGCGGCCAGCCCCCCGCGCCCCCGGACATCTTCTGGTAGGCACGCATGTAGAGCTGGTCGATGTCGGGGCGCTCCTCGCGGTCCACCTTGATGGAGACGAAGTAGCGGTTCAAGATCGCCGCGGTCTCGGGGTCCTCGAAGCTCTCCTCCTCCATCACGTGGCACCAGTAACAGGTGGCGTACCCGATCGAGAGGAAGATCGGCTTGTTCTCCCGCCGGGCCCGGGCAAACGCCTCCTCGCCCCAGGGGTACCAGTCCACCGGATTATCGGCGTGCTGGCGCAGGTAAGGGGAGGTCTCGCCCGCGAGCCGGTTCATCGCGAACCCCCCGGGAAGCACCAGCAACGCCACCAGAAGAAAAAGGACCACATCCCCATCCTCGGCGCCGGCGGACCGGGTCAAAAGAAGCCACCTCACGTTCGGGCGGGAACGCGGAGGCGGCGTTCCTCTGCGGGGCGCCGAAGCCAGAGCCAGATCTCGCGGTTTCCCCGCTTGCCGGGAAGGGGGCTCTCCGCCTCTCCCAGGACC
>CAYYAB010000177.1:0-2280 GCA_964469895.1 uncultured bacterium | reverse complement strand
ATCCGCGAGGGCGGCCGCACCGTGGGCGCCGGCGTCGTCACCAAGATCCTGGAGTAAGCGAGCCGAGGGGGACCGGGGCACGCGCCCGGTCCCCCTTTTGAAGCGAGGAAGCCATGGCCAGCGACGTCCGCATCATCATCCAGCTCGAGTGCACCGAGTGCAAACGCCGCAACTACACCACCGAGAAGAATAAGCGCAACACCCCCACCAAGCTCGAGCTCAGGAAATACTGCCCCTGGTGCAAGAAGCACACCGTGCACCGGGAGGTCAAGGTCTAAGATGCTCGCCCGGATCGTCAACTACTTCCGCGAGGCCCGGGCCGAGCTCGCCCGGGTGACCTGGCCGAGCCGCGACGAGATCATCCAGTCCACCGAGGCGGTGCTCCTCTTTACCTTCTTCATGATGGTGATCCTCTGGGTCTACGACCTCTTCTTCGGTTGGTTCATCCAGGGCGTGACAGGGTTGTTGCGATGAGCATCGAGTGGTACGCGGTCCACACCTACGTGGGGTACGAGGACAAGGTCAAGGAGAACATCGAGCGCCGGGCCCGCGCGCTCGGCATGGAGGACAAGATCTTCCAGGTCCTCATCCCCACCGAGGAGATCGTGGAGCACCGCGAGGGCGGCAAGAAGGAGATCACCCACCGCAAGCTCTTTCCCGGCTACGTCTTCGTCCAGATGGACCTCGGCGACAACCCCGAGGAGCCCAACGAGGCCTGGGAGGTGGTGCGCAACACCCCCGGCGTCACCGGGGTGGTGGGGGTCACCGACGAGCGGGGCAAGTACCGTCCGGTGCCCCTGACCCCGGAGGAGGTCGAGCGCATCCTGAAGGCGAGCGGGGTCGCCGGGGAGAAGGAAGGGCCCAAGCCCGAGGTCACCTTCAAGGAAGGCGACGTGGTCCGGGTGGTGAGCGGCCCCTTCGCCGACTTCACCGGGGTGGTGAGCGAGATTCACCCCGAGCGCAACAAGGTCAAGGTCCTGGTTTCGATCTTCGGCCGGGAGACCCCGGTCGAGCTGGACTTTTCGCAGGTCGTGAAGGCCTAGCCCGGCGTTCGTACCCCGAAGTTCGGGGGAGCTAGGGAGGGTTCGAGATGGCAAAGAAAGTCGTAGGTTTCGTAAAGCTGCAGCTGCCCGCTGGCAAGGCCACCCCGGCCCCGCCGGTGGGCCCGGCGCTGGGTCAGTACGGCGCCAACATCATGGAGTTCGTCAAGGCGTTCAACGCCGCCACCGCCAACATGGGCGACGCCATCGTCCCGGTGGAGATCACCATCTACGCCGACCGCTCCTTCTCTTTCGTCACCAAGACCCCGCCCGCCTCCTACCTGATCCGCAAGGCGGCGGGGATCGAGAAGGGGGCGAGCGAGCCCGGACGGCAGAAGGTCGGCAAGATCACCTGGGACGACTGCCTGAAGATCGCCGAGATGAAGATGAAGGACCTAAACGCTGCGAGCCTCGAGGCCGCGGCCCGCATGATCGCCGGTAGCGCCCGCTCCATGGGCGTGGAAGTGGAGGGGGTGCCCGATGCCTAAGCGGGGCAAGCGCTACCTCAACCTCCTCGAGAAGGTCGACCGCGATAAGTTCTACACCCCCGAGGAGGCGGCGAAGCTGGTCAAGGAGCTCGCGAGCGCCAAGTTCGACGAGACCGTCGAGGCCCACATCAAGCTCGGCATCGATCCCCGTAAGTCCGACCAGACGGTGCGCTCGACCGTGGCCCTGCCCCACGGCACCGGCCGTCAGGTGCGGGTGGTCGCGATCGCCAAAGGGGAAAAGCTCAAAGAGGCCGAGGAGGCCGGGGCCGAGTTCGTGGGCGGCGAGGAGCTCGTGAAGAAGATCAAGGAGGGTTGGCTCGACTTCGACGCCGTCGTCGCCACCCCCGACATGATGGGCGTGGTGGGCCGGGAGCTCGGCCGGATCCTTGGCCCCCGGGGGCTCCTCCCCAACCCCAAGGCCGGCACCGTGGGCTTCAACATTGGCGAGATCATCAAGGAGATCAAGGCCGGCCGGATCGAGTTCCGCAACGACAAGACCGGGGTGGTCCACGCCCCCATCGGAAAGGCCAGCTTCGACGCCGAGAAGATCGCCGAGAACCTCCGCGCCTTCATCAAGGCGGTGGAGGCGGCCAAGCCCGAGGCGGCCAAGGGCACCTACATCAAGAGCGTGCACATCGCCACCACCATGGGCCCCTCGGTGAAGGTGAAATACCCGGCGTAAATGTGCGTTGCCGCACACACTTACCGGAGGCTGGGACTTAGCATTGCCTTTTGGCACCCCGGTGCGGACG
>CAYYAB010000176.1:0-2290 GCA_964469895.1 uncultured bacterium | reverse complement strand
GCTAGCCGTAGCGCTCCTCTTTCCAGGGGTCACCCCGGGGATGGTAGCCCCGGGCCTCCCAGTAGCCGGGCTCGTAGCGCTCGAGCACCTTGATCCCCATCAGCCACTTCACGCTCTTCCAGCCGTAGAGGTGGGGGACCACCAGGCGCACCGGGCCGCCGTAGGGCGCGGGGATCGGCCGGCCCTCGAGCCGGGTGGCGAGCAGCACCCCAGGCTTGAGGGCCTCGTCCAGGGGGATCGCCGCGGAATACGCGCCGTAGGCAAACGCGAGGAGCCAGCGGGCCCCGGGAAGGAGGCCCGCCTCCTCGAGCACCTCGGAAAGCGGCACCCCCTCCCAGCGAACCCGTTCCCGGCTCCAGCCGGTGACGCAGTGGAAGTCGTGGACCTCCTCGGCCCGGGGCAAAAGCTCCGCGAGGGAGAGCACAAGCGGCCGCTTCACCCGGCCCCGGACCCAGACCCGGTACGCCCCGGGCCCGGGAAGGCCGGCCGGGGGAACCGCGGTAAAGACGGGAAGCTTGGGGACCGAGCGCTGACCCGGAGGAAGGGCCATGCCTCTACCCTACCTTTTCCCCACCAGACGAAAGTGGCTTACGCAAGCGTCTTTAAGGGGCACGAAGCCGTGGTGTTCCAGAAAGCTCGCGCTCGGGCGGTCGGCAACCCGGGCGGTGAGCCTTCGAGCGCGGCCCCGGAGGTGGCGGAGGATGCGGGCGAGCAGCCGGTGGCCGAAGCCCTGCCCGCGGTGATCGGGGTGGACGTAGATAACAAGGAGCCGCGCAGCACCGAGCCAGCCGGGGCAGGGCTCGGGCCCCACCCCGGCCACCGCCCGCACCTCCCGCGAAGCGGAAAAAACCCAAAGCCCCGCCTCCCGGTCTTCCCCGCCGAACCGGGCGAGCACCCTTTCGAGCTCTTCGCAGCCCTCCCCCCGGGCGGCGGCCCGGAGGCTCTCCCACTCGAAGTCGGAGAGGCGCCGCACCGGGAGCAGCCGGGGAGAGGGGCCTTCGCTCACCGAAACCGCACCCTCACCTCTTGGTTGCCGAAAAGCCCCGCGTAGACCACCCGGAGCTCGGTCCCCGGCCGGGGCACAAGGGGCCGCCCCAGGCTCCCGAGGCTCACGAGGTCGCCGGGCTTTAGCGCCTTGCCGTCGGCCTTCAGGTCCCGAACGAGCCAAAGCACCGCGTTCAAGGGGTGGCCGAGGATCGCCTTACCCGGTACCGCCATGACCTCCTCGCCGTCCAGGTAGACGCGCACGGTCATCGCCGCCAGGTCGCCGGCGGCGAGCCGCTCGGTGGGGATCTCCGCCCCCATCACCCCAAGCCGCGCCCCCACGTTGATGGCGGTGATCACCGGGGCGGTGAGGGGATCGCCCTTCCTGACGAGAAGATCCGGCAGCTCGATGAAGGGAATCACCGCGTCCAGGTGCTCCCAGACCTCGGCGATCGTCTTCGCCTCGTTGATCCCGGCGTCCTTGACCCGCACCAACAGGTCGGCCTCGGCGATCGGCCGGGCGCCGAAGCGGGCGGGCACCTGGGCTCCGTCCTTGAGGAGCATCCGACGGAGGAGCTGACCCCTCAAGGGGTGGTTCACGCCGAACCGCCTCTGCACCGCCTGGCTGGTGAGGCCCACCTTGTAGCCCACCACCGGCCCGAGCGGCACGGAAAGCCGCGCGACGAAGGCGTCCTGCACCCGGTAGGCCTCCTCGAGGCTCGCGACCTTCGGCGCCACCGCCGGAACCTTGGCCATGAAGGCGACGTACAGGGCGTCGGCGACGGCGCCCACGCCGGCGAGCGCCAGCCCAAGCAGCAAAACCCCCAAAACCGCAAACTTTTTCATAGCGGCCGCATTTTATCCCGCATTCCGCCCGCGGTACCAGACCACCTCGACGCGCTCGAGGGTGACGAGCCCCTCGGTAATCATCGCGTCGAGGGTGGGCAAAAACGCCTCGATCTTCTCGGGTAGATCGACGATCTCGATCATCACGGGCAGGTCTTCGGAGAGCCGGAGCACCCGGGCGGTGTGGATCCGGGAGTGCCCGCCAAAACCCATGATCCCCCGGAAGACCGAGGCGCCGGCGAGCCCCGCCTCACGGGCCTTCAAAACGATCGCCTCGTAAAGCGGCCGACCCTGGTAGCGGTCGGACTCGCCCACGAAGATCCGAAGCAGCTTGGCCTCCCCTTTGAGTCCCACGACTATCTACCCCCAAGCCAAACGCCCACGAGGGCCGCGCCCACCCCGAGCACCGGCGAGCCCAGGCCGTATAGCAGTGCGGGAAGCGTCGCCCCCTCGCGCAGCA
>CAYYAB010000175.1:0-2311 GCA_964469895.1 uncultured bacterium | reverse complement strand
GGATCCGGTACCTCGGCGGTAGTGGGCACCTTGAAGGGAAGCCCCTCGGCCCAGTCCATGCGCTTTTCCGCCGCGAGGCCCCAGGGGTTCCCCGAGCGCTCCATGCCTCGGAAAGCGTTTTGCAGCTCGGAGGGGAACTCCCCTTCCATCAACACCCGCTCCCGGCGCAGGTCGGTGATGTGGAGCATGGGTTCGTTGCCCACCGGGCAGACCTCAACGCAGGCCATGCAAGTGGTGCAGGACCAAAGCGCCTCCTCGTTGATGGCGAACTCCATCAGGGGCCTCGGGCTTTCCTTTCCCGCGGCAAACTCGGGGAGGATGTCGTTTAGCTCGTAGCGCTCGCTGATGATGAGGGCGGAGGGAGATAGCGGTTTTCCGGTGGTGTAGGCGGGGCAAACCTCCTGGCAGCGGTTGCACATGATGCAGGCATAGGGGTCCACGAGCCGGGGCCAGGTGAAATCTTCGAGCTTTTTCACCCCGAAGACCTCGGCCGATTCGTCTTCGAAGTCGATGGGCAAAAGCGCCCCGGGCACCTCCTTTTGGAAGGTCAGCTTGACCCCGGAGATCATCAGGTGGATGTGCTTGGAACGCGGGAAATAGGGAATGAAGGCGAGGATCGAGCCAAGCGCGCCCCACCAGAAGAGGTGCTCGAAGAGGACCTGCCCTGAGGGAGCAAGGCCGGCAAAAAGCGCGCTCGCGGCGCTCGCCACCGGCTGGAAGGGGTCAGGCCCCGTGTGGGCGAGCTGGGCGGCCTTGGAGAGCAATCGTGAAGAGACGTGAAAGAAGATGAAGGCGCCGACGATCGCCGAATCCCGCTGGATCCCGGCCCGAGCCTTTTCGTGCAAGGGAACGTGGGGCCCCACAAAGAGCTCGGAAGGGCGGACCAGGTAGCGCCGGACCATCAGCGCCACAATGCCGACGAGCACCGAGGCGGAAAAGAGGTCGGCGAGGAGGTTGTGGACGTTCCAGAGCCCGCCCCGGGTCTCGAGCGGGAAAAAGCCCTCGAGCACGTCCACCAGGTTGACCAGCATGTAGTAGACGAAGCCGTAGAAGACCAACGCGTGGAAGAACGACGCCACCGGTCGGCGTTTGAACACGGTCTGTTGGGTAAGCACCAGCCAGAGCGCCCGGCCCACCCGCTCGGGAAGTCGGTCGAAGCGGTCCTCGGGCTTCCCCCGGCGCCAGGCGAGGTAGATACGGTAAAACCCCAGGCCGCCGAAATAGAAGCTCAAGGCGGCGGCGACGAGGAACAGGAGTTTCTCAACCGGCGTGAGCATGGCCACCCCCAGCGTTCCTATACTCAGTCAAATATTACCCCGCGGCCGGGGACACCCGTCCTAGAAAAACCGAAAGCTCACCCAGGCCACGAAGGCACCCAACAACGCCCCGACCAGGACCTCGAGGTAACTGTGCCCGAGGAGTTCCTTTAAAGGTTCGGGGGCGAGACCTTTCTGCAAAACGTCCTGGAGTTCCTGTACGAGCTGGTTCAAAAGCTCGGCCTGTTGGCCCGCGTGGCGGCGGATCCCGGTGGCGTCGTACATCACCACCAGGGCG
The DNA here is from genome assembly GCA_964469895.1 of uncultured bacterium. Classification (GTDB taxonomy): domain Bacteria; phylum Deinococcota; class Deinococci; order Deinococcales; family Marinithermaceae; genus WFXV01. Next base: position 757 of record CAYYAB010000175.1, on the reverse strand, counting down.
AAGATCGCGGCCACGGCAAAAAGCGGGCTGTCCCAGCCCGCGGCATAGGCCACCGAAACCGCGAGGGCGCTCACCGTGGCCGAGTGGGTCGAGGGCATCCCCCCGGTATCCAAGAGGCGCTTTAGGTCCCAGCGGCGGTAGAGGGCGTAGTCGATCAAGATCTTTACCGCTTGGGCGATCACGTTTGCGGCCACCGCGGTCCAGAAGACCTGGTTTTGCACCAGACCGGTGTCCCACTTCGCGACCCAACCGCTTGGCAGCTTCACGCCCCCCTCCTCCGCTTCGCCGCTTGCAGGGTGTTTGCCATCAGCATGGCCACGGTCATCGGCCCCACTCCGCCGGGGACGGGGGTGAGTGCCCCGGCCACCTCGGCCACCCCCGGGTCCGCGTCGCCAAGGAGCCGATTCCCGACGCGGGTAATGCCAACGTCCACCACCACCGCTCCCGGCCGTACCATCTCCGACTTAAGGTAGCCCGGCCGGCCCACCGCCGAGACCAGGATCTCGGCCTCCCGGGTGAGCCCGGGCAGGTCCCGGGTGCGGGAATGCGCCACGCTCACGGTGGCGTCGGCGAAGAGCAGCATGGCGGTCATGGGCTTTCCCACGATGTTGCTCCGGCCCACCACCACCGCCCGCCTGCCTTGTACCTCGATGCCGTAGTGGTCGAGAAGGCGCATGATCCCAGCCGGGGTGCAAGGATCAAGGCCTACCCCGGGCCCTTGCGACCAAAGCCGGCCCACGTTCAAGGGATGAAAGCC
>CAYYAB010000174.1:0-2353 GCA_964469895.1 uncultured bacterium | reverse complement strand
CTCCGCCTTCTTTTGATCGAGGATTCGGTAGGCCTCTCGGATCAAGCGATCCACTCCAATCGGGATTCCCATCCAAACCCATTGTACCAAAGCAGGGCACCGGGCCGGACGGCACGGGACCTCAGTAATCGAGAAGCCGGCCGCTCCGCCTCGCCCAGCGATAACCGAGAGCGAACGCTACCCCGCCGACGAGCACCCAGAACGCGGCCGCGAGCCCAAGCGGTCCGAAACCCCCTCCGGAAAAGACTCCGACGGCCTTCTCCAAGGGGTTCAGCAGGTTCACAACGCGCAGGGTCAGGGGGAGCTTTTCCCCGGGTACGAAGAAGAACCCGGAAAAAAGAAGAAGGTATAAGGTAAGCATCTCGGTAAAACTCCCCACCTGCTTGTAGCGCAACGAGGCCGCGAGCAGCGTAAGGCCGAGCCCCCAAACGCCTACAAGCGCGAGGATACCGGTGACCAGCGCTTCCGGCCCTAGGCCAGAGAGCAAAACACCGCTCAACCTGGCATACACCGCGAGGGCGGCGACCCAGGGCAGGGCCACGAGAAGCTCGGCGAGGGAAAGCGCGGCGACGATGGCCGTGGGGGAGTGGGGCGAGGCGAGCAACCGGGCCAACGTACCGAGATAGGCCTCTTCCAGAAAGAAATTGGCCATCCGGGCCAGCAAGTGCGCGGCGAGATACCAAAGTAAAAATCCCGCCACGTAGGCTTCCCGTGCAGAATGCCCCTGACTGGCATACAGGATCGCGGTGAAGAAAAACACCTTCACCAAAAGTCCCAGCGCATAATCCGCGAAATAGCGCCTCTGGAGGGCAAAGCTGCGCGCCAGGAAAGCGCGAAAGAGGAGGATCACCGGTAGACCTCCAAAAGCCAGCTCCGGAGCGTCTCCGAATCATGCACCCCCTTGGCCACGAGGTCCAAACGACTCGTGACCACCTTGACCTCGCCCGCTTTCAGCACCACGAAACGATCGGCAACTTCCTAGGCCAGAACCGGGTCATGCGTGGTTAGGAGCACCGTGGGAAGGTCGCGGATGCGCGCGATCAGGTCGTTTTGCGCTTCGAGATCAAGCCCCAGGGTCGGTTCATCGAGGACGTAGGCCTCGGCCCCCTGAACCAGGGTACTGGCGAGGGCGAGCCGCTGCTTCTGCCCGCGCGAGAGATTCTGGGCCAGCCGGTCCCTCGCGGCCTCCAGGCCAAACCGGGCCAGCAGCTTCAAGGCCTTCTCGCGCAGGCGGCGTTCGGGAACACCCGCGAGCCTGCCGTAAAAAAGCAGGTTCTCCCAGGCCGTCAGATAGCCGTAGAGGTTCTCTGCCTCCTCAAAAAGAAAGCCGAGCCGGCGCCGTTTTCCCGGGGTAAGGCGGCTTCCGAACACCCGAAGCTCGCCGGCATCCGGCGCCAGCAACCCCGCGAGGATCTTCACCAGCGTACTCTTCCCCGCCCCGTTCAGCCCGAGGAGAACCACCCGCTCCCCCGCCCGCAGGAAGAAATCGACACCCCGGAGGGCGGGGGCCCCTCCGGGATAGGTCTTCGCGACGCCCCTGAGCTCAACGACGTACGGCGGCTCCCTCGTGGACGAGGCTTCCATATCCCTCCGTTTTGTAATAGAGATCCGTCGAAATCGCTGAAAGGCCCCCAGGAAATCCGTCAGCAGGGCGAGGTACGTGGAGCGTATGGGCACCTCGCCCTCGTCCACCGCCTGTACCCAAACCCGGGGATCGTGCGCGCTTTTCTCGAGCCGGGCCCTGGATTCCCGGAGGGCATCTAGATACGTCCCAAAGCGCATCGCGACCGTTCCCGTTCAAACGTCTCGACGAGGTTTTGCACCTTGATATGCTCGGCCACCTCGTCGAAAAGCACCGCATTCACATCGAAGAGCACCCGCCCCGCAAGCTCTTCACGAAGGAGATCAGGTTCGAGTTCTGGAGCCAATGGGTCTTCAAGCAGCATGGCGTAGGCCGCATCGATGTCATGCAAGCGCTCCCCTGCGGTGGCGGCGAGGTCCAGGCTATGGTCGTGGTGCGCAAGCGCCTCGTCGTACGAACCGTTAAACGCCGCGATGATCGCCTCCTCATAGGCGGTGTTCGCCGAGCGGCATACCCACAACCCGGCTCACGCGAGCCGAGGAAGCCACAAGCTTCGGCCCTTTGGTCGGTTTACGGTTGATACCACCCATTTTTTCACCCCGACCTGCAACCTACCCTCCAATGATAAAAAGATGTGAGTTTCGGGGGGCGCGGCTCGTTCGAGGCTTTACCGATCCCGAACCAGGTCCCGCCCCAGCACGATGACCACGTCCGCGTCGGAAAAGAGCGAAAACCGGGTGACGAGCGGCAAGCCCGCGGCCTCGGCGTAAA
>CAYYAB010000173.1:0-2392 GCA_964469895.1 uncultured bacterium | reverse complement strand
TAGCGCCGCTCGAACTCGGCGACCACCTCTTCCGGGATGTAGTCCGCCCAGTTAAAAAGCCGGAGCTCGCCCCGGGCCCAGGCGAGGCCCAAGACGGCAAGGAGCAGTACGGCGATCGTGCGCTTCATTTCACCTCCTCCTTAAAAGCGCCCGGCCGAGAAGCACCCCGGCCATGGACGCCGCGATCAGTATAGAGGAGAGGGCGTGGATCTCGGGGGTGACCCCGCGTTTGACGCTGCCAAAGATGTAAAGCGGCAAAGTGGTGGAACCGGGTCCGGCGGTGAAGAAGGTGATGACGAAGTCGTCGAGGGAGAGGCTAAATGCGAGTAGGGCTCCGGCGAGGACCCCGGGCCAGATCAAGGGGAAGGTGACGTAGCGGAAGGTGGCAAAGCCTCCGGCGCCGAGGTCGGCGGCGGCTTCCTCCAGCGCGGGGTCGAGCGAAGCCAAGCGGCTTCGCACCACCAGGGCCACGTAGGCGAGCTGGTAGGTGACGTGGCCCAGGATGATGGTAAAAAGCGAAAGGCGGAAAAACCCGGTGGCCTCCCGCACCCAAGCGAAGAAAAGCAGAAGGGAAACCCCCATCACGATGTCCGGGATGACCACCGGGACGTAGAGCAAGAACCGGAGTAGCCCTTTACCCCGAAAGCGGTAGCGATAGAGGCCGAGGGCGAGAAGGGTTCCGAGCACGGTGGCGATCAGCGTGCTCGCCAGCGCCACCACCAGGGTGTTCTCGGCGTAGAGCGCGATGCGGGGGTTATGAAAGAGCTTTTCGTACCACGCGGTGGTGAACCCCCGCCACTGCACCCCGAAGCGGCTTTGGTTGAAGGAGAGCACGACGATCACCGCGATCGGAAGGTAGAGGAAGAAGAGGACGAGGAGGGTGTGGATCCTGAGTAAGAGCCGCACGTTCCCCCCCTAGACCAGCCGGTCGAGCCCTTCCTCGCCCGCCCGGCGGGCGTAGAGCCAAAGTCCAAGGAGCACGAGCCCCATGAGTACGTAGGCGGCGGCGCTTCCGAACGCCCAGTCCCGGACCACCCCGAACTGCTGCTGGATCACGTTCCCGATCAGGATCACCCGGCCGGCTCCGAGCAGGTCGGAGATCACGAAGGTGCCGAGGGCGGGGATGAAGACGAGCAGCACCCCCGCGACGACGCCGGGAAGGGTCTGGGGCCAGACCGCGTGGAGAAAACTACGGAACCGGCCGGCGCCCAGGTCCTGGGCGGCCTCGTGCAGCGTCCAGTCCACCCGCTCCACCGCGGTGTAAACGGGGAGCACCAGGAAGGGGAGGTAGGTGTAAACGGTGGCGGTGTAGACCGCGAACCAGGAGGGGTATAGCGCAATAGGGTCGATCCCGAGCAGACCGAGGAAGGCGTTCACCACCCCCTTTTTCTGGAAAATCACGATCCAGGCGTAGATCCGGATCAGGAAGTTGGTCCAAAAGGGAAGCACCACGAGCAAAAGGAGCATCTCCCGGTAGCGGCTTTGGGCGATGGCGAAAGCCAAGGGATAACCGAGGAGCAGGGTGAGGAGGGTGACCACCAGGGCGAAGAACACGCTCCGGGCGAGGATCAGGAGGTACAGGGGATCGAACCCCGCCTCGGTGAGGCCGAAAAAGCGCAGGTAGTTGGCGAGGGTGAAGGGGCCGACCAGGGTGCCGTGGGGCCCTCGCTGGAGAAAGGAAGCCACCAGCATGAAGAGGGCGGGCACCACCATGAAGACGAAGAGCCAAAGCGCCCCTGGCCAGACCGTGACCAGAAGGCGGAAAAGCCGCCTCAAGGGGCTTGCCGCCGACCTATCCACCGACCACCACCAGGTTCTCGGGAGGTAGGCGGACGAAGATCTCCTCGCCGTAGTCGTATTCCTCGTAGCCGGGCTCGGAGATGTCGGCGTTTAGGGTGTAGGCGATGAGCTCGAGCTCCCCTGCGCGCAGGATGTACTGGTTCTCGGCGCCGGTGTAGACGATGTCCCGCACCCTCGCCCGCACCTCGTTGGGCCCCCCGCTCGGGGCCCGGGAGAGCCGGAGCTTTTCCGGCCGGATCGAGAGCAGGTAGTCCCTGCCCGGGGTGAGCTCGGCGACAACCTGGAGGGGGCCGATCGGGGTCTGGATCGCGTGGGGCTTGTGGGCGGTGCCCTCGATCAGGTTCGAGGTCCCGAGGAAGCGGGCGACGAAGGGGGTCCTGGGGCGTTCGTAGAGCTCCTCCGGAAGGCCGATCTGCTCGATGCGCCCGGCCCGCATCACCGCCATGCGGTCGCTCATCACGAGCGCCTCCTCCTGGTCGTGGGTGACGTAGACGAAGGTGATCTTGAGCTCCATCTGGAGGCGCATCAACTCGATCTGGAGCTCTTTTCGGAGTTTCAAATCGAGGGCGCCCAGGGGCTCGTCGAGGAGGAG
>CAYYAB010000172.1:0-2412 GCA_964469895.1 uncultured bacterium | reverse complement strand
CGATCTTCTGGGCCCGGGGGTCGTAGCTGGCGGCGCAGCCCACCCAGTAGAGCACGTCGGGATCCGGTACCTCGGCGGTGGTGGGCACCTTGAAGGGAAGCCCCTCGGCCCAGTCCATGCGCTTTTCCGCCGCGAGGCCCCAGGGGTTCCCCGAGCGCTCCATGCCTCGGAAAGCGTTTTGCAGCTCGGAGGGGAACTCCCCTTCCATCAACACCCGCTCCCGGCGCAGGTCGGTGATGTGAAGCATGGGCTCGTTTCCGACCGGACAGACCTCCACACAGGCCAGACAGGTGGTGCAGGACCAGAGCGCCTCCTCGTTGATGGCGAACTCCATGAGAGGCCTCGGGCTTTCCTTCCCCGCGGCGAACTCGGGGAGGATGTCATTGAGCTCGTAGCGCTCGCTGATGATGATGGCGGAGGGAGATAGCGGTTTTCCGGTGGCGTAGGCGGGGCAGACCTCCTGGCAGCGGTTACACATGATGCAGGCATAAGGATCCAGAAGACGCGGCCACGTGAAGTCCTCCAGCTTCCTTACCCCAAAAACCTCGGCGGCTTCGTCCTCGAAGTCGATGGGGGAAAGCGCCCCGGGCACCTCCTTTTGGAAGGTCAGCTTGATGCCGGAGATCACCAGGTGGATGTGCTTAGAGCGCGGGAAGTACGGAATGAAGGCGAGGACCGAGCCGAGCGCGCCCCACCAGAAGAGGTGCTCGAAAAAGACCTGCCCCGAGGGAGAAAGACCGGCGAAAAGGGCGCTCGCGGCGCTCGCCACCGGCTGGAAGGGGTCAGGCCCCGCGTGGGCGAGCTGGGCGGCCTTGGCAAGCAACCTGGAGGAAACGTGGAAGAAGATGAAGGCGCCGACGATCGCCGAGTCCCGCTGAATTCCGTCCCGGGCCTTCTCGTGCAAGGGAACATGGGGACCGACGAAGAGATCCGAGGGCCGGATCCAGTAGCGCCGGATCATCAAGGCCGAAATGCCTACGAGCACGGCGGTGGAGAAAAGATCCGCAAGAAGATTGTGTAAATTCCAAAATCCTCCCCTCGTTTCAAGCGGGAAAAAGCCCTCGAGCACGTCCACCAGGTTGACCAGCAGGTAGTAGACGAAGCCATAGAAGACGAGCGCGTGGAAGAAGGACGCCAGCGGGCGGCTGCGAAACACGGTCTGCTGGCTGAGGACCAGCCAAAGCGCCCGCCCCACCCGTTCCGGCAAGCGGTCGAACCGGTCCTCCGGTCTCCCCCGGCGCCAGGCGAGGTAGATACGGTAAAAGCCCAGGCCACCGAAATAAAAGCTCAAGGCGGCGGCAACGAGGAAGAGGATTTTCTCAATCGGCGTGAGCATGGCTGCCCCCCGTGTTCCTATGCTCCGTCAAATATTACCCCGCAACCCACCCGACCTAGAAGAAGCGGAAGCTTGCCCAGGCCACGAGGGCGCCGAGCACGGCACCCACCAGGACCTCGAGGTAGCTGTGCCCGAGGAGCTCCTTCAAGGGCCCCGGGGCAAAACCCTTTTGCAAAACGTCCTGGAGCTCCCGTACCAGCTGATTCAAAAGCTCCGCTTGCTGCCCCGCGTGGCGGCGGATCCCGGTGGCGTCGTACATCACCACCAGGGCAAAGATCGCCGCCACGGCAAAAAGGGGGCTGTCCCAGCCCTCGGCGAAAGCCACCGACACCGCGAGCGCGCTCACCGTGGCGGAGTGGGTCGAGGGCATCCCCCCGGTGTCCAGAAGACGCCTGAAATCCCACCGGCGGTAAAGGGCATAATCCAGTAGGATCTTGAGTACCTGGGCCATCAGGTTGGCCGCCACCGCCGTCCAGAAGACCTGGTTTCGCACCAAACCCGCGTCCCACTTGGTAGGGAGCTCGTCCGGCAGCGTCACACACCCCTCCTACGCCTGGCCGCCCGTAGGGTATTCGCCATCAACATGGCGACGGTCATCGGCCCCACCCCGCCGGGGACGGGGGTAAGTGCCCCGGCGACCTCGGCCACCGCCGGATCCGCGTCGCCGAGGAGCCGATCCCCTACCCGGGTGATGCCAACATCCACCACCACCGCCCCGGGACGGACCATCTCGGGTTTAAGGTACCCTGGTCGGCCCACCGCCGAGACCAGGATCTCGGCCTCCCGGGTGAGACCGGCAAGGTCCTTGGTACGGGAATGGGCCACGCCCACGGTGGCATCGGCGAAGAGCAGCATGGCGGCCATAGGCTTTCCCACGATGTTGCTCCGGCCCACCACCACCGCCCGTCTGCCCCGCACCTCGATGCCGTAGTGGTCGAGAAGGCGCATGATCCCGGCCGGGGTGCAGGGGTCGAGCCCCACGCCGGGCCCTCGCGACCAAAGCCGACCCACGTTCAGAGGGTGAAAGCCGTCCACGTCCTTGGCCGGGTCGATCTGCTCGAGCACCCGCTCACTCC
>CAYYAB010000171.1:0-2429 GCA_964469895.1 uncultured bacterium | reverse complement strand
CGAGAGGGCCCTCCTCGCTTGCTAAACGGTAGATCCGTGGGCTTCCACGCCTGAGCGCGTAGATCACGCCGTCCGGGCTGCCGGCGAGGTCCACGATCGCCCCTGCGTCCTCGTCCTCGGCGAGGGGGAGAGGATAGCTTGCAAGCAGTTTGCCCTGGGGGCTGAGCACGCGCACCTTTTCCGAGTCGGCGTCGTAGATCAACAGGTTTCCGGAAGCGTCGAGGCCGAGTCCGGAAAGTCTTCGGGGGGTGGGGTCGTCGGCCGATACCGCGAGCACCAGTCGGTCCTTGTAGTTGCCTTCGGCATCGAGCCGCTGGATCTGGCGCGCGTCCAGGTCAAGGACGAAAACCTCCTCTCCGACCGCGATTTGCACCGCGTTCTGGAAGCTGCCCCGGCCGGGTCCACGTCCCCCGAAGCGCAGTTCCGCGCGCCCTTCCAGGGTCAGGCGGGTGATCGCCTGGGACTCGCTGTCCAGCACGTAAACCCGGTCGTTCTGGCCGCAGGCGATGGCGACCGGGTTAAAAAACTCGCCGAGCTTCAAACCGTAGGTGCCGGTGGCGAGCACCTCCTCCCCCTCGGGGGAGAAGCGACGGATCATGCCTCGTTGGTCGGTAAATTCAAAGTGCACCACCCAGAGGTAACCCTCGCGGTCCACCGCCAGGTCGTTCGCAGCCTGACGGCCAAATGCCCGAACCGGGAGGCCTTTTTGATTGACCAGCCGGAGGTTTCCGCCGGGGGCTTCCACCGCCAGGGCCAGGAGATGATCCTGGGTGAGTTCCGGGGTTTCGGCGACCGGGAGATTCTTGAGGACCCTGATCACCTCCGCCAGGTCGGGACGGCGGGCCGGGTCCTTTTCCAGCATCCGCATCACCAGGTCGTTGAGCAGGGGATGGAGCTTGGGGTTTTTCTGGATGGGCGGCACCGGGCGCTCGTGGATCTGTTTGCGCGCCACCTGTTCGAAATCCCCCTGGAAAGGGGCTTCGCCCACCAGGGCTTCGTATAGCACGACCCCGAGGCTGTACACGTCGCTCTTTTCGTCCAGGGGCTGGCCCCTGGCTTGCTCGGGGCTCATGTAGGTAGGGGTGCCGATCCGGGCGCCCACGGTGGTGAGCCGGGTGAATTCCTTGCCGGCCGCGATTCCGAAGTCCATGAGGCGTACGCCGGCTGGGTCGACGTCACCGTCTTTCAGGGCGCTACGGTAGATCATGATGTTCCCGGGTTTGAGGTCCCGGTGTAAAAACCCCTGGTCGTGCATGTATTTGAGGGCTTCCGCTACCGATAGCAGCACCTTTCGCGCCAGCTCGGGGTTTAAGCGGCGGTCGGCGATCAGCTGATCGAGGCTCGGGCCGTCTACCAGCTCCATGGCGATGAAGTGGGTGCGCCCCGCCTGGCCGTGCTCGTAGACTTTGATGATGTTGGGGTGGCGGAGTTTCTTGAGCACCTCGGCTTCCCGGTGCAAGCGCCTAAGAAACCGGGGCTCGCTGGCGTAGCGTTCCTGGGGGATCTTAAGCGCAGCCACCAGGCCGTCGGCCCGGCGCCGGGCACGGTACACGGTGGCCATGCCTCCACTACCCAGCTTTCCCAGGATCTGGTAGCGCTCCTCCAAAGGTTCTTTTTCCGAGGGGGGCAGCAGCTGTTTTCGCTTGCGCCGTAAGGGAAGGCGGGGGAGGGTGCGCGTACGCGGGGGGGTGACCAAGCTTCCCAGACCCAAAAGGGCGAGCCCAACGAGGCTGTAGGGACGACCGCCGAGTCCGATGAGAAAGCCCAGGTCGGCCAGGTATAGGAGTACCACAAAGCCGAGGAGCACCCCGGGACCGAGCCGCAAAAGCAGCAGGAGCGTAAGCAGGTAGAGGGCAAAGGCCAGGACGTAGGGTGCTACCGGCATGTCTATTCCATTCTAGGATCGGTGCGGAAGCGCAGGACCCCACATGTGCGGGATAGGGCGAAACGGGTACGAGGGCTTGCTAAACTAGCTCCTAAGACATGCGCGCAGTATTGACCATACCCGCGTTCCGCCGCTTTTTTATCGCATCGTTGATCACCCAGGCCGGGGATCAGGTCCACCGCATCGCCCTCTTCGTGCTCGTCTACGAACTCACGGGCAGCACCGCGATGGTAGCGGCGGTGCTGTCGGCCCAGCTTTTGGTCAACGTCTTCCTAAGCCCATTCCTGGCCGCCTGGGCTGAACACCGGGAACGGCGGGGGCTCTTCGTCGCCTCGCAGGTCATACAGGGAGTGCTGGTGTTGCTGATCCCGCTGGTGGGCACCAAGAGCCTGCTCTTGCTCTGGGGGATCGTTTTCGCCGCCCATATCTTCCAGCGACTCGAGTATCCCTTAATCGCCGCCATCACCCCCGAGCTCGTGCCGGAGGAGCGCCTCGACGAGGCGAACGGCCTGGTTTCCTTCACCCGGCGGTTTTCCGAGGTGGC
>CAYYAB010000170.1:0-2484 GCA_964469895.1 uncultured bacterium | reverse complement strand
CCGACCTCGCCGACGAGGTCCAAAGTGGCGGGGCGGACGGTGTCGGGGCCAAAGCGGCGGTTGACGGAGTCAAGGGCCTGGGCCAGAAGCTGGTTTTTGCGCTCGTCGGGAAAGAGGGAAAGCCCGGGGTGGGCCACCAGGTGGCCGAGGACGACCGAGGCCTTGAGCACTTTTCGCCGCTCGCCCTTGGGCCAAAGGCGCCTCAGTGCAAAGACCAGGGTGCGGGTGGCGAAGGTGGGGGTGAGGTGGGTGAAGGCGGCGTGGTCCTCGCCCTCGAGGAAGCGGAGGTGCAGAAAAAGCGAGCCGGCGGCGTAGCCCGCCTTGCGCATGCGGGCGGCGGCCTTGACCAGAAGGCGCACCGCCACCATCCGGGCCTTTTCCGGGGCCCGGAGCTCGGGGGAAAGCACGTGGGAGTGGGCAAACGTGCGGCGGTGGGTCTCGACCTCGGGGAGGTCCTCGCCCCTTAAGTTCCAGTACATCCGCTCGCCGAGGACGCTCCCCCAGGCCCGGCGGAGGAGGGAGAGGGGGGCCTCGGTGAGCTGGCGGACGGTGAAGACGCCGAGCTGGTTGAGGCGGCGCTCCATCCGGCGGCCGATGCCGTAGAGGTCGGTGAGCTTTAGCTTCCAGAGGATCTCGGGGAGGTCCTCTTTTCGGATCAGCACCAGGCCGTCGGGCTTTTCGAGCTCGGTGGCGACCTTGGCGAGAAACCGGTTCGGCCCCCCGCCCACCGAGGCGAGGAGGTGCTCGCCCACCCGGGCGCGGATGGCCCGCTTGAGCTCCCTGGCGATCTCCTCCGCCCGCCCGCGCTCGTTTGCGAGGAGTTTAAAGCGCATCTCGTCGATGGAGCGGACCTCCTCGACGGGGAGGACGCTCTCGACCGCCCGCACGATCGCCTGGTGCACCTCGACGTAGCGGCGGGGCCGGGCCTTCCGGAGGACGATTTTGGGGCAGCGGGCCCGGGCCTCGAAGACCGGGGTACCGGTCTTGACCCCGCACCGCCGGGCCTCGTAGCTGGCGGCGATGCAGACGGTGGTCTCGGCCTCCACCGGGACGACGCAGACGGGTTTCCCTCGGAGGTTCTCGTCGTCCTGCTGCTCCACCGAGGCGAAGTAGGCGTTCATGTCGAGGAAGAGGTAGCGGATCGTCATGGCCGGCCCCCGGATAGTTTACACCTGACAATCCCCTTAGAATCAAGGGCATGGTGGTGCGGATCTGGCGGGGCCGGGTGCCCCGGGAAAAAGCCGAGGCCTACGCGGAGTTTTTGGCCGAGCGGGCGGTGCCCGACTACCGTTCGGTGCCGGGGTGCCTCGCGGTCTACGTGCTCCGGCGGGACCTCGAGGAGGCGGTGGAGTTTACCACCCTCACCCTCTGGCGGGACCTGGAGGCGATCCGCGCCTTCGCCGGGGAGGAATACGAGCGGGCCAAGTACTACCCCGAGGACCGGGCGTTCCTCCTTGAGTTCCCGCCCTTTGTCGAGCACTACCAGGTGGTGGCCCACGCCCCCTAGCCTGCGCGGGGATGCTCGGGCGCTTCTTGGCCGCCGCCTGGGGCTACGAGCTGGCCTCGTGGCTCGCCTTTCTGGCGGTGGTCACCCGGCTTGAGGCCGAGGCCGGGGCGGCCGCGAGCGGGCTCTACTTCGTGCTCTATAACGGGGTGCAGCTCCCGGCGGCGGCCGTGCTCGGCCCCTGGCTCGACCGGCTCGACCGGGGGCGGGGGGTTGCCCTCGCCCTGATCCTTCCCCTTCCTGCTCTGGCCTTCGCCCTCGGCGCCCCCTCGCTTACGAGCGGGCTTTTCCTGGGCGCGGCCTACGCCCTCTCCGACTACCTGCTCTTTGCCCTGGTGCCCGCCGCGATCCCCCAGCTCGTGCCAAGGGAGCGGGTCTCGCGGGCGAACGCCCTTTGGCAGACCGGCTCGGGCGTAATCTTCGCCGCGGCGCCGGCGGCGGCGGGGCTCGGGCTGGAACGCTTGGGCTACCGCGCCGTCCTCCTCCTCGCGGGGCTGCTCCTTGGGACCGCCCTCCTCCTTTGGCCCGGGCGGTCGCTGGGCCGGCCGGGGGAGGGGGCGCCCCGCGGGGGCTGGCGGGCGGTGCTGGCCGCGCCGCTTGCGGTCAAAGGCGCCCTCGCGGTCTTTTGGGTAGCCCTTGGGGGAGGGTTGGTGAACGCGGCGCTCCCGGTGCTCACCGGGGGCGGGAAGGACTACGGGATCGTGCTCTCGGCGATCGGGACGGGGGGCCTTTTGACCACCCTGCTCTTCACCCGGGTACCGCTGGCAAGGCCCCTCCGCCTTGCCGGGGCGGGGGTACTCGCCCACGCCGCCAGCGACCTGCTTCTTTTGGCGGGGGTTTATCTCCCGGCAGGGATGCTCAAGGGCGGGGCCAACGCCGCCTTTACCCTGGGTCTTGACACCGCCCTCCAGCTCGAGCTTTCGCCCCGGGTGCTGGCCCGGGCGTTCTCGCTGGGCTGGGCGGTGGGGAACCTGGGCCAG
>CAYYAB010000169.1:0-2490 GCA_964469895.1 uncultured bacterium | reverse complement strand
ACGCCCTCTACCGGATGGCACACCGGGCTGGGGCCATCCTCGGTGAGGGCGACGGAACCGGGGTGATGACCGACCTGCCCCGGGAGCTCTGGGTCGAGCGCTTCGACCGGGCCGGGCTCGACCCCAAGCTTCCGATGAACCCGCGGTTTTTCGTGGGCCACCTATTCGTGCCCCGGGGCGAGGCGGATCGGATTCCCGAGGTCCTTGACTTCATCCGGGTCGAGGGCGCCAGGCACGGGGTGCGCCTGCTCTTCGACCAGCGGGGGGAGACGAATCCACGCGTCCTGGGCCCCGCGGGCCGGCGGACCGAGCCCATTTTCTTGCAGATTGCCGGTCTTTCCGAGGGCGGCGACGGCGAGCTCTTCGAGCTCGGGCTCATGCTTGAAGAGAACTACCCGGTCCACGTGGTATCGCTTTCCACCCACGTGGTGGTCTACAAGGTCCGGGGCTCGGCCGAGATCCTGAAGCGCTACTACCCCGAGCTCGCGCTCCCCAACTTTCGCTCCCGGATCACCCTGGGACACAACCGTTACTCCACCAACACCCTCTCCACCTTCGAGCAGGTCCAGCCCTTCGGCCTTCTCGCCCATAACGGCGAGATCAACACCATCGAGCGACTCCGGCGGGAGCTCCTTGCTTTCGGGGTACCGCTTTCCGGGGGCTCGGACTCCCAGGATCTGAACCGGATGCTGCAGACCCTGATCTTTCGCTTCCGGCTCAGCCTGCCGGAGGCGATGGATCTGGTCTTTCCGCCGATCCTCGGGGAAATTCACAACTATTCCCCGGCGCTTCAAGACCTTTACGTGGGCCTCCGCGAGCGTTTCGGGCCGCTCGCCCAGGGACCCGCGGCGCTGGTTACCCGATACGCTTCGGAGGCGGTCTTTGCAACCGACGCGATGGGGCTTCGCCCGCTTTGGTTCGTGGAAACCCCCTACGAGTACGTCTTTTCCTCCGAACGGGGGGTCTTTAGCGCGGAGGAGTTCGTTCGGGAGCCGAAGCCCCTGGCTCCGGGGGAGCGCATCACCGTGCGTATGGAGGAAGGTGCCGTTCGGGTCTTGCCCTTTGATCGGCACCAGCGCCTGGTGCTCGAGCGCACCCTCCGCCGGAACGCTTTGATCGAGGGGGTGCGTGCCCGGCTCGGAGGGCCGGGGGCGACGGCTGGGCTCGCCGGCGGGGCCGGCGAGGAGGCGGCGGTTTACGCCCCGCCCTCGATGGGGCTGAAGCGCGCGTTTGGCTGGGACCGCTGGGACGGGCGCTATCTCGCAGCGCTCGCCAAGACCGGGCGGGAGCCGGTGGGGAGCCTCGGCTGGGACGCGCCGCTCGCCGCCCTTGATCCCGAGCGTCCAAACCTAGCCGAGTTCTTCAAGGAGACGGTGGCGGTGGTGACGAACCCCGCCCTTGACCGGGAGCGCGAGGTTGAGCACTTTTCCACCCGCGTGCTCCTGGGCCGCCGCGCCCTGCCGGACGCGAGCGGCGGCGGAAAGGTGGTGGAGCTGCTTTTGCCGGTGGTGCTCGAGCCCACCTTCCCGAGCGCCCAGGAGATCGCGGCTGGACGGGGCACCCTTACCACCGATGCCCTGCTCGGGCGCTTCCGGCACGAGGTGCTCGTCCCTCAGTTTACGGTGGAGGAAGGCCTCCTCGCCGGGCTCAAGCGGCTCGGCGACGCGGCCGTGGAGGCGGTGCGCGAAGGTGCCGAGCTGCTCGTGCTCGACGACCGCGAGGCTTTCGAAGAAGGGGTGTGGATCGACATCCACCTGGCCCTCGCCGAGGTGGAGCGTAGGCTCGCCGAGGCCCGGGACGAGCGGGGGATCGCCCTCCGGAGGCGGACCTCGATTCTGGTTCGCTCCGGAGGGATCCGGAACCTCCACGACCTGATGCTCGCCCTCGGGCTCGGGGCCGACGCGGTGGCGCCTTGGCTGATGCAGGCCGAGGCGCTTTCGGTGGCCGGCGAGGCGGGCGTTTTGAACCTGCTCGACGCTTTGAAGAAGGGCATCGAGAAGGTCATGAGCACGATGGGGATCCACGAGCTCAGGGGGTACGGCCGGATCTTCTCGGCCATCGGCCTCGCCCCCGAGCTTGCCGAGCGCTTCGGGGTGCGCACCTTCTTTGCCTCCGAGGGACGGGGCTACGGGTTTTCCGAGCTCGAGCGTACGCTTCTTGGTCGCCTTGACTTCCTGGGCGAGAAAAAGGTGCGGCCTCCCAGGGAGTTTCGTTTCTACCCCCGGGTCTACAAGGCGGCCCAGCAAGTGGCGATGGGCCAGTCCTCCTTCGAGGACTACGAGGCCAAGGTCCGGGCCCTGGAGCGCGAGGCCCCGGTGGCCGCCCGCCACCTTCTCGAGGTCCGCTTCCCCGAGCGCTCGGAGGTCGAGCCCTCCGAGGTGGATCTCTCGGTCGGGGGACACTCGTTACCCTTCGTAATCAGCGCGATGAGCTTCGGCTCCCAGGGGGAGACCGCCTTCCGCGCCTACGTCGAGGCCGCCCGCGAGCTCA
>CAYYAB010000168.1:0-2526 GCA_964469895.1 uncultured bacterium | reverse complement strand
AGTTCGTCGACCTGGTGCACCGGCTCCGCTACTCCGAGGCGAGCCTCTACACCCTGCGGGACACGCCGATGTTCACCTGCCGCAAAAAGCCCATCCAGGAGATCCTCGACGACCTGGCCTAGGGCACGGTTGGGAAAAGGCGCTTCGGGTAGCCTCGGGGCGTGGAAGCCCGGGTGCCGGAAAAACTCAAGCGAATCCTCGACCTGCTCGCGGGGCTACCCGATTCGCTGAAGACCGCGTTCCTCCTCGAGTACGCGGAGAAAATGCCCGAGGCCAGGGGGCTTGAGCTCGAGTCGGTGGAAGAGTGCCAGACCCCGTTCGCCGTGCAGGTGGCTCTGGACGAAGAGGGCCGCGTGCAGCTCGCCTTCAAGGTTCCCGAATCCGCCCCCACGGTGCGGGCCTTCGGAGGGATCCTCGCCGAGGGGCTCGGGGGGCTCACCCCGGAGGAGGTGCTCGCCGTGCCCGACGACGTCTTCCGGGGCACGGCGCTGGAAGCGCTCCTCACCCCCCGCCGGACGAACGGGATCGAGGCCGCCCTGCGGCGAATCAAGGCCAGGGTGCGGGCGCTTAGCGTACGCGCGCGCTAAGCGCCTGAAAAACCTTTCGCGCCCTCGCGTAGTCGAGGCGGCGGGGCGACTCCTTTAAAAAGGCGAGCAAGCCCTCCGGTGTCAGGACCGGCAGCCGTCCAGCCCGCGCGCCCTCGACCTCGCTCCCCACGAAAACGAGCACTGGCTGCACCTCGACGCCCAACCACGCCTCGAGTTTGTGCGCTTGCCGCCAGGCCTGACGAACGATTCGGTCTTGGCGGCGGCCGTTTACGAAAAGCCCGTCCGGACGGGCCACCACCCGGCCGGTGTAGTGCTTGACCTCCACGCTAAAGACCCCAGGCGGGCCCACTACCACGTGATCGGCGTTCTCCCCCTCGAGCTCAACGTCGTGAAAGACCCGCCAGCCCTCGGGGAGGGTCTCGAGCAGCGCCCCCACTCGCCGCTCTCCCGAAAGTCCCTTGGATTTGGCCCGGAGCGCACGCTGAAAGGCCTGGTCTTCGAGCGCGAGTTTAAACAAGTAAAGGGCAGAAAAAACCGCAAGAGGCCAGGCAAGGTAGGGGGAAAGGAGGCGACCCACGGCCCCCGCCGCCACCACCACGCCGAGGAGTATCGCGAACGCGATCGCGATCTTCCGAAGTAGGGTCCCGCCGGCCCGCCCATGAACCCGCGCCATGCTCCAAGCATGACGCGCGGCGCGCACCCTGGCAAGCGAAAACCGGTTAGGGCTGTGCTCCCTTCTTGATTGGCGCCCGCACCAGGTTGCCCCACTCGGTCCAGGAGCCGTCGTAGTTCTTGACCTCGGGGTAGCCAAGCAGGTGCTTGAGGACGAACCAGGTGTGGCTACTGCGCTCGGCGATCCGGCAGTAGACGATCACCTCCTTGTCGGGGGTGACCCCCTTCGCCTCATAAAGGGCCCGGAGCTCCTCCGCCGGCTTGAAGGTGCCGTCCTCGCGCACCGCCTCCGCCCAGGGGATGTTCACCGCTCCCGGGATGTGCCCGCCCCGGAGCACGCCCTCCTGGGGGTATTCCGGCATGTGGGTGAGCTCGCCGGTGTACTCCCGGGGGCTCCGCACGTCGACGAGCGCTCCTTTTCCCTCTTTGACCTTGACCAGGTGAGCGAGGACCTCGTCGCGGTAGGCCCTCTGGAGCTCGTTCCGGTAGCGGGGCCGGTAGACCTTGGGTTCGACCTTCGGCACCTCCCGGGTCATCGGCCGGCCCTCGGCCTCCCACTTGGCCCGGCCGCCGTCCATGAGCTTGAGCTTTTCGTGCCCCGAGTAGCTCAAGAACCAAAAGGCGTAGGCCGCCCACCAGTTGGATTTGTCGCCGTAGAGGACGACGGTGGTCTCGTGATCGATCCCGAGCCGCCCCATCAGCCGGGCGAAGGCCTCTTCGTCGATGAAGTCGCGCACCACCGGGTCCCAAAAATCCTTCTGCCAGTCGATCTTGAGCGCCCCGGGAATGTGTCCGGTGTCGTAGAGGAGCACGTCCTCGTCGACTTCCAGGATGCGGACGTCGGGGTCGTTCAGGTGCTCGGCGACCCATTCGGTGCTGACCAGAACCTCCGGATTGGCGTACCCCATAATCCCGACCTCCTCGGTCGGGATAATACCCTTGCGCCTTCTTCTATCAAGAGGGCGCGGGGCACATTCCTAGGCGACGGCTTCCCGTTCCTTCTTCGCCCGGCCGTAGGCCATGCGGAGCTTAAAAAGGGCGCGCTTATGGAGTTTACTCGCCTCTTCCTCGGAAAGGCCGAGCGCCCGGGCAGCCTCGGCAAGCGCCTTACCCTCGCCCTCCACCAAGCGGGCGATCTTGGCCTCGTCCTCGGCGAGCACGCCCAGGAAGGGGGAAAGCTCCGCCCAGCCCGCCTTCTTCGCCTTGGCCTTGGTCTTCGTCTTCTTCTTCGCGCTCTTCGTGCGGGCGGAGCGGGACTTCAGATTGGGATAGGCGTAGTCCTCGCAGTCGGGGTTCGAACACTTCA
>CAYYAB010000167.1:0-2641 GCA_964469895.1 uncultured bacterium | reverse complement strand
TAGTGCTCGACACGTCCGTCGAGGCGCTGCGCGAGCAAGGCAAGAGCGTGGTGGAGACCTTCAAGGAGGTACTGGCATGAGGGCCTTGGTCTTCTGGCGGCTTTCCCGCGATCGGGGGATCGCCCTCTTCGTCTTAGTGGGACTGCTCCTCGCCGCCTACAGCGGGCGGAATCTCGACCGCACCACCGCCCTCCTTTACCTGGTGGGCCTCAGCCAGGGAGCGATTTGGGGCGGGCTCGCGCTCCTTTTCGTCCTCTACCGCCGGAACGTGCGGGCCGCGGCTCGGGGCGAGCTGGGGATGCTCCTCCTCCTGCCCCGCGGTCCCGACCGGCTCGCCCTGGCCCAGGCCGCCGAGTTCCTGTCCTTCGCGGTCCTCCTCGGCGGGGGCCTCCTCGCGTTGGGACTTTGGGCGGTCGGCCGCTTCGATCCCGGTGCCGCCGGTGAGCTCTTGCGGCTTGCGGGCTACCTCTTCCTCGCCCTGGGCCTACCCACGCTGGGCCTTTTTCAGCTAGTGACCGCGGTCCACGTCGGCTACCGCTTGGGGCGGGTCGGGGGCGCCGCGGCTGGCGCAGTATTCCTGGGTCTTCCGATGGGGATCGGGTGGCTCCTCGGCCGGCTGGATTCCGACGCACTATGGAACTTTGGACCCAAGGTCAGCGTGGGCTCCTTCCGCTGGCTTGCCGGGAACGTCCCCGGGCTGGAGATCGTTTTGCCCCCGGGCAACTGGCCGGCCTGGCCACTGGCCGCGGGGGTGCTCGCCTATCTGCTCGGGGTCCTTCTCGCCCTCGCGATCTACCGCGAGGCCGAGGTCTAGGAGGTCGGCATGATCGGAAACGGGCTTCTCACCTTGCTGGCGGCGGCGGTATGGCTCTACGGCCTCTACCTCGCCCTCACCCGCACCAAAAGCCCCACCGCCAGGGCGGTGGTCGCGGTCGCCCTGGTGGGGCTCTTCCTGGGCACCGGGGGGATCGGGCTCAACCTCGACCTCGGCGGAGGCCGGGGCTACCCTTACACCCGGCAAGAGGAACGGAGGCTTCCCGAGATCCGCGCCCTCGACCTCGCCGTCACCAACGCCGAGGCGATCGTCCGCCCCGGCGACGGCCGGCTCACCCTGGTCTACCGGGCCAAAAGCCGGGCCGCCCTGGCCCGCATGCACCCCCGGGTCCGGGTCGAGGACGGGCGGCTTGTCGTCCGGGACGACCGCCAGCCGAGGGGCACCGTCTACCGGTTCGAGCTTGGGCTGCGGGCCCCGGTCGTCGCCCGGATCGCCCTTACCAACGGCGAGCTCAAGGCCGAGGACCGCCTTGCCTCCCTCGACTTCTCGGCCACCAACGGCGAGGTCCGCCTCCGGGACTACCGCCCCACCGGGCCCACCGTCCTCGGCCTCACCAACGGCGAGGTCGAGATCCTCGGGTTCGCCCCCGAAGCCGCCACCCGGATCGACCTCACCAACGGCGAGGTGCGGATTCGGGCGGAGCGGCCGCTAAGGGTCCGGGCCCGGGTCACCAACGGCGCGATCCGGCTCCCCGGGGCCACCCACGCCGCCGCCGGCGGCGCCGAGGTCACCTACGGTCCCGACCAGGCCCCGCCGATTCTTGTGCGTATTCTGAATGGAGAGCTCGACTATCGGGAGGCAAACCCATGACCGAAGTCCTTTTGGAACCCTACAAGTTCTTTGCCCGGGCCAAGGAGCGGCCGGCTCGGCCCTGGCTTGGGTACCTGGTCGTTTTGCTCGCCAGCTTGCTTTCGGGGCTTGCGAGCCAGCTCGCGGTGCGGAACCTTCCCAGCCCCCCGGCCCTCGGTTCCCCCTGGGTGTGGACGGCGATCGGCATCGCCCTCGGGAGCCTTTTGGTCTGGGGGATCTTTGGCTTCGTGGTGCATCTCCTCACCGGGCTTGGGGGCCGGGCCTTTGAGCTTGTTGGGTGGGCCTCCGCCCCGGGGGTGCTCACCGGGCTCGCCCTTTTGGCGGTGGCGGCGCTGTTCCCGGTCGAGGCGAGCCTGCCCCCACCCCCCGCCGACCCGGCCGAACTCGGCGGCTGGCTCCGGACTTACCAGGCTACCATCCAGGCCGCCCCTTTCTCCCAAATCAGCCAACTCCTGGCGCTTATAGGCACGCTCTGGGGTGCCTGGATCCTCTACGCCGGTGCCCGAACCTTCGCGCCCTCCCGGGCAAAGCTGGTCGTTGGGGTATACCTCGCGGTGATGCTCGTTTTCCTCCTCCTGGGGGTGTTCTTGCGGTGAGGCAACCGGCGCCGGCAAGCCCCCGCCCGTCCCGGTCCCGCGGGATGCGGAACCGGACGGCGCGGCTTGCGACCGGGCTTTTGGTGCTGGGATTTGGGGCGCTGGCCTTTAGCCCCAGAGAAGCGCTAACATACCGCCCTCCCGAGCTCGGGCTGCTCGGGTCGCGGATTAGCCTCACAAAGGAGCAGGAAGCGTTTGCCCAAATGGGGCTCAAGGGGAGCGCCGCCGCTCGCTATGCCGACGATCTCTCCGCTGAACTCAGTCTTGCGCTTGAGCTTGGACGCCCCTCGAAACTCGAAGCCGCTCTCAAAACCGCGCGGGCCGAACGCGCCTATCGGCAAACCCTCCGCGACGGCATCTACCGCGCCCTCAAGGCCCACGCCGCGCTGTGGAAGGCGGA
>CAYYAB010000166.1:0-2698 GCA_964469895.1 uncultured bacterium | reverse complement strand
CCCGCCCTCCGGGAGCTCCGGGACGCCCTCGCCGAGAAAGCCGAGGAGTGGGACGAGATCGTCAAGATCGGCCGCACCCACCTGATGGACGCGACCCCGATCCGCCTCGGCCAGGAGGCGAGCGGCTGGGCCCGGCAGGTGGAGCTCTCGATCGAGCGGCTGGAGTCGGTCCTGCCCCGGCTCTACGAGCTCGCCCAGGGCGGCACCGCGGTGGGCACCGGGATCAACACCCACCCCGAGTTCGGCCGCCGGGTGGCGGAAAAGCTCGCGAAGCGCTTCGGCCTCCCCTTCCGCGAGGCGGAAAACCACTTCGAAGCCCAGCACGCAAAAGACGCCGCCACCGAGCTCGCCGGTCAGCTCGCCACCGTAGCCACCAGTCTGATGAAGATCGCCAACGACATCCGCTGGCTGAACTCCGGCCCCCGCTGCGGCCTCGCCGAGATCCAGCTCCCGGCGGTCCAGCCCGGCTCCTCGATCATGCCCGGCAAGGTCAACCCGGTGATGAACGAGGCCCTGATGATGGTGGCCGCCCAGGTCATCGGCAACGCCACCGCCGTTCAGGTCTCGAACACCCACGGCAACCTCGACCTGAACGTGATGATGCCGGTGATCGCGAAGAACCTGCTGGAGTCGATCCGCTGGCTGGGCAACGCCACCCGGGTCTTCACCGAAAAGGCCGTCCGCGGCATGAAGGCCAACAAGGAAAAGGCCGAGAGCTACGTCGAGTGGTCGCTGGCCATGGTCACCGCGCTGGTCCCGGTGATCGGATACGACAAATCGGCCGAGCTCGCCAAGCGGGCCATGGCCGAGAACAAGACGATCCGCCAGCTCCTACTCGAGGAGAAGATCCTTCCTGAAGAAGAGATTAACAAGCTCCTCGACCCCTGGCGGATGACCGAGCCGGGAATCCCCTAAAGCCCGCTCGGATTTCGGTGCCGGGGCACACTTTCAAAAAGGCCCCGGCCCTTATATTGGTTTTTGGAGGTGAAGTATGCCGTATCCGTTCAAGCTTCCTGAACTGCCCTACCCCTACGACGCCCTCGAGCCCCACATCGACGCCCGCACCATGGAGATCCACCACACCAAGCACCACGGCGGCTACGTCAACAACCTGAACGCGGCGCTCGAAAAGTACGACTACCTGCACAAGTACGAGGCCGAAACCCTGCTTAGGAACCTGGCCGCCCTGCCCGAAGAGATCCGCACCGCGGTGCGGAATAACGGCGGCGGCCACCTCAACCACAGCCTCTTTTGGGAGATCCTCACCCCGGGCGGCCCCAAGGAACCGGTGGGTGAACTCAAATCGGCGATCGAGGCGACCTTCGGCTCCTTTGAGGCCTTCAAGGAGAAGTTCAACAAGGCGGCCGCCACCCGCTTCGGCTCCGGGTGGGCCTGGCTCGCCCTCGACGCCTTCGGCAAGCTCCACGTCTTCTCCACCCCGAACCAGGACAACCCGGTGATGGAAGGCTTCATCCCGGTGCTCGGGCTCGACGTCTGGGAGCACGCCTACTACCTCAAGTACCAAAACCGCCGGCCCGAATACATCCAGGCGTTTTGGAACGTGGTCAACTTCGAGGTCGCCGAAGCCAAGTACCAGGCGGCAAAGAAGTCGCTCTCCTAAGGCTAAAACGTCCCGCGCCCCGCGCCTTAGGGTAGAGGCGTGGGGCGTCTATTCTTCCGCGAGGCATTCCTTTTCCTCGCCGTCCTCGGGCTCGTGCTTACCACCCCGCTCCGGGGCGCCTGGCCGCGATTCAGCCCCGATGAGCTCGAGGTCCTCTACCTTCTCTGGCTGCTCTTTGCCGCCACCAAGGCGCTCGAGCGCGAGGGGGTCTTCGAAGCCCTCGCCCGCCGTCTCGAAGCGGGAACGGCCCTCGGCCCCAAGCTGGTGCTCGGGACCTTCCTACTCGCCGCTCTGGTCACCAACGACGCCGCCCTCTTTGCGGCGATGCCACTCGTGCTCGCGCTCCGACAGAAAAGGGTGGAGCTCGCCGCCCTCGTGATCGTCGCCACCAACGCGGGAAGTACCCTCACACCCTTCGGAAACCCCCAAAACCTCTACCTCTACTGGTACTACAACCTCTCGCCCACCGCCTTTTTCGCAGCCATGCTCCCCCTTGCCGGAGGGTTTTTCCTGGCCCTGGCGGCGACTGCGCTTTTTCTCTCGCCCCCACCCCTCGCCCCACCGGAGGAGGGCCGGGTCTCCACTTCCCTGCCCGTGCTCGCGGCGCTTTTCGGGGTGATCCTCGTCATCCTTCGGGTCCTGCCCCTTTGGACGAGTGTCCTGGCCCTCTTCCTCCTCGCCCTTTGGGACCGGAAGGCGTTCCGGGTGGACTACGGGCTGCTTCTCACCTTCGCCGCCTTCTTCCTGCTTGTGGACAACCTTGAGACCCTGCTTCCCGCCCGCTTCGCCCACCCCCACGCGGTCTTCGCCCTCTCGGTGGGCCTCTCCCAAGTCCTCAGCAACGTACCGGCGGCGATCTTCCTGGCTCCCTTGACCCCCTCTTGGAAAGCGCTCCTTTGGGGGGCAAACGTCGGCGGGTTCGGCACACCCGTGGCTTCGATGGCCAACCTGATCGCGCTCAGGCTTTTTCTAAAGGACGTAGGGGGCACGGACCGCCGCCGCTTTCTCGTCCTCTACGCCCTCACCCAGGCGGCGGCGCTGGTACTCGGGCTCGGGCTGTACGCCCTCTTCCACGCT
>CAYYAB010000165.1:0-2712 GCA_964469895.1 uncultured bacterium | reverse complement strand
CCTGGACCTCTTTTTGCTGTTCCTCGGTACCGCGAACGATCAGCACTTTTTGCCCCGGAACCTGACTGACCTTTACCCCGGGCACCTCGCGGATCAGAAACTCGGCGACCTTGGCGGGATCCAGGAACCGGACCGTGTAGAAGCGACGGAGGACGGGGGCTTCGGCGGTCGCTTGCTCTTCCACCTGGGGCGCCACATCGATGCGGGCGAGGAGTCGCTTGGCCTCTTCGAGCAACGCTTCTGTACCCCGAACGATGAGAAGACGTTGGTTCGGAACCCGGATCACCGAAAGCTCGGGGATCTCCTGTTTGAGGAGCTTGGCCGCCTCGTCGGGGTCCAGGTAGTTTACCGAAAGGAACTCCCGGGCCACCGCGGGCTTCGCCTCCACCACGGGCTCGGCCGCTCCCCCTGCCGTCCGGGCCACGACCTCCGGAGGGGCGACCAGGAGGATGCCGTCGTCGATCAGCGCGTAATCGAGCCTGCCTTCGCCATAGGCCCGAATGAGGACGTCCCACAGCTGACGGAAAGGCTTTTCCTCCGCGACCAGCCGGACCCGGGTTTGGCTGAGCTCGGCGGGAAGCTTGATGACCGGCGTTAGCTCCACGGCCCTTGCGAGGGCGCTTAACACCACGTCGAGCGGATCACCCTCGACCGAGGTTCTCACCGTCACCGGCTGGTCGAACCGGGGATCGTCTGGGAAGCCCCCCGCGAACACCAGGGAGAGGGCCAACACCAAGCCGAAGATCCAACGCTTCATATTATCCACCGCCTCCGTATTCCAAGGTCAGGTTGTAGGGGCCTTGTACCAGGAGAACCCGTTCGGCCGTGACCGCCTGCAAGCGGATCTCGGTACCGGGAAAGACTTCGCCCACGGGAAGGGCCAAGTACCCGTTCCTGGTGGCAAAGATCGCGACGCTCACCGGGCCGAGCGCTACCCCCGAAAGCCTCAAGTCCTGGGCCTTCGCCCACTCCTGGAGGGGATTGCGCTCCTGAGGTTGGGGGCGGGCCGGTGGTTGCTCCTGCCCTCGAGCCTGAGGTGGGGCTGCCGCGACCTCGCGCTCTACCGGCTGCAAGCGGATGGGCAGGGCGCCTGCCCCGATCCCTGCCTCCGGGGGAAGCAGCGGTTCGGTACGGGCGGGTGGACGGAGTTTGGGGACGGGAACCCGGACGAGCTCGGGGACCGCCGCCGGCTGCACCGCCACCGGTTCGGGGCTCGCCGGTGCTGGCCTCGGTTGTGGCGCCGGCTGCTTCGAAGCCAGGATGGCCTTTTGTCGCTGGGGTAGGGGGACGAACGGGTTGGGCGGGGCCTCCACCGCCTCCTGCGGAGGGGGCGGTGCTGCCTCTGGCTTTGCCGCGGCGGGAGGTGGCGGTGCCTCCTCAGGTGCCTTGGTGACCAGGAAGGGTAGCGGTAGAATCTCGAGCGCCCGGGCGCTGGCGGAGGTCGCCGCTTTCGCTTCTTCGGCGGGCACCGGCTTCGGCTGGGGTGGGCTGGCTTCGACCGTTTCCTGGCCCTGGGTGTAGAGCAGGTACCAGGCCGCCACCGCCGCGACAAGGAGAAGTACGGCGATCAGGATCTTCGCCCTGGGGTTCAGCTTCACGGCTCCTCCTCCCCGCGCGGGCCCCGGTAGACGTAGAAGCGTACCGTGAGACTGGCACCGATCCGGGGATTTAGCGCGTTTTGTTCCGCCACCGAGAGGGTGACGCCGTTGATCGAGCTGTACCGCTTCAGGGATTCGAGGCGCTTCAGGTAGGCGTAGAGCTCGGGGAAGGGCGCTTCCAGGCGAAGGCCGACGTCTACACTGGCGACCTCGGCGATCTCACTCTGGGTCGGGCTTCGTGTAAGGGAGCTCAGGGTCACGCCGGTGGCCTTGGCGTGTTGAGAGAGCAGGTCGAGGACTTCGTAGAACTTCTCCTCTTCGGGGAGCGCCGCGAGAAAGGTCTGGATCTCCTTTTCCAGGAGGGCGATCTGCTCGCGGAGCTGGGGCAGCCTGCGCTTCGCGGTGAGCCCCTTGTTGCGCTCGATCTCGAGACGCTGGATCTCCTGCTCGGTTTCGGCAATACGGGCCTGGGTGGGTTTGAACCAAAAATAGTACCAAAGGATCCCGAGGAGCAGGAAGAAGCCGATAACAAGGAGCGCCATCGTGCGGGAGTCCAGCTTACTGAGCGCCTTCATTCTTCCCCTCCTCGCTCGCCTCGGGCGGCTTGACCACCATGGCCACGTTGGCGCTGAAGGTATAAATTCCGGTTTGTTTGTCGAAGCTCGCGTTTTGGAAGTTGATCCCGAACCCGGGGTCGGTCTCGAAGGTGTGCACGAGGTCGATGAGGGCGCGGTCGGAAGCGGCCTCCCCCCGAAGGCTGAATTCCACCTGTGCCGGCACCCCGTAGATCTGCTCGGCGCGGCCGGGATCGATTGAGCTGGCGTTGACCGAGGCCAGGCTCACGGTGAGCCGGCCGCCGCGCCGTGGCAGCCGGCGAAGGAAGTTGGCCAGGTATTCCGACCAGGGTTTGAAGGTGGCACGGACCTTACGGGCGACCTCCGCGATCTGTTCGAGCTCCCTGCGGCGCTTTTCTAATTTTCGGAACTCGTTGACGTAGGGGCGCAGGATCTGAACCTCGGCGCGAAGCTGGTCGCGCTCGTTCAGGCGGGCGTTCAGGGTGCTCTGGGTTTGCACCGTGATGTAGCCCACCACGCCCACGATGACAAGCGGCACC
>CAYYAB010000164.1:0-2729 GCA_964469895.1 uncultured bacterium | reverse complement strand
CCCCGCTCCTCGGCGCTGATCCCGGGGTAGGCCCCGGGGGTGTCGATGAAGGCCAGGAAGGGAAGCCCTTCGCGGTCGGCCAGGTCCATGAGCCGCATCGCCTTGCGATAGCCCTCGGGGTGGGGCATCCCGAAGTTGCGGGCGATGTTCTCCTTGGTGTTCCGGCCCTTCTGGTGGCCGACGAAGACGACCCTCCGGCCCGCCAACCGGGCGAGCCCGCCCACGATCGCGGGGTCGTCGGCGAAGGCCCGGTCGCCTCTGAGCTCGGAATACTCCTCGAAGAGCCGCTCGGCGACGTCCAGGGTGGTGGGGCGCCCCGGCGCCCGGGCAAGCTGCACCCGCTGCCAGGGGGTGAGCCCCTCGAAGATCTCGCGCTCGAGCCGCTCGAGCTTCGCCTTTAAAAGCCCGATCTCCTCCGAGAGATCGAGGTTTTGCTCCCGCGCGGTGGCCTCGAGCGCGCGGATCTTCTCCTCGAGCTCGATCAGCGGGCGCTCGAACTCAAGCGGCATCCACTTCCCCCGGGTAAAGCAGCCGGAGCACCCGCACAAGCTCCGGCTTCAGCTGGCGGCGGTCCACCACCGCGTCCAGCATCCCGTGCTTCAAGAGAAACTCCGAGCGCTGGAACCCCTCGGGGAGGTCCTGTCGGATCGTCTGCTTGATCACCCGCGGCCCGGCGAAGCCGATGAGCGCCCCGGGTTCGGCGAAGATCACGTCGGCGAGGGTAGCAAAGCTCGCGGTCACCCCGCCGGTGGTGGGGTCGGTGAGCACGGAGACGTAGGGAAGCCGCTTTTGGAAGACGAACTCGAGCGCCATCGTGGTCTTCGCCATCTGCATCAGGGAGAGCGCCCCCTCCTGCATCCGGGCCCCGCCCGAGGCGGTGACGATTACCAGGGCCCGCTCCTCCTCCGCCGCGAGCTCGGCCCCCCGGGCGATCTCCTCCCCCACCACCGAACCCATCGAGCCCCCGGCGAAGGCGTAGTCCATGACGAGGAGCACGCTCGGCACCCCGCCGATTTTGGCCCGGCCGCCGTAGATCGCGTCGGGGCGGCCGGTCTTTTGCTGGTAGCGGGCGAGCCGCTCGGGGTAGGGCTCGGTGTCCACAAAGCCCAAAGGGTCCACCGGTCGGATCTTCCCGGTGGTGGCCTCGAAGCTCCCCTCGTCGGCGAGAATCTTCACCCAGTCCTCGACCGGGATCCGGTGGTGGTGGCCGCAGTGGGGGCAGACCCCGAGGTTTTGCTCGAGGTCCTTCTTATAAAGCTGGACCCCGCAACGCTCGCACCGGATCCAGAGCTCGGGCACCTCCCGGCCCTCGCCGCGCGTGCGCCGGCGGCGAAAGAGGCGTTCGATCGCCATTAGCCCTCCTCGTGAGCCGGGGCCTCCAGGGCGGGGACCTCGCCGGTCACGCTCCGCCCCACGAAGACCGCGCCGGCCTCGATGTCGAGCGCTTTCGCGCTGATATCGCCCTCGAGCCGGCCGGTCTTGGTGAGGACGAGCTTGCCCTCGGCCAGCACCCGGGCCTTGACCTCGCCGTTGATGATCACGTTCCGGGCCCGGACCTCCTCGCCCTCGATGCGGCCGGTAGGGGCGACCTCGAGATCCCCCTCCACGAAGAGCGAGCCACGCACGGTGCCGTCCACCCGCACCCCGCCTTCGGCGTGGAGGTTGCCCTCGATCCGGGTGCCGGGGCCGATGAAGGTGATGCCGGAAGGACGCTTCCTCGCCAACATGCCCTCCCAGTTTACCGGCCGGCGACGCGCCAGCTGAGATAGGGCCTCGGGTCCACCGCGCGGCCGCGGAGGTAGACCGAGTAGTGGACGTGGGGGCCGCTGGAGCGCCCGGTGGAGCCCACGTAGCCGATGACCTGGCCGCGTTTGACGTACTGCCCCCGGCGCACCGCGATCCGCGACATGTGGCCGTAGAGGGTCTGGTAGCCGTAGCCGTGATCGATCTTGACGTAGCGGCCGAAGATCCGCGACCAGCCCGCCTCCACCACCCGGCCGGGGGCGGTGGCGTAGATCCGGGTGCCGTACCAGGCGGGGAGGTCCACCCCGTCGTGGAACTCGTAGCCGCGGCCGAAGGGGTTTTTCCGCACGCCGAAGCCGCTTGCGATGTAGCTCCGAACCCTTAGCGGCCAGCCCCTCGGGGTGGCGGCCTCGCGCTTCAGGGTGCGGTCGAGCGCCGGGGCCACCTCGCCTTTGAGTTCTTTTTGCATCGCCTGGATGCGGGCCTCGAGGGCAGCGAAAAGCTCTTTTGTATCGGCGGGGCGGCCCGCCCCTAGGGGCTCATCTTGGGCTTTTTTTTCCTCTACCTTGAGCCCGGCGCGCTTTCTGAGCGCCTTGAGCTCGGTCTCGAAGGCATCCAGGCGCTCGAGCATCTCGGCCGCCTTCTCGGCGAGCGCCCGATTCTCCCGATCCTTCTCCACCAAGGCGCCGGAGAGCTCGCGAACCTGGTGCGAAAGCGCCCGCACCTCGGCCTCGAGCACCCGGGCGCGCTCAGCCGTCCGGTAAAGATAAAAAGTGAACCCGCCCCAAAGGAACAAGGAGAGGAAGAGGAAGATCGGCGCGAGCGGGGAGAAAGCAAAACTCAAGGGGGCCCGCCCGGCGCGGGTGATCAAAACCTGATAACGGGCAGGCAGCTTGATACGGCGCGGCACGATAGGCCCCCACGCCAGCATGACACGGGCCCCGAGCCGGGGTCAAGGATCACCGCGCCCGGACGCGCTCGAGGAT
>CAYYAB010000163.1:0-2774 GCA_964469895.1 uncultured bacterium | reverse complement strand
CGCCTTTTTCTTTGCCACCGCCTCGGCCAGCACCTGGTGGAAGCGGGCGTGGGGCTCGGCCATCTCGGGGTTGGGGTGCTCCTTTAGCCACCGGCCCATCATGCACTCCTCGGGGCTCGTGAGCTCGGGCTCGGGGCCGCTCCCTTCCAGGAACTGGGCCACCCGCTCGATGTATTGAAAGTGGGAAAGAACGACCTGTTCGATCTCCATAGCTCCTTTGCTCAGAGGATCTCGGCCAGCTTCTTGGCGTACTCCTGGGCCTCGAGCCGGACCAGGCCGAGGTTGGACCCGGCGGGGGTGGTGAGGCCGAGGATGCCCTTGTCGCCGACGGCGTAGGCGATGAAGTAGGCCTGGTCGCCGCGGATCACGATCTCCACCAGGTTCCCGAGGTGGGTGGTGGTGGCGATCCGCTTACCGAGGCCGTGGGCGGTGGCGGCCATGGCGGCGAGGCGGGTCGCGATCTCGCTCTCGCCGAGCTGGGCGACCGGCAGGCCGTCGGCGCTCGCGACGATGATCTCCTTGAGCTCGGGCAGCGCGGCCTTGAGCTCGCCTAAGAGTTGCTGTAGTTGCTCTTGTTTTGACATATTACCCTCCCTTTACGTGTTTGTACCGATCAGCTCGAGCAGCCGCACCAGCGGGCGCACCGCTTCCTCGGGCTTTCTGGGGTCGAAGCCGACGGCGTGCTCGAGCGGGGTACCGAGGAAAAGGGCAACCTCTTCGGGTTGCCAGACCTTAGGCTGATCGAGGTGGGTCACCCCGACGACGTAGGGAACCGGCGCCCGGCTTTTGATGTAATCGAGGATATTGCGCGCGACGGGAAGTGTATCCGGCCGATCGGCGCGGACCATCAAGAGGATACCCAGGGCCCCTTCGGCGAGGATCTCCCACATGAAGTCAAAGCGTTCCTGTCCCGGCGTGCCGAAAAGGTGCAAAAGATGGCCGTCCAAGCGTAGGGTGCCATGATCCAGGGCGACGGTGGTGGTGGGCTTGCCGATGGCTTCGGTTGCGATCGCGTCGGTGTCGACCACCTCGGTCTCCGAAAGGGTACGGATGAGCGTGCTCTTTCCCGCCCCCACGGGCCCGCTGACGATAACCTTTAAAGGCTCCACGAAGTCCCCCCAAATCTTCGACGTAAAAGCCCTAGGAGCCGACCGGCGAGGCTTCTCCGCTCTCCGGTCGTACGGGGCCTTTGGACGAGGGGTTGCACCGCGCCGAGCGAGCGGAGCTTGTAGAGCTGGTAGCGGACGCGTTCCAGCGGGAGGTCGAGCAACTTGGCCAGACGCCGGGCGCTTGTTCCTTGGGTAAGGTGGGGCCAAGCCCGGTCGAGAAACTCCGCGAGCGCGGGCTCGTTATAGGCGAGCGCCACGTTTCCAAGTGTGAAAACGGTATCGGGGAGGGGGAGGTTCTCGCGTGCGTGTTCCAGTTCGTCTTTGAGGGTGACGAGCTTGAGCACGAGTTCCTCCACCGGGAGTTTTAAGCAGCCGTGCCGGTGCTTGGGCTTTTCCCCACGGAGGAACTCGAAGCTCCCCTCCCCGGCCTGTAGAAGATCGAAAAGCCGCTCCTCCAGCTGACCGGGAGAGAGGGGACGCCCCCCTTCTTCAGCGCATTCAACGCGCCCCCCCGCGAGGTAGAGCTCAAGGTTTCCCTCGCGCCGCAGGAGCACGAGCTTGCCCCTTTGGTGGGCGAGCAAAGGGAGAAGGTCCAATAGTCCGATATCCCTTAGGTTTCCAAAAATCGCCATACGGTGCCTCCAAAGCGCGGTTCGCTCCGCGTCTTGGGGCGGTCGCGCCACTGGCTCCGCCCACCCGCATGGCGCCCGTCTGGCGAGGTGGGCATCATCGCCTCCCGAAGGCAGGAATATACTAAAAACTCTTACGAAGAGAGTACCCCACATTTGGGGGGTCCGAGTAGGGTAGTGTGGTAGCGTAGGTCACAGTATGCGCCGCTTTTTCGGTACCGACGGGGTTCGTGGTCGAGTAGGTGAACCCCCCATGACCGCCGATTTTGTACTAAGTCTAGGTCAGGCCGCTGCCCGGGTGTTGGGGGGGCCGATAGGCGTGGGGCGCGATACCCGGGGCTCAGGACCGATGCTCGAGGCCGCTTTGGTCGCCGGACTGCTTGCATCCGGCGTTCGCGTCCTGCGTTTCGGGGTGATACCTACCCCCGGTGTCGCCTACCTCACCGGGGCGTACGGGGCCCGGGCGGGGGCGGTGATCTCGGCGAGTCACAACCCCTACTCCGACAACGGGGTGAAGTTCTTCGGCGAGGGGGGTAGAAAACTAGCCGACGGGACGGAGGCCGCGATCGAGGAAAACCTTGCAGGCGATCGGCCTTTCCGCGAGGGGGGCGAGGTGGTGGAAGCTCCTGAGGGGATTCGGCGTTACCTTTCCCACTTGCTCGAGCACGCGCCCGACCTATCCGGTTTGAAGATCGTGGTGGACGCCGCCCACGGTGCCACTTACCGAATCGCCCCCGAGCTCTTTTCCCGTGCTGGGGCCGAGGTGTTCGCGATTGGCACCAGCCCCGACGGTAGGAACATCAATCGGAATCTAGGGGCCACCGCGCCCGAAACGATGGCCCGGCTGGTACGGGAGTTGGGTTTTGACCTTGGGGTAGCCTTCGACGGCGACGGCGACCGGGCGATCTTCGCCGACCGCCACGGCCGGATCGCCGGCGGCGATCACGTGCTCTACCTCCACGCCCGGGTTCGGGGTTTGGACCGGGTGGTGGGCACGACGATGACGAACCTCGCCCTCGAGCACGCCCTCGCCAAG
>CAYYAB010000162.1:0-2828 GCA_964469895.1 uncultured bacterium | reverse complement strand
CTCGCTGGCACCTCGGTGGGGGCCTTTCCCACGCCCGTTCACCCCCGTGCCGAGGAAAGCGGCAAAAGGAGGGGCGCCTCGTGAAGACCTACGTGCCCAAGGAAGTCGAGAGCAAATGGTACGTGATTGACGCGGAGGGGAAGACGCTCGGGCGCCTGGCCGCCAAGATCGCGACCATCCTCCGCGGAAAGCACAAACCCGAGTACACCCCCAACATGCCCGTGGGGGACTACGTCATCGTGATCAACGCGGCCAAGGTGAAGCTCACCGGCAAGAAACTCGAGGACAAGATCTACACCCGCTACTCGGGCTACCAGGGGGGCTTGAAGCGCATCCCCGCCGGCGAGATGTTAAAGCGCCACCCCGAGCGGGTGATCGAGCGGGCGGTCAAGGGGATGCTCCCGAAAAACCGCCTGGGCCGGAAGCTCTTTAAGCGGCTGAAGGTCTACGCCGGTCCCGACCATCCCCACGCCGCCCAGAAGCCCGAGAAGCTCGAGCTGGAGGTTAAGTGATGGAGCAGTACTACGGCACCGGACGCCGCAAAACCGCCGTGGCCCGGGTCTTTCTCCGCCCCGGCGAGGGCAAGATCACGGTCAACGGGAAGGACTTCCAGGACTACTTCCGGGGCATCATCCGGGCGGTGAGCGCGCTCGAGCCCTTCAAGGTGGTGGACATGCTAGGCAAGTTCGACGCCTACATCACCGTGAAGGGCGGGGGCACCACCGGCCAGATCGACGCCATCAAGCTGGGGATCGCCCGGGCGCTGGAGAAGTACAACCCTGAGTTCCGCAAGAAGCTGAAGCCCGCCGGGCTCCTGACCCGGGACGCGCGCGTGGTCGAGCGCAAGAAGTACGGCAAGCACAAGGCCCGCCGGGCACCGCAGTACTCCAAGCGTTAACCGCCCTTTCTCGAGGCAAAGGCCCCGCGGCCCGCGGGGCCTTTCGCTTACCATGGCAGGCGTGGACGTCTTCCGCGCAATCGTACTCGGCGTCGTTCAGGGGCTCACCGAGTTCCTGCCGGTCTCAAGCTCGGGCCACCTGGTCCTCGCCGACCGCTTTCTCTTTGGCGGCAAGGCGCTGCCGCTTTGGGTAGACATCGCCACCAACACCGGGACCTTCCTGGCCGCGCTCTGGCTCATGCGCCGGGAGATCGCCGAGGCCCTTTCGGGCTTTTTCGCCGGGATCCGTTCAAGAAAAGCGCGCCGGGCCCCCGGCTGGCGGCTTTTTTGGCTGGTGGTGGTGGCCTCGCTTCCGGCGGCGGCGGTGGGGCTTTTGGTCAAGGACGTCTTCGAGGCGATCAACCGCCCCTTCTTCGTCGCCCTCGGCCTCCTCTTCACCGCGCTCGTGCTCTGGACCACGCCCAAAGGCGGCCCCAAGGACCGCCCGGAAAAGGTCGCCTACCTCGACGCCTTCCTGGGCGGGCTCGCCCAGGCGATCGCGATCTGGCCCGGGGTCTCGCGCTCGGGCACGACGATCAGTGCCTTCTTGCGGATCGGGCTCGCCCCAGAGCTCGCCGCCCGGCTCTCGTTCTTGATGTACGCCGCCGCGAGCCTCGGCGTGCTGCTCCTGGGGCTTAAAGACGGCCTTCCCCAGGGGGTCGAGCCCCTTCCGCTTTTGGCCATGGTGCTCGCCTCGTTCGCGAGCGGCTACCTAGCGATGCTCTGGCTCTTTGGCGTTTTGAAGGCCGGACGTTTTCGCCTCTTCGCGCCCTACGTGGCGGCGGTGGCGCTGCTCGCGCTGCTTTTGGGCTAACCCCCCTGGGCCGTGCGGAAACGCCTGGTTTGCATCCCTAGTGCACTAGTGCTATAGTGCACTCAGACGATGGGGTTGCGCCTTCACATCCACCCTGAGGCCGGGCCGATCTTCGAGCAGATCGTCGCCGGGGTGAAGGCGGCGATCGCCCGCGGAGAGCTCCGCCCCGGCGACAAGCTCCCCTCGGCCCGGGCGCTCGCCGAGGAACTCCGGGTGAACCCGAACACCGTGATCCGGGCGTTTGCGGAGCTCGAGCGCGAGGGGATCACCGAGACGCGCCGCGGCCTCGGCACCTTCGTTCGCGAGGACGTGGACCGAGCGGCGCTCAGGCGCGAGCTCTTGGCCGCCGCCGCCCGCCGCTACCTCGAGGCCGCGCGATCGCTCGGCCTAAACCCCGAGGAAGCGGCGGCGGTCCTTAGGGAGGTGGAAACGGATGCTGGAGATCCAAAACGTGCATAAGCAGTACCTGAAGACCCCGGCCCTAAACGGGGTAAGCTTCACCGTTTCCCCGGGCCAGGTGGTGGGGCTACTCGGCCTCAACGGGGCCGGAAAAACGACCCTCCTCAAGGTGATCGCCGGCCTCCTTCTTCCCGACCAAGGTTCCGTGCACCTAGATGGCATGCCGCCCCGTAAGCAACGGGGAAGGATCGTCTACCTACCCGAACAAAACCCCTGGCCGGAGCAGGCCAGCCCGGCCCGGGTGGCCGCGCTTCTCACCGGAGCCGACCCCACCTTCGACCGCGGGCGCTACCGGGAGCTTCTTAGCTTCCTCGAAGTCCCCGACCGGCCTTTCGGCCAGATGAGCCGCGGCCAGCGGGCCCGGGCCAATCTGGCCCTCACCCTTGCCCGCCGGGTGTCCCTTTACCTCCTCGACGAACCCCTCGCCGGGATTGACTTGATCAGTCGCGACCGGATCCTAAAGGCGCTCGTTCGCGAGTGGCGGGAAGACGCGACCCTGATCCTCTCTACCCACGAGGTGGGGGAAGCCGAGGGGCTTTTCGAGCGGGCGGTCTTTTTGAAGAAGGGACGGGTAGTGCTCGACACGTCCGTCGAGGCGCTGCGCGAGCAAGGCAAGAG
>CAYYAB010000161.1:0-2867 GCA_964469895.1 uncultured bacterium | reverse complement strand
GCGAAGTAGCCCCGTCCCCTACGGCTCACCAGCGGCTCGAACTTCACGGCGCGGGCACCTCCCGGCGGTAGCGCGGGTTCTCGAAGGCCTTCCCGGCGGCCTCGGCGAGCTTGAGCGCGAGCCAGAAGGCCCCGGCGGCGAAGCCGAGGTAGAAGAGCCAGCCGTACTCGCGTCGCTTCACGGGATCCCCCTCACTGCGCGAGCACCTGGACGCTCACCGGCCCTTCGCCGGCCTCCCGGATCTCCAGAGCGTCGTAGAACCACGAGGGGCTGATCGTGGTGCCGCTCGGAAGCAGATACTCGACCTGCTCCTCGGTCTGGCCGTCGGTGCGGATAAAGACGAGCAGGGCCTTAGCGGTGCCGTAGTTCATGATCTCGCCCCGGGTCGCCGGCTTCCCCAGGGCGGCGGAGACGTTCAGCCTCACCCCGGTGGTCTCTTCGGCGCGGTAGACGAAGGGGAGCCGGCGGGGGTCGTGCGGCGGCACGTCGGCCACCGGTAGCCCGTGCTCGTAGCCGAGCATACGCACCAGCGCGGCGATTCCGTCGGTGATTTTGTTGAGCTTCCCTTCAAGCCACCCCAGCACCCGCCGCGCCTCCGGCGAGCTGAGCAGATCGGAGAGCATCTTCTTAAAGTTGAGCACGGCTTACCTCGCCCAGAGCCCGGGGCAGGCCCCGGTCGCGCAGCTCTCTCCCTGCTCGATCGTCCCGAGGGGCATCGCCCCGGCGCCTTCCTGCTCGCGCTGTAGGTACGCGAGCGCCAGGGCGATCCCTCCGCCGATCACCGCGTAGGCGGTGACGGCGCCCAGGGTCCACCAAAAACCCCGCTTGAACTCGCGCTTGGGGCGGAAACCACGCCGCTCGACGTTAGCGGGCATCCTTCACCCCCTTCGCGCTCGGCTTCGGCGTGAGTGCCGCCTTCTGCTCGTATTGCGGCCGGATCCGGGCCAGGGCGGCCTCGATCATCTTCCGAGCCACGTCCCGGTCGAGCCCGGGCGCGAGCTGGTCCAGGATCTTGAGGGCCTCCTCCATCTTCCTGCGGGCGCGCTCCTCGGGGGGGAGGTCCTCGGCGGCGCGGTAGCGTTCCTCGACCGCGAGCACGGCCTGCTCGGCGGCCTTGGGGACGTGCTCGGTGAGCCACTTCTGGTACTGACCCCCGAGCACGCGCAGGATCTGCGCGAGCACCGGGCCCACGCCGGGGATCATGGCCACCACCCCGGCGAGGAAGTTGACCACCAGCATGATCACGCCGACCGCGAGGGCGGCCTGAACGAGCCAGACGAGCCAGACCTGACCGGGTGGAATCAGATCCCGAAGGAAATCCATGACTCACCTCCAAACCCCGCCGCCGCCCGCCGGTAGGCCTCGGTCACCGGGCGCTTGGTGTTCCAGCGCCAAAGGGCCAGGGCAAGCAGAACCAGGGCGGCGGGCAACAGGTAGCGCTGCATCAGATCCCCACGTAGTCCGCGCAAAGCGGGTCGTCCGGGTGCTCGAAGCAGTAGTACGGGTCGGTGGGATACTCGGGCGGCGCCGGTGGCTCGGGTGGTTCGGCGGGCGCTGGCAGCGCGCCCCGCGCCTTCGTCTTCTTTGCCATCACCCAGCTCGCCACTACGTAGGCGCCAGCGGCGAATAGGGCAAGCTTGACGAGCTTAGTAGCCACGGGGTACCTCCTCCTTTCTGAGTTCGATCCCCTTCCGCCTCAGGATCCCGGTGAAGGTCTCCAGGACCTCGGTGTTCCGGCGGATCAGGTACTTGCTCTCGGCGACGTGGCGCTGGATCTCGCGCATCACCTTCACGGCCTCGCGCTCGCGCCAGACCACTAGCAACGCCAGCACGAGAAAGCTCGCCTTGCCGATGTCGAGGTTCGCGAGAAGTTGGAAGAAGTCGTGCACTAGCAGAACACCCCCTGGGCTTCGAGGTCCTTGATCTTCTTATTGAGTTCGGCGACCTTCGCGCCGGCGCGGTCGTAGTCTGCCTTCGCCCGGGCGTATTTGTCGCGGAGCGCAGGCAAGGCAGCCCGTGCATTCTCAACCTGGGCTTTCAGGCTACGAATGGCGCTCGCTACGGCGCTCCACGAACCGTCCAACGCATTCGCCCCGGCCTTAGGAGGCGACTTAATGTAGGGCTTCCCCGGGTCTTCGGCTACGCCCTTTACGTATTCAATGCAGCGGGTTCGGATGGCTGGATCCTTGGACTTGCGCAGCGTGGTCCACCCGGAGATGCCCATGAATCCGTAGTCGTAACTCCAGTCGGCCCTCCACGCGAAGGCATCACAGACCTGCTCGGCCTCCCGGAGAGCCTCCTGCATCCGCAGTTTGGCCTCGTCTTGCTGCGTCTTGTAGCGACGCAGGTCCTGGCGGTAAGCGGTGAGGAGCTGGCAGTAGGTGGCGTTCGCGCGCTCCTCGGTGTCGGGCCGCTGGGTGTGGGTGGGTATCGTCCGGGCGTCGTGACTGGGCAGCACGCCCGGCATCTCCGGCGCTGCCCCAAGCGGCTGAATCGCTTTGATCTTGGGCGCGCCGCGCAAGAGCCCGTACCCAAGCAGCGCGGCTCCGGCACCGGCGCCGATTAGCACCCAAGTCCTCATGCCTCCTCCTTAGCTGCGAGGAAAAGGGCGAGGGCAAGCAGACCTGCCCCGGCCAGGGCGATCACCGCACCCCGGGCACTGACGAGGGCCTGGTAGTTGTAGAAGATTCGGGTGCGCTGGACGTCACCCTCCTCCCAGGCCACGTCCCGGGCGAACCAGCTGCGGATCTCGTTGATCCGCTCCTGGCTCAGGCCGAGCCGCGCGAGGGTGTCGTACCAGGCCCGGGCGGTAGCCCCGCGCTCGCGGGCAATCGCCTCGGCGGCGGAGGCCTGGCGGTCCACGCCGA
>CAYYAB010000160.1:0-2919 GCA_964469895.1 uncultured bacterium | reverse complement strand
AGACGGTCTTGCGGTCCTTGTAGGGGAGGTAGACCGCCTCGGTTTGCTGGCCGTCTGAGAGGGTGAAGAGGTACTTGACCGAGCCGTCGGCCGAGGGGAAGGCCTGGATGAGTTCGAACTCGGAGATCCGCCAGTTTTCGGCGAGTTCGCGCCGGAGCGCCCGGGGAAGGTCGGTCATCTCGTCGAAGTCGCGGGCGCCGCGGCGGTAGAGCCAGTGGGCGATCTGGCGCTTGCGAAAACCCTCCCCCGGGAGCTCCTCGGGGGGCTTGGGCTCGAGGATGGAGCGGGTGCTCCTCATACGAAGGCGTCGCGTCGGCCGAGCTTCTTGGTGAGCAGGTAGTAGAAGGTCGAGCGGAGTTTCTTGCCCTTGATCTCCTCGCAGACCTCCTTGAGCAGCCGGTCCATCTCCTCGTCGGAGAGGTCGACGTGGAGCTTGTTCAAAAGGAAGTTCTTCTTCACCCGCTCGAGCTCATCCCTCTGCCCGCAGGCGACGTAGGCGCTGTCGGCGTTGCGGAAGACGATGGCGTAGATCGCGACGAGCTCCCGAAGCAGCTCCTCGTCCGGGTTCGGGTCGTACTTTTTCACGTCCTCCAGGGCTTTTTTGAAGAGTTCCTCGTGGGTCATGGCTGCCTCCGGGGATATTATACCGGAAAGCTCAAGTTTCCTAAACGCGAAGATGGACGACGGTGACCCCGTGGCCGCCTTCGAAGGGCATGGCGTCGTGGAAGCGCGCCACCCGCTTGTCGCGCTTTAAGGCCTGGCGGACGGCGGTGCGGAGCGCGCCGGTGCCCTTGCCGTGGAGGATGCGCACGGGGGTCTCCTTGAGGGCGTAGGCCTCGGTCAAAAACTCCTCGAGGGCGAGGAGGGCCTCGGCCTGGGTGAGGCCGCGGAGGTTCAGCTCGGGCTCGAATCCCGACTTCACCACCACCGCCTCGGTGGGGCGGGGAGCGCCCTCGTCCCGGGGCTTCAAGCGGGCCACGGGGACCTCGACCTTGAGGGGGCCGATCTGGACCAGGGCGAGGTCGCCCCGGAGCTCGAGCACCTTCCCCTTCGCCCGGTAGTCGGGCACCTCGACCCGCGTGCCCGGCTTGAGCCCGGGGTAGGGGTTGGGCCTGGCCTCGGGGCGGACGGCGCGGCGCATCTCGAGGATCTGGCGCAGGGCGTCCTTCTTGCCGGGCTCGGTCCTCGCCCGCTCCTTCGCCCGCTTGATCTGGCGCTCGGCCTCAAGAAGCAACCGGTCGGCCTCGGCCCGGGCCGCCTCGAGCACCCTCTGCCGCTCGGCCTCGATCGCCGCCAGGCGCGCCTCGAGCTCCTTGCGCGCGCGCTCCGCCTGCTTGCGCTCGGCCTCGGCCTTTCTGAGCTCCTCCCCAAGGGCCCGCTTTTCCTCTTCCAGCCGGGCAAGGAGCGCCTCGGCCGTGCGGGCGCCCTCGCCCAAGAGGGCCCGGGCCCGCGCCAGGGGCCCCTCGGGGAAGCCCAGGCGCTCGGCGATGGCGAAGGCGTAGCTCCGCCCCGGCACCCCGAGGAGGAGGCGGTAGGTGGGGGCGAAGCGCTCGAGGTCGAAGGCCATGCTGGCGTTCTCGATCCCTTCCGCCTCGGCGGCGAAGGCCTTCAGGGGCGCGAGGTGGGTGGTGACGATGCCCCGGGCGTCCTTCTTCAGAAGCTCTTCGAGCACCGCCTGCCCCAGCGCCGCCCCCTCCTCGGGGTCGGTCCCGGTGCCGAGCTCGTCCACCAGGACGAGGGCGTCCGGCCCCGCCTCCTCGAGGATCGTCTTCAGGCGCTTTAGATGGCTCGCAAAGGTGGAGAGGTCGGCGAGGATGTCCTGCTCGTCGCCGATATCGGTGAGGATCGCCCGCACGAAGGGGATCTCGGCGGCCTCGGCGGCGACGAAAAGCCCTGACTGGGCCATCGCCTGGACGAGGCCGAGGGTCTTTAAAAGCGCGGTCTTCCCCCCCATGTTCGGCCCGGAGACGAGCAGGAGCTTTTGCCGCTCGTCGAGGGCCAGGTCGTTTTTCACCGGGTCCGGGATCAGCGGGTGGAAGGCGGCTTTGAGCGCGTAGCGCCCGGGCGGGCCGAAGCGGGGGCGGGAAAGCTTCCAGTCCTCGGCGAGCCGGCGGGCGGCCTCGACGAGGTCGAGCTCGGCGAGGGCCTCGAGGGTGGCGTCCACCCCGGGGTCGGAGGCGAGCCTCGCGGTGAGCTCGCCGAGGATGCGCTTCACCTCGGCCTCCTCCTCCAGCAAAAGCCGCGCGAGCTCGTTGTTCAGGGGGACCACCGAGAGCGGCTCGACGAAGAAGGTCGCCCCGGAGCTCGAGCGGTCGAGCACCACCCCCGGCACCCGGTGGACCCGCTCGGCCTTCACCGGGAGCACGTAGCGGCCGCGCCTTAGGGTGACGAAGCGGTCGGAGAGGTCCTCGGCGTGGCGCTCCAGGAGCTGGTAGACCCGCTCCTGGATCCGCCGCTTCAAAGGCCGGATGCGGCCGCGGAGCTTTTTCAGCCTCTCCGAGGCCTCGTCCCGGACCTCGCCCTCTTCATTGAGGGCGCTCCCCACCGCCCGCACGAAGCCCCGGTGGTCGCCGATTCCGGCGGCGAGCGCTTTTAGCGCCTCGAGCTCGGTGCCAAAAAGCCCCTCCTTGAGCTCCATCGCCCGCTCCAGCGTGCCGGCGGCGGCGAGGAGCTCGGGGCCTGTGAGCGCCTCCCCCCGCCGCGCCCTTTGGAGGAGCGGCCTTAGGTCGCTCACCCCGCCGAGTTTTAAGGGATAGAAGAAGGCCTCCTCGATCCGGGCGTGGCGGGCCTCGGCCTCTTCCTGGCGCAAGGGGGTGAGGGCAAGCGCCCGTTCCTCGCCGAGGGCGGTCTGGGCCCGCTCGGCGAGGGCGCGCTTCACCGGGCCGAAGTCGAGGCGCTCGAGGTCCGCCTGCATGCAAA
>CAYYAB010000159.1:0-2958 GCA_964469895.1 uncultured bacterium | reverse complement strand
TGGGACGCCTTCGGCCTGCCGGCCGAGAACGCCGCCCTCAAGTTCGGCCTCCACCCCCGGGAGTGGACCTACCAGAACATCGAGCGGGCCAAGGAATCCCTGCACTTAATGGGGATCCTCTACGACTGGGACCGCGAGGTCACCACCTGCGAGCCCGAGTACTACAAGTGGAACCAGTGGTTCTTCATCAAGATGTACGAGCGCGGCCTCGCCTACCGCGCCGAGGCCGAGGTGAACTGGTGCCCCAAGTGCCAGACCGTGCTCGCCAACGAGCAGGTGATCGACGGCCGCTGCTGGCGGCACGAGGACACCCTGGTTGAAAAGAAAAAGCTAAAGCAGTGGTTCCTCAAGATCACCGCCTACGCCGACCGGCTCCTCCGTGATCTCGATAAGCTCGAGCGCTGGCCGGAGAAGGTCAAGGCGATGCAGCGGGCCTGGATCGGGAAAAGCGAGGGCGCCGAGATCGCGTTCCCGATCGAGGGCCATCCCGGGGAGGTCCTCAAGGTCTTCACCACCCGCCCCGACACCCTCTTCGGCGCCACCTTCATGGTGATCGCCCCCGAACACCCGCTCGCCCTCCACCTCGCGACCCCGGACCGGGTTGCGGAGGTCCGGGCCTACCTCGAGGCCGCGAAGCAAAAGACCGAGGTCGAGCGCCAGGCCGAGGGCCGGGAGAAGACCGGCGTGTTCACCGGGGCCTACGCGAAAAACCCCGCCACCGGGGAGCAGATCCCGATCTACGTCGCCGACTACGTGCTCATGGGTTACGGCACCGGCGCGATCATGGCGGTGCCCGCCCACGACCAGCGGGACTTCGAGTTCGCGAAGAAGTACGGCCTTGAGATCCGCCCGGTCATCAAGCCCAAGGACGGCGAGCTCAAAGAGCCCTTGGAGGAAGCCTTTGAAGAGCCCGGGGTGATGGTGAACTCGGGACCCTTCGACGGCACCCCGAGCGAGGAGGGCAAGGCCCGGGTCACCGCCTGGCTGGAGGAGAGGGGCCTTGGCAAAAAGGCGGTGAACTACCGCCTCCGCGACTGGCTGATCAGCCGCCAGCGCTACTGGGGCACCCCGATCCCCATGGTCCACTGCGAGCACTGCGGCGTGGTGCCGGTGCCCCTCGAAGAGCTCCCGGTCAAGCTCCCCGAGATCCAGGACGTCGAGGAAATCCGCCCCAAGGGGAAGAGCCCCCTGGAGGCCCACCCCGAGTTCATCGAGACCACCTGCCCGAAGTGCGGCCGCCCCGCCCGGCGCGACCCCGACACCATGGACACCTTCGTCGACTCCTCCTGGTACTACCTTCGCTACGCCGACCCCAAGAACGACGCCGCCCCCTTCGACCGCGAGAAGGCCGACTTCTGGATGCCGGTGGATCAGTACATCGGGGGGATCGAGCACGCCGTCCTCCACCTGCTCTACTCGCGCTTTTTCACCAAGGTGCTCCACGACATGGGGCTGGTGGCGGTCGACGAGCCCTTCGAGGGGCTCTTTACCCAGGGAATGGTGCTCGGTTGGACCGACTTCGGTCCCGTCGAGGTCGAGGGGGACATCGTCCGGCTGCCCGAGGAGACCCGGATTCGCCTGGAGCTCGAGCAGAACGAACTCACCTTGGAGGAGCTCAAGAAGATGGGGGCCGAGCTCAGGGAGGGCGAGGACGGCCGGACGCACCTTTGGAAGCCGGCGGTGATGTCGAAGTCCCTCGGCAACGGGGTCATGGTGGGCCCCTTCGTCCGCGAGCAGGGGGCCGACATCGCCCGCATCACCATCCTCTTCGCCGCGCCGCCCGAGGCCGACATGGTCTGGACCGAGGAGGGGGTCTCGGGGGCCTGGCGGTTTTTGAACCGCATCTGGCGTCGCTTCGAGGAGGACAGGTCGGAGCTCGAAAAGACCCCCGAGACCTTTGACCCCGCCGCCCTCTCCGGCGAGGAGAAGGCGCTTTGGCGGGCGCTTCACCGCGCGATCAAGAAGGTCACCGAGGATACCCAGGGCTTCCGCTTCAACACCGCGATCGCCGCGCTGATGGAGCTTTTGAACGCGCTCTACGACTACCGCAAGAAGGCTCCGGTCTCCCCGGTGTATAAGCGCGCTCTCAAAGACTACCTCCGTCTGCTGGCGCCCTTTGCCCCCCACCTCGCCGAGGAGCTTTGGCACCGCTTCGAGGAGCACTCGGTATTCCTCGCCGGCTGGCCCGAGCTCGACGAGGAGGCGCTCAAAGAGGAAGAGGTCGAGATCGTCGTTCAGGTAAACGGCAAGGTCCGCGGCCGGATCACCGTCCCCGCCGACACCCCCGAGGACGAGGTCAAGCGCCTCGCCAAGGAACACCCGAACGTCCGCCGCTTCCTAGACGGCAAGGCGGTCGTCAAAGAGATCTACGTGCCGAAGAAGCTTTTGAACCTGGTGGTGCGCTAAGGGTTGGATCGGTGGCGGGGCGGCGGAGAACGCCGCCCCCCTGTTTACTTCAGCCCCGCCGAAATCCCAGCACCAGTCCAGCGGCGAACCCCGAGGCAAAGGGGAGGTTATAGGTCAGGATCTCGAGGAGTTTTTGCCAGAAGCCCTTCAGGCTCTCCTGCTTGAAGAGGGGCTCGACGTCATGCTGGATGCGGGTCCAGTTGACCTCGAGGTAGCCGGCGTAGGCGAGAAGCTGCACGCTGATGAAGAGGAAACCGAGGACCAGGGCAAGCAGCTTCCCGATCTTCTTCAGCGTGTAGCCGCTGATCCACCCGGCGACGCCGCCGAAGCCGAGCTGGGCGAGGACGGGACCGAGGGCCTCCATCGGACCCATACTATCCGGGGTGAAGTCGGGAAACGTGGGATTTTTCTGACGGGCTTTTCGGGCATTTTCGTCCTCGATCTAAGGCGGAGCCCCGGGCCGGTGCTCGCTTCTTGCCTATGGTGGTGTGACAGCCGCCGCTACGCCGAGAACGTCCTGGCCCTTCGCGACCGGATCAAAAGGGGGGAGCC
>CAYYAB010000158.1:0-2984 GCA_964469895.1 uncultured bacterium | reverse complement strand
CCCTCGTGCACCTGCGCGAGGGCGCCGAGGAAAGGGCCGAATACGCCTACGAATACGACGAGGAGGAGGAAGCACCCCCTCCCCTAGCCCCCCTGGGTCTTTCCGGCACCGCCCTGCTCGGCGCGCTGGCGACGCTCGCCCGCGGCCAGGGCTGAGCCCGTCCCGTTTTACGCCCGATTAACCTCCGGGGAGTAACCTGGTGCTCGATGCGCGTGCTCCTGGTCGAGGACGAGGACGGGCTCCGGAAGCCCCTGGCGGCGATGCTACGCCATCAAGGTTACGAAGTCCAGGAGGCCGCTTCCCTGGACGAGGCCTGGGACGCCTTCGTGGAGGCTGAACCCGACCTCGTCTCCCTCGACGTCATGCTCCCCGAAGGGGAGGAGGCGGGCTTCCGCTTCGCCGAGGAGCTCCGGGCTGCGGGGTACCAGGGCCCCATCCTCTTCGTCACCGCCCGCGACGCGGTGGACGACCGCGTGCGGGGGTTGGACCTCGGCGGCGACGACTACCTGGTCAAGCCCTTTGAGCTCGAGGAGTACGCCGCCCGGATCCGGGCCCTCCTCCGCCGGGGGGCGCAGGTCAAGAAGAGCCTTATCGATCGCGGTCCACTCGTGGTGGACCTGGCCGCCCGTAAGGTCTTCTGGCAGGGGCGCGAAGTTGCGATCACCGGGCGAGAGTTCGCCCTGCTCGAGCTCTTCGCCCTCAATCCCGACCGCGTCTTCACCCCCGAGGAGCTCCTCGAACGCCTCTTTCCCGGCTCCGAGTCCGGCCTGCGCATCGTACGGGTCTACGTCCACCGGCTCCGGCAGAAACTGGGGCCCGCGGTGATCGCCACCGTGCCCGGCGGCTACCGCCTGGGGGTGCCATGAGCCTGCGCTGGAAGCTCGCATTGGGCACCGCCCTGGTGGCGATTCTTGCGGCGGGGCTTCACTTCCTCGTCGGATACCTCGACTTTCGTCAGGCGATCGAGAACGAGATACAGCTCGAACTAAGGCGTTGGAGTCTTGCCGCCGCCCAGAGCGTTCGCCTGGAGGGGGGCAAGCCCCGTCTTTCGGGGGAGGACTGGCCCTGGATCGGGTCCGGGTATACCTTGGGCTTCCGGGTCCTCAAGGAGGGCCGGATCTACCTCGAGGCGGGGACCGTACCCCAACGACCCGACGGCGATTGGGCCCGCACCCGGGTCGCAATCGGGGAAGGCTACGTGCTCGAGCTCTACCTCAACGTGGGCGAGTACCGCCGGGCGCTTTCCCGCCAGCTGCGAAGCGGCCTTCTAACCCTGCCGCTCGCGGCCGCGCTGGCGGCGCTGCTCGGCTTC
Organism: uncultured bacterium; assembly: GCA_964469895.1. Lineage (GTDB taxonomy): Bacteria > Deinococcota > Deinococci > Deinococcales > Marinithermaceae > WFXV01. The sequence continues at coordinate 1,672 of CAYYAB010000158.1, read as the reverse complement.
TTCCTTGCCCACCGCTTGCTCCGTCCCCTCGATCGGCTTGCGCGCGGGGTGGAAAAGCTCTCCCGGGTCGAGTTCCCGGATCCGCTTCCCGAACCCCGGGGACGAGACGAACTCGCCACCCTCACGCGAAGCTTCAACCGTATGGCGCGCACGCTCAAGGAGGCGTTCGAGCGCGAGCGCGCCTTCACCCGCTACGCGTCCCACGAGCTTCGAAACCCCCTCGCCACCCTCCAGGCGCAGCTCGACGCGCTCGACCTGGGTGTGGTCCCCAAGGAGGAGGCGATCGCCGAGGCCCGCAAGGCGCTCGGACGGATGCACACGATCCTGGAGGGGCTATTGCACCTGGCCCGGACACCCCGGGCGGAGCTCGAGCCCCTGCCCCTCGGCCCCCTCGTCGAAACCTCGTTGCGCGGGGTCCCCGAACCGGAGCGGGACCGGATCACCATCGAACTCCCCAAGGAGGGGCCCTGGGTAATGGCGGATCCCGAGCTTTTCCAGAGGGTCCTGGAAAATCTGCTTCTTAACGCACTCAAGCACGGAGCCGGTCGGATCCGGGTATCCGCCACGGAGGAGGGAGAAAAGGTGGTGGTGGAGGTCCGCGACGAGGGACCCGGCGTAGCTCCGGAACTCCTGCCCAAACTCACGCAACCGTTCTTCCGCCTGGGCGCCCGCTCGGGGCTCGGCCTGGGGCTCGCCCTTTCGGCCCAGGCGATCCGGGCCATGGGCGGTCAGCTGACCCTGAGCAACGGCAATCCCGGACTGGTGGCCCGCTTCGATCTCGATCGGGCGGAGGTAAGCGATGGCTAGGTGGCTGCTTGTGATCCTGCTCTACCTGATTACGCTCCCGCCCACCGGGACCGCCCTGGCGGGCAGCAGCGAACGGACACAGGGTCTCGCGCTCCACCAGGGGCGGACGAGTAGCGAGGACGACGAGCCCGGGCACGACGAGGAGGAAGAATCCGACGACCAGCCGGAGCGCGACGAGGAGGAGGATCGGCGCTCCTCCGACGGCGAGCCCGGGCACGACGAGGAGGAAGCGTCCGACGACCAGCCGGAGCACGACGAGGAGGAAGATGAGGAGGAGCACTACGACGAGGATTACGCCTATTACGGGCAGGTGCAGCTGACCCGGCCGGTCGTGGTGGTGGGCGATCGCCGGCTCGTGGGCGACCTGCCGCTATTCGAATTCCTCGCGCCGGGGATGCGCGTCGAGGTCGAGGGTCGGGTCGAGGACGGCCGCATACGGGTCAGGGAGCTACACGTGCTCTTCCCCCGGACCTGGGCTTACTACGAGGGCCCGGGCCCCGAAGGCTGGACCCGGATCTGGTTTGTAAACGGACGGGCCTGGAGGGTCCAGGCGGCGAACGAATCCCCGCGCGTACGCCTCCTCGCCTGCTTTGGGAAGAAGGGCTGGCAGGGCCTTCCGGACGAGCTCGCGCCCGGCCTGCGCCCGCCACGGCCCGGGCTCTGGCTGCTCGAGGGGCTGCTCCTCGCCGACCGGGTTCACTGGACGAAGCAGCAGCGCCTCGGCGCTTGCGACCGCGCGCACGAAACCCGGTAGACTACCGGCGTATGAGGACGAAGCCCGAGGTCCGCGAGTACAAGGAGGCGCCTACGCGGCGCATGTTCGACGTCGATCCCGCCGGCCTGGTGCTGAAGAAAGCCCCCGACC
>CAYYAB010000157.1:0-3029 GCA_964469895.1 uncultured bacterium | reverse complement strand
CTCCGGTGCTCACCATGGTGCTCCTTTTCTTCTACCCGATCTTCTTCTACCTGCCGGCCTGGTTTTACCTCGGCTACTGGGCGCTTTTGCAGTTCATCCAGGCGCTCATGGGCGTTCCCGGCATCGCGTTTTGGGCCCACTTAGGTGGCTTCGTTTTTGGCGTCTTCTCGGTTCGTTGGTTTTTACCGACGGGTCCTCGCTGGATTCGCTGGTAACCTGAAGGCAAGATGGCCCTGGACGAACAGCTCGTCCGCTACGCCCGCGACCTGGCGCAGGTCTACGCCGCCCGGGAAGAGGCCGAGGCCGCCTGGGAAGAGGCGTTCGTGCACCTTTTAGAGCGCCGCTTCCCCCTGCTTAAGGGCCACCACCGCCGGGTCGCCTACTGGGCGGACCACCTGAACCGCGCCCTGGGCGAACCCCTGCCCCGCCGGGCGCTTCTGCGCGCCGCCCGGCTCCACGACATCGGGCTCCTCGCCCTCGCTGACGCCACCGTCCAGGCCTGGGCTCGAGCACTGGCCGAGGATCGGGCGCCCGGAACGGAGGTACGCGAGGCCTTCCTGGCCCACGCCCCGCTCGGAGCCGAGGCCCTCGCCACCCTTCCCGGCTTCACCGAGGGGGCGGTCTGGATCCGCCACCACCACGAAGCCTGGAACGGCGAGGGCGGGCCCGAGGGCCTCGCGGGCGAGGCGATTCCGCTGGGATCCCGGGTGCTGGCGGTGGCGGAGGTTTTTGACCACCAGACCTACCTGCAAAAGCGGCTTTCCGTCCCCGCCGCCCGGGAGCGCCTCGCAACGCTCGCGGGAGAGCGGCTGGACCCTGTGCTGGTCGCAGCATTTCTTGAACTTCCCCTGGAATCCCTCTTCGAGAACCTGATCTGGTTGGAGGCGCATGAAGATCCTGGTCGTTGAGGACGAACCGCTGATGGAGGAGCTCCTCAAGGCCACCTTCGAACCGCTCGGCCACCAGGTGGTGGCAAGCCGCAGTGGCGACCGGATCGAGGAGCTCCTCGCCGAGCACGATCCCGACGTGGTGGTGCTCGACGTCCTGCTCTTTGGCAGCGCACACGACGGCTTCGAGGTCTGCCGGCGGATCAAGGCCTCTCCCTACCGGGACACCTTCGTCGTCCTGCTCACCGCCCTCGACGACGACGAAAGCCGCAAGAAAGGACAGGCGGCCGGAGCCGACGCTTACCTTACGAAGCCGTTCAGCCCCCTCGAGCTCCTTCGCCTGGCGGAGAACCGTCGCGGAGCACCCTAGGAAGCTCGATGAAGAAGATCAGCCGGCCTTGCCGGGTCTCGAACCCGGCCCGCCCCCCGTGGGCGGCGGCCACCTCCCGCACCAGCGAGAGGCCGAGCCCCCACCCTTCCACCCCTTTGTGCTCGGGAAGCCGGGCGAAGGGAGCGAAGAGCCGGTCCGCCACCTCAGGATCCAGCCTACCCACGCTCTCCACCTCGAACCGAACCGATTGCTCCCCCGCCTGGAGCCTGAACACCACCTCGCCGTCCCCGTACTTGGCGGCGTTTTCCAAAAGGTTCAGGACCGCGTGGGCTACCCGGTTTTGATCCACCTCTACCACGATGGGCCCTTCCGGCAACGCGCTGGAAAAGGTCACCCCGGGATGGGCGCCCCGGGCTATCTCCAGGACTTCCCGGGCCACCGCCACCAGGTCGGTGGGCTGGGGTTCGGCCCCGATTCCGGCGCCGGTCTCGAGACGGTGCAGGTCGAGGAAGGTGGAAAGCGCCGCCCGCATTCGCTCGCTGGCCACGGAAAGGCTCCGCAGATGGCGCTCGCGGCTGGCCTCGTCCTGGGCTCGAGCGGCGAGCTCGGCAAACCCCGCCACCGCGGCCAGGGGTGTGCGGAGCTCATGGGCTACGAGGCCGAGCAGCCGGGATTTGAACCGGCTCTCGTTTTCTAGCGCTTGGATCTCCGCCGCTTGGGCGAGGCGAAGGCGCTCGAGCAGGTAGAGGATCAAAGCGGCAGCAAAAAACAAAAGGCCGAGCCCGAGGAGAAGGCTCCGCTGGTAGCCGCGGAGCTGGGCCTTGATCTCGGCGCGGAGCCAGTTCGAATGCTCCACCGCTTCCACCTGCACCGGGAAAACCCGCTCCGCCCAGCCGGCATAATCGGAACAACGCAGATCCTGGTCCAGCACCGACAAAAGCTCCTTAAGCCGGGCGCGGGATTCCTCCGAGAGATCGGCGAAGGTGAGGCTCCCGATCGCCAGGACCACCCGCTGTCTCACCTCTTCCAGGATCGTCCGGTCAAGGCGTCCCTGGTAACAGGAAACCGCCGCCCGGTACAAGGTGCGGATCACCTGGCTGTACTGGTAAGCGGTATCGGCCCGTTCCGCCTCGAGGATCGCGCGGTGCACGCGGGAAAGCGTGGAGAGTCCGAAAATCCCGTAGGCCGCCAGCAAAGCGAGCAACAACCAGCTTACCCAAAGGGCAATCCGGGGCCTCAAGGATGAACGGCGATGCGGTGAAGCTTCCACACCCAGTAGGCATTGTACGCAACCGGATCGGGCTTTAGGCGTCGATAGGGGAAAACGATCCGAACCGGCCCGTACCGCTCGGGCAGGGGGCGGCCGTCGCGGTAGAGTGCGAGCATCGGCTCGTAAGGGGCGATCCGACGCCACTCCACCGCGATCTGGTACCCATCCAGCGCCGCAAACCGCACCTTCTTGGGACCCGGGTAGCCGAGCTCCGCGAAAAGCTGCGAAAGCCACACTCCCCGGAAGACCCCGACCGTGCCCTTCTTCTCCTCGGGGTGGAAGACGGTCTTGAGCTCGACCCAGGTGAGCTTGCGAAGCGCGCTCTCGTCGAGGGAGAAAAGGCCTTTGGGGGTTTCCACGACGAGCAGGACCGGACCCTGGGGCGCGGGGACCCGCCCGTTCCAGCTGCCCCGCTGGATCACGCGGTAATCGGAACGGGAACAAGCACCCAGGAGCACCGTGAGCAAAAGAAGCAAAGGGCCGATCCGCACGGCGTTTTCATTATACGCCCCGTCAAGGAAGAAGTTATCTCATAAAAGTT
>CAYYAB010000156.1:0-3029 GCA_964469895.1 uncultured bacterium | reverse complement strand
AACTTTTATGAGATAACTTCTTCCTTGACGGGGCGTATAATGAAAACGCCGTGCGCTTCGGCCCTTTGCTTCTTCTGCTCTCGGTGCTTTTAGGTGCTTGTTCCCGCTCCGATTACCGCGTGATCCAGCGGGGCAGCTGGCACGGCCGGGTCCCCGAGCCCAAAGGTCCGGTCCTTCTCCTGGTCGAGACCCCGAAGGGACGCTACCCACTCGATGAGGCCGCCCTCCGGAAGCTCACCTGGGTCGAGCTCAAGACCGTCTTTCACCCCGAGGAAAAAAAGGGCACGGTGGGCGTCTTTCAAGGGATTTGGCTGGAGCAGCTCTTTTCGGAACTCGGCTACCCCGAGCCCCGGCGGGTCAAGTTTTTTGCCCTGGATGGCTATCAGATTGCGGTAGAATGGCGGCGGATCGCTCCATATCAACCGATGCTCGCCTTATATCGAAACGGCTACCCCTTGCCCGAGCGCTACGGTCCGGTGCGGATCGTCTTCCCCTATAAACGCCTAAAGCCCGACCCGGTCGCGTACAATGCCTACTGGGTGTGGAAACTTCACCGCATCGTGATTCACCCTTGAGCTCCCGGTGGGCGTTTTGGGCTAGCGGGCTTTTGCTTTTTTTGCTCGCGGCTTACGGGCTCTTTGGGCTCTCCACGCTTTTCCGCGTCCATCGGGCGATTCTCGAGGCTGAGCAGGCGGACACCGCCTACCAGTACAGCCAGGTGGTCCGTGCCCTTTATCGGGCGGCGGTGGCTTGCTACCAGGGCGCCCTCGAGGGGGAAACCCTTCGGGAGGTGGAAAACCGGGTCCGGCTGGCGATGGAAAGCGTCTCCTACGCCAACCTCTCGATGGAGTCAAAGGAGCGGCTCGAGGCGCTCTTGAGGGCGCTTCGTCGCCCTATGACCTGTGACGAGTACGCCAAGTGGGCGGAGCGGGTCTTCCCCGTTCAGGTCGAGGCGGTGGAGCACTCGAACTGGCTCCGGGCCGAGATCAAGGCCCAGCTCGCGATCTACCAGCGGAACCTCCTCCTCGGGCTTGGGCTTTTATTTTTCACCGCCGCCCTGATCCTCTACCTGCTCGAGCGCCTGCGCCTTGCGCAAGCGGCGGAGATCCAGGCGCTGGAGAACGAGACCCGGTTTAAGTCGAGGCTTTTGGGGCTGGTGGCCCACGAGCTCCGCACTCCCCTGGCCGCGGTGGCGGGTTTCGCCGAGCTCGCCGCCCGGGCCGAGGACGAAAACGCCCGGCGCCGGCACCTGAAAAGCCTCGCGGTGGCCAGCGAGCGGATGCGGGCGGCGCTTTCTACCTTCCTCGACCTACACCGCCTCGAGACCGGCGCCGGAATCGGGGCCGAGCCCGAGCCCACCGACCTGGTGGCGGTGGCCCGGGGGGTGCTGGAAGTGGCCCGGGGCGCCCATCCCCGGGTTTCCTTCCGCTCCGAGCTGCCGGAGGGCCCGGTGGTCGCCGAGGTGGATAAGAACCGGATCGCCCACGCGGTCTTGAACCTCCTGGAGAACGCCGCCAAGTATGGAAAGGGCGAGGTGGCGCTCAAGCTCCGAGCAGGGCATGACGCGGTCCGGTTTGAGGTGGAGAGCGCGGGGCGGCTCGACCCCGAGACCGCCGACCGGCTTTTTGCGCCCTTCGCCCGGCTCCCCGAGCACAAAGGGGTCGAGGGCTGGGGGCTCGGGCTCTCGCTGGTGCGGGAGGTGGCTGCCGCCCACGGGGGACGGGCCGGGTTCGAGGCCCGGGAGGGCCGGCAGGTTTTCTTTATTGAGCTGCCTAGGGCGCCCCGCGCCGGTTCTCCGCCAGGCGAAGGAGCTCGAGGGGGCTAAACGGCTTCGTAAGGTAGGCGTCGGCTCCGGCCGCCTGTCCCTTCTTGCGGCTTTCGTCGTCGTCGAGGGCGGTGAGCAAGACGACAAAGGTATCCCGGTAAGGCGAAACTTTGATCCGCCGGCAGACCTCGAAGCCGTCGTGCTCGCTGCCAAAGAGCAACACGTCGAGCACCACTACGTCGGGATCGTGTTCGGCGAGGAGTTCCTCGATCCGGTCGCCACTGCGGCTGGCCACCACCTGGTGGCCGAGCGGCTCGAAGGTGGCTTTGAGGAGCTCCTCCATGAGGGGTTCGTCCTCAATCACCAGGACTTTCATGGGCCTCCAGCCAGATCAGGTTTTCGAAGAGGGATTCCAGAGGGAGCTCGAGGAAGGCGGCGACCAACGCGGGGTCGAGCCGTTCCCCGGCAAGGGCGGCGAGGCGTTCGCGGGCAGCGGGGACGGAGAGCCGCTTTTGTAGGTAAGTCTGGCAGTCGAAGGCCTCGGCCACCGCCAGCACCCGGGACCCAAGGGGGATGGCCTCTCCCGCGAGGCCCTCGGGACCGCCCTCCCCGTTCCAGGCTTCGTGGTGGTGACGTACCCAGAGCGCGCCTTCGGCGAAGCCGGGGAGTGCAGCAAGGGCTTCGGCCCCGAGCGGAGCGTGGGCCAGGAAGGCCTGCCGCACAGCTACCTCGGGCTTCCGTCCTTCAGCCACCGCCTGGGTCCAGGCCAAGACGGTCGCGTCAGAAAGCGCGAGGAGCCCGATGTCGTGGAGCCGGGCGGCGCGAAAGAGCGTTCGGCGAGGCAGGGGTTCACCCAGGGCGCGGTTCAGGTGGTCCACCCAGTAGGCAATCCGGCGGTGATGGCCCTCGAGCTCAGGGAAGCGGTGTTCCAGAAGGCGCACGAGTGCATCCTCCCAGGCCGCTTCGGTTTCTTCCTGGGCGGCGTAGACCCGAGCGAGGTCGCGGGCGTAGCGGACGAGCTGTTCGTCCAGGGCCATCTTCCCTTTAGGTTACCAGCGAATCCAGCGAGGGCCTGTCGGTAAAAACCAACGGACGGCAAAAACCCCGAAAGCGAAACCCCCAAGGTGGGCCCAAAACGCAATGCCGGGAACGCCCATGAGCGCCTCGATGAACTGCAAAAGCGCCCAGTAGCCGAGGTAGAACCAGGCGGGCAGGTAGAAGAAGATCGGGTAGAAGAAAAGGAGCACCATGGTGAGCACCGGAG
>CAYYAB010000155.1:0-3036 GCA_964469895.1 uncultured bacterium | reverse complement strand
TCGGTGGCGGCGCCCGCACCCACTCGCTGGCCATGGGCTACGCCACCCGGGTGGTACGATTCATCGACTCGATTCACCTCTTCGACGAGGGAGCAAGGGTGACGGTGCGGCTCTAGCCACGCCGCAGCGCAAAGACCCCGGGGAAGATCTCCCCGGGGTCGTTTTCTCGCCGAAACCCCCGAGTTGCCTTCCCGCGCTTTACAATAACCTCGAGACCAGAGGGTCTCTTTCCCGTCCCTCCCCGATGGGCCAAAGGGCTCAGAGCGTGGGAGAAGGAGGTGGACATGGCTAAGGTCAAGCTCGAGCACGTCTGGAAGCGTTTTGGCAAGGTCGTCGCCGTAAAGGACTTCAACCTCGAGACCAAGGACGGCGAGTTCGTGGTCTTCGTCGGCCCATCGGGCTGCGGCAAGACCACCACCCTGCGTATGATCGCGGGGCTCGAAGAGGTGAGTGAGGGCAACATCTACATCGGTGACCGACTGGTGAACGATGTTCCCCCCAAAGACCGGGACATCGCGATGGTCTTCCAAAACTACGCCCTCTACCCCCACATGAACGTCTACGACAACATGGCCTTCGGCCTCCGCCTCCGCAAGGTCCCTCGGGACGAGATCGACCGCCGGGTCAAGGAAGCCGCCAAGATCCTGAAGATCGAACACCTGCTGAAGAGGAAGCCCCGCGAGCTCTCTGGCGGTCAGCGCCAGCGGGTCGCGCTCGGACGGGCGATCGTCCGCGAACCCCAGGTCTTTTTGATGGACGAGCCCCTTTCCAACCTGGACGCCAAACTGCGGGTCGAGATGCGGGCGGAGATCTCCAAACTCCACCGCCGCCTCGGGGTCACCACGATCTACGTCACCCACGACCAGATCGAAGCGATGACCATGGGAGAGCGGATCGTGGTGATGAAGGATGGGGAGATCCAGCAGATCGATACGCCCTTAAACCTTTACGACTTCCCGGTGAACAAGTTCGTCGCCGGCTTCATCGGCAGCCCCTCGATGAACTTCATCGAGGTGCACGTGGTGGAGGAAGGAGGCGAGATCTACCTGGTACGGGAAGGAGTTCGGATCCGGGCCAACGCCAAGATGGCCAAAGAGCTCAAAGAAGGAGGCTACGTCGGCAAGCGGGTCTGGCTCGGGGTCCGGCCCGAACACCTCGAGCTCAAGGGCTACCACACCGTCGAGCACGAGGAAAACACATTGGTCGGCGAGGTGGAGATCGTCGAGCCTCTGGGCGCCGACACCGAGATCCACGTCAACGTGGACGGAGTGCTCGTCACCGCTCGCCTGGAAGGACACATCCCCGTCAAGGTCGGGGAGAAGGTCGAGCTGGTAGTGAACCGGGACCGGTTGCATGCCTTCGACCTCGAGACCGAAAAGGCCATCGCCCACGCGCAGGAAGCCAGCGAAGCCGCCGCCTAACGCCCGCGGCAGCCTGAGGGCGCAGCTCGCGGTCACCGTCGCTGCCCTCGCCTTCACCCCCATCGCGGCGGTGACGGCCGCACTTTGGTTCATGGCCCCGGGAGCCCGGTCGGAGCTCGCCCTGCCCGTGGCGGGCACGCTCAGCTTTACCCTACTCATTGCGATCGGCGTGGGCTATACGCTTTCGCGCCGGATCCTCGCTCCCCTGGACGCCCTCGAACGCGACATGCGCTACCTCAAGGTGAGCCAGCGCTCCATCGGCGATCTATACCTCCCTCCCCACGAACAACCCCTCCCCCGCGAGGTGGCGATCCTCCGGGAGCGGTTCGAGGAGCTGCTCGAGCACCTCAGGCAGGCGGCCGAGGAGCGGGAGCTTTTGGTGGCGGCACTGGCCCACGACCTAAAAACCCCAATTTTGGGTGCGATCCGGGCCCTCGACTACGTCGCGGAAGAGGACGATATCGGCAAAGAAGGGCGCCTCCAGATCCTCCGCCAGGTGGAGGCGGAGATGCAGCGGGTCTACCGCCTCCTTGAGAACCTCCTCGCCGCGAGCCGGATCGAGTCTTTAAAACCCAAGGCCGAGCCCACCGACCTCCGGGAGCTGGTGGAAACCCTTCGCCTCCGCCATCTTCCGCGGGCGAGCCAGCGCCGGGTGGTGATCCGCGTCGAGGGCAAGGGGCGGGCGAAGGTGGACCGCGACATGCTGGAACGAGCCCTGGATAACCTTATCGACAACGCCATCCGCTTCGCCCGCTCCCGGGTGCTGATCCGCATCGGGGACGGCTGGGTCGAGGTCGCCGACGACGGACCCGGACTCCCCGACAGCGTGGAAAACCTCTCCAAGCCCTACCGCTCAAGCCGGTACCAGGGGGTTCGCTCGGGTTCGGCCGGGCTCGGGCTTTACATCGCCCGCCGGGTAGCGGAGATCCACCACGGGCGCTTGCTCGCGTGCAAAAGCCCGCTTGGCGGCGCCTGCTTGCGGCTGGAAGCCCACTACGACCCCCAGACCGTCTACGAGACGATGGAAACGATTTGGTAAACTCGGCTTAAGGGTATTCGGGGGTGGAAATGCGCCTGCTCATTGTGGACGACCATCCATTATTTCGCGTGGGCCTAAAGGCCATGCTCGAGCGCCAAGGGTTCAAAGTGGTGGGCGAAGCCGAAAACGGCCGCGAGGCCGTCGAAAAAGCCCTCACCCTGAACATTGACGCGGTCCTCCTCGACATCAAGATGCCCGACATGGACGGCCTCGAAGCCGCCCGCGAGCTCCGGCGCCGGGGTTTCGAGGGCCACATCGTGATGCTCACGACCTTCACCGAACCGGCGCTTCAGGTCGAAGCGGCGAAGGCCGGGGCCAACGCGTTCCTCTCCAAGGAAGCGAGCCCCCTTGAGGTGGCCGAGGTGCTCCAGGCGCTGAAAGACGGGCGGATGCGGCGGTTCGAACCGCCGCCCCTCCCCGACCTTACCGCCCGGGAGCTCGAGGTCCTCAGGCTGCTTGCCGAGGGGCTCTCCTCCAAGCAGATCGCGATGCGGCTCGACCTCAGCCCGGAAACCGTCCGCGACTACACCAAAAAGCTCTACCTCAAGCTCGACGCCCACGGCCGCATCGAGGCGC
>CAYYAB010000154.1:0-3065 GCA_964469895.1 uncultured bacterium | reverse complement strand
ACCCGGCTTCACCTCATATACCGGTTCAAGGGGGACGTCCCCAAGGAGAACGCGGACAAGGCGATCAAGTTGTCCATGGAGCGCTACTGCCCGATCGTCAACATCATCAACAAGGTGGCGGAGGTGACCTGGGAGGCGGTTATAGAGCCGGATTAGCGGTCCTCCGCCTTCTCCAGGATCAGTTCGAGATCGACGTTCTTGCGCACCAGCTCGATCGCCTCGTTGAGGCGCCCCCCCGCGCGGAGACGGGAGCGGCCGGGAAGCTCCTGGCAGAGCTCGGCGTTCCCCTCGAGGACGTGCTCCGTGCGGCCACGGTCCACGCCGCCCGGGCGCTCGGAATGGAGGGGACGATCGGCACCCTACAACCCGGCGCCTGGGCCGATCTCGCGGTGCTCGGGGAAAACCCGCTCCGCACTGCGGGGGCATACCGACGCGTCGAGGCCGTCTTCAAAGCGGGAGCGCCCCTTCACCCCGTCTGAGCGGAATGCCCGCGCCCCTACCGAAACCGCGCCTTCCACGCATGCGAACTCAGGCCCCTGCGTCCGGGCCCGTACGGAGCCCCTCGGGCTTGCTCGGGTAAATCCCGGGTCGGGCCAGGCCGTAGCCCTGGGCATAGCGAAAACCGAGCTCGGCCAGCGCACCGAGCAGGGACCGGTCCTCCACCCCTTCGGCCACCAACGCGAGTCCCAGGTCCCGGGCGATCGCCGCCACCCCTGCCACCAGCCGCCGGGCCTTGGGCGCGGGGAAGTGGGCGATCAGGCTGCGGTCGAGCTTGAGCCAGGTAAAGGGAAGCTCGACCAGGAGGGAAAGGCTCGCGTAGCCGGTGCCAAAGTCGTCGAGGGCTAGGGGATAGCCGGCCTGGGCGAAGCGCTCGAGGTGACGGCGGGCACGGGACTCGACGAGCGCGTACTCGGTCACCTCGATCCCGAGCCGGGCTTCCTCGCCAAGCCCCAAAAGCGCCTCGGCAAAGGCGGGATCCGCGAGGCTTGAGGGCAAGAGGTTCACCCAGACCCGTATGCGGTGGCGGCGGGCGAGGCCGGCCGCCCGCTCGAGCACGTAGGCGTCCATCCGGGGGCCGAGCCCCTGGCTCTCCGCCAACGGCACGAAGACCGAGGGGGGCTCCCGCCAGCGGAGCAGTGCCTCGGCGTGGGAAAACCGCCTTTCCACCAGGTCCCAGATCGGCTGCAAGTGGACCTCGAGGGCCTCCCCGGCCAGAGCTTCCTCAAGGGCAAACAGGGTGCGCTCCTCGCGCCGGCGGGCCTCTTCCCGACCGGGATCAAAGAAAGCGTAGGCGCTTCCCTCCTCCCTGGCCCGCTGGAGAGCCAGCGCCGCCTGATGCCAGAGGGTCTCGAGCTGGGTCTCCCCCGCCCTTCCCACCGCGACCCCCAAGGCGACCCGCGGCCTGAGGGTTCGCCCCGCGAGCACCAGGGGCTCCGCGGTCGCGGCCAGCAACCGGCGGACCGCCCGCTCTGCCCCTTCGCGGTCGCATCGAAGCAAAAGCGCGGCAAACTCGTCGCCGGCCATCCGCACCAGGAGGTCGCCCTGGAAGAGATGCTTCTTCAGCCGACGAGCGAGCTCGACGAGGAGGCGGTCACCGGCGGCATGGCTCATCGACTCGTTGACCGCCCGTAACCGGGCCACATCGAGGGCAAGCACCGCCACGTCGGTCGTGGGCTCGAGCCGGGCGAAGAGCTCCCCCCCGACCTCGTGCCAGAAACGCTCGTTGGGCAACCGGGTAAGGAAGTCGTGGTAGGCGTGGTGCTCGGCTTCTTCGGCTTTTTTCAGCCAACCGAAGGCAAGCCCCAGCGTCGTCGCCAAAAGCTCCATGCGCTGGACGTCCTCAGGCCGGAAGGCCCCGGGACGAAAGGCGTCCAGGTTCAGGGAAAGGGCGACCTCGCCGGCCACCGTGACCGGTACCCTCAGCACCTCGGCGATCGCGGGGGTACGCCCGAGCGCACGGAGCGCGAGATGCTCCTCCGGAGGAGGTCGGAGAATCCCGGGCCCGGGTGCCTGGGCATCCCAGCTCTCGGCAACCGGGATCGTCAGCGAAAAGAGCGCTTCGGGGTGATTCCAGAGCGCTTTGAAAACGAAGCGGTCGTCCTCCCGGACGAGGATGCTACCGGCCTCGGCTCCGGGAACGAAGCGGCGGGCGAGATCCAGGACCTCCGCATAGAAGGACTCCCGAACGCCCCCTGAGGCAAGCACCCGCGCCCAGAACGCGAGCACCGCGTCGCGGAAGGCCACCTCCTCCGCCTTCTTCCGTCCCTCTTCCGCTTCCCGGGCCAGGGCCAGGAGCGCGCGTAACGCCGGGACACACCGCCCCCGCGCTTCCTCCAGCAAGGCCTCGGCCCCCTCCCAGTCCGGGGGGTCCGCGCCGAGAAGCGCGAGCATGCGCTGGAGCGGACAGTCTTCCGGCACGATTACCCCGCATTTTAGCAGGGTTATTGCCGGGGTATAGTGAAGCGATCACGGGAAGGGGTGCCCGAATGCCCAAAAAACGCGAGATCACCCAACGCCTTCGGGAAGACCCCGGCGCGCTCTCGACCTACTTTGCACTCATCGAGGTGGCGATGGCCCGGGGGACGACCACCTACGGTGCCCTCGCCGAGCGGATCGGGCTCCCCCGCCGCGGACCGCACATGGCACGCGAGCTGGGGCGCCTCCTCGAGCTCATCTCCCTCTACGAAACCCACCACGCCCGGCCTCTGCTCAGCGTGGTGGTCTTCTCCACCACCGACAAAAAACCGGGCCGCGGCTTCTTCGCCCTGGCCCGGGACCTCGGCCTGCTCGCCGAGGACGAAGACGAGGACGCCTTCTACCGGTACCAGCTGGGAGCCGTCTACCACACCTGGAGCTAGGGGATTTGCGTCTCTTGTAAGCAGGGGTATAATGCCCCCATGACGAGGGTGGACCGTCGCCAGCTTCGTTTCAACCAGGCGCTCCTGGTCTTGGGCACCGCCTTGGCCCTGGTCCTCCGCCGACCCGAGCCGGTCTGGCTGCTCACCCTCCTGTTTCTCCTGAGCTTTACCCGCTGGGACCCGCTGCGAGCCCTGAAGCGCAGCCTC
>CAYYAB010000153.1:0-3144 GCA_964469895.1 uncultured bacterium | reverse complement strand
ATTTGAACGCCGACGCCGGGGAATCCTTCGGTCGCTGGAAGCTCGGTCACGACGAGGAGCTCTTCCCCCTGCTCTCCTCGGTCAACCTGGCCACCGGCTTCCACGCCGGAGACCCCCGGGTGATGCTTCGCTCGGTGCAGCTTGCGAAAAAGCACGGGGTGGCGGTGGGCGCCCACCCAGGATTCCCCGACCTCGTGGGATTCGGCCGGCGGGACCTCGCCCTTTCCCCGGAAGAGGCCTACACCGACGTGCTGTATCAGATTGGGGCCCTCTCCGCCTTCTTAAAACTGGAGGGAGTTCCCCTCCACCACGTCAAGCCCCACGGCGCCCTCTACCTCCGGATGTTGAAAGACGCCGAGCTCGCTCGCGCGGTCGCCCAAGCGGTGAAGGACTACGACCCCGAGGTTCCCCTCGTCCTTCTCGGCGGCACCCTGATGGAGGAGGCGGCCCAAGCGGTGGGCGCAAGGTACGTGCGGGAGGCCTTCCCCGACCGCGCCTACCTCTCGGATGGCCGGCTCGCCCCCCGGAGCATGGAGGGGGCGCTGATCCGGGACCCCAAGCGGGCCGCCGAGCGCGCGGTCCAGATGGTGCTCGAAGGAGAGATCGAGGCCCTGGACGGAGGCCGGGTCCGGGTCCGAGCCGAGACCCTCTGCGTCCACGGCGACAACCCCGAGGCGGTCGCGATCGCGCGGGCGGTGCGGGAGGCCCTCGTCGCCCACGGGGTCGAGATCAAAGCCTTCTAGCGAGGTAGAGCCCCCCGGCGAGGAGAAGCCAAAGCAAAGCCGGAAGGAAGACCTTTTTAAAGCTCCAGCGGAAGGCCACCGCGAAGGTCACCGAACTCGCGAATAGAATCGCGGCGGCGTTCACGAAAAGGAGCAGAACGGAGCCCAAAGCGGGCGCCGCTTCACCCCAGACCAGCAGCATTCCCGCGTTCACCGCCGGCGGCAACAGGGCGATCGCCACCATGACTCCGATCAAGGCCTCGGCGAGATCGGCGACGTAGGCGAGGGCGGCCATCGTCCCCGCCGAGAGGGCGAGGGCGAGGTCCGCGAGGTTGGGCGCCGAACGCAAGCGCATCGCGGAACTGGGTTCCCCACCGATCCCGAGGGCCAAGAGGGCGCCCATTCCGAAGGCGATCAGAAAGCCGACGAGGGCAGCCTCCGCCGATTGGCGGAAAAGCCTCTTGTGCCGCTCGAGCCCGGCGAGGGCAAGGGCCACGAGCGGCGCCATCAGGGGAGCGGTGATCATGCTGGCCACGAGGAGCACGGGGTCGTTGCGCAGAAGGCCAAAGAAGGCGACAAGCGCACTTAGGGCGGTGAGCAATAGAAACACCGGACCCACGCGGGCGGCCCGCGCGAGCCTGGGCTCGAGCGCCTCCAAGGGCGCCTTCTCGGGCGGTGGGGCAGGCTCGGGGTAGACCCACTCGGCCTCCGAAACCACCGCGAGGTCGGCCTCGCCTAGGGCCAGCCTGAGCCGGGTGAGCACCCGGTCGAGCCGGGCCTCCCCGACCACCGCCTCGACCACCCGGCCGCTCCCCGCACCTTCGAGCACCCGGGGCTCGATCCCCTCTTCCTCAAAGGCGGCGAGTACCGAGGGAAGCCGCTCTTCTTCGGTGTGAACCCGAACCCAGCGCGCCATCCCCTACTCCAGCAAGAATCGGCAGGCCGGGGCCCCCTCGGGGATTCGGGCGGCGAGCCGCACCGGCCGCCCGAGCGCCCGGGCGTAGGCCTCGGCCTCGGCCCGGCAGAGTTCCGGGTGGGCGCGAGCCAGCGCCAATCGGGGGCAGTGGCTCTGCACCAGGGCGCCGTCCTCGAGCCGGGGAGCATACCCGCGCTCAGCAAGCCAGGCGAGGAGGGCCTCCTCGTCTCCCACCGCTTCGAGCCGCCGGGCCTGGACCTCGATCAAAAGCTCGAAGAAGGCCCGCTCGCCGAGCTCCTTGCGTAGCCGCTCGAAGAGGCCAGCACAGAACTCGGCGTAGGCGGCCTCCCCCTCCACCGCCCGCCAGTAGCGCCGGGGGCGGCCCCGCCCCCCGTTTTTGCGGTCCTCGTAGCGAACCTTGCCCTGGCGCAAGAGTTCCTTCAGGTGGCGCTGGACCGCCACCCGGGAAAGGCCAAGTGCCCGGGCCAGGGCCTCGGCAGGGCAGGCCTTTTCGCGGAGGAGCTCGAGGATGCGCGCCTTGGTCGCGGAAGTCGCCATCGAACCGCCCTAAGCTTAGGCGAAGCCCCCGCCCTCGGTTGCAAGTAAACTCACAAACGCGCGAGAATGGCTCCACGGCCCGGGAGGAGTAGGCCGCTTCGCCCGACAGAGCGGGGGCGCCCCGGGCTGAGAGCGCCCCTCGGGAAGGGAGGGCCGAAGGTCGCCCGGGCGGCACGCGGGAGGAACGGGGGTCGCCCCTAGTAGAGCCCGCCGGGTGCGCCCGTAATAGCGCGAGCGAGGGCGGATGGTGGCTTGTAGCCTGCCATAAGCCACCATCCGAAGCGCGGTGGTACCGCGGGGCGGTTCGCCTCGTCCGCGCAAGGCGTGGAGGAGGTTTTTTGATGCTGGAAAAGGCCTACGATCCGAGCAAGGTCGAGCCCAAGTGGGCCAGGCGCTGGGAGGAAAACCCCTTTAAGGCCGACGCCAAAGCCGTACTCAGGGGGGAGAAAAAGCCCTTCGTCATCGTCATGCCACCCCCCAACGTCACCGGCGTCCTGCACATGGGGCACGCGCTCGACAACGCGATCCAGGACGCGATCATCCGCTACAAGCGCATGCAGGGCTTTGAAGCCCTCTGGGTGCCGGGGACCGACCACGCCGGCATCGCCACCCAGGTGGTGGTCGAGCGCTTGCTGCTCGCCGAGGGGAAGACCCGCCACGACCTAGGGCGCGAGAAGTTCCTGGAGCGGGTCTGGGCCTGGCGCGAGGAGTCCGGCGGCCAGATCATCCGGCAACTGAAGCGCCTCGGCGCCAGCGCCGACTGGACCCGCGAGGCCTTCACCATGGACGAGGTCCGGAGCCGGGCGGTCCGCTACGCCTTCGTCAAGTACTTCCACGAAGGGCTCGCCTACCGCGGGGAGCGGCTTTTGAACTGGTGTCCCCGCTGCGAGACCACCCTCTCGGACCTCGAGGTCAACTACGAGCCCACCCCGGGCACCCTCTATCGCA
>CAYYAB010000152.1:0-3155 GCA_964469895.1 uncultured bacterium | reverse complement strand
GGTTTTGCCACCAGACCTCGAACTCGACCCCGGGCTCGACGAAGGGGAAGTAGCTCGGCCGGAAGTTGACCCGCGCACTAGGTCCGTAGAGCGCCCGCGCCATCGAGAGGAGGGCGCCCTTGAGATCCGCCATGGTAATCGCGTCCCCCACGACCAGGCCCTCGAGCTGGTGGAACATCGCCTCGTGGGTGGCGTCGGTGGCCTCGTGGCGGTAGACCTTGCCCGGGGCCACGATCTTGAAGGGCGGGGTGTGGCTCGCCATGTAGCGGACTTGGATCGGGCTCGTGTGGGTGCGGAGCAGCATTGGCCGGGCAAAGCGCCCTTCGAAGCCCGGGGCCGGTTTCAGCCAGAAGGTGTCGTGCATGTCCCGGGCCGGGTGGTGGGGCGGGATGTTGAGGGCGTCGAAGTTGTAAAACTCCTCTTCCACCTCCGGCCCGAGCACCGCCCGGTAGCCCATGCGCTCGAAGATCCCCACGAGCTCCCCCATCACCTGGGTGAGCACGTGGAGCCCCCCGGCGGGAAAGCCGAGGCCGGGCAAGGTGACGTCCACCGCCTCGGCCCGAAGCCTCGCTTCGATGGCGGCCTTCCTCAGCTCCTCGGCCCGCTCCCGAATCGCCGCTTCCAGGGCACGCTTCGCCTCGTTGAGCTTCCTGCCCTCCTCCCGGCGGGCCTCGGGGGGGAGGTCCTTCAGGGCCTTGAGTTTCCTGGTCAGCTCGCCTTTTTTTCCGAGAAGCCGGACCCGGAGGGCCTCCAGCGCCTCCAGGGTGGGGGCGGCTCGCACCTCGATCAGCCAGTCCTCGAGCATGGCGTCCTCCAAAGCGCGGGGGCGGCCGAAGCCGCCCCGCGGGAAGCCAGCGCTTCCCGCGCCCCTAGCCGAAAAAGAGGCCCCGCATCCTGGCCCCGACTATACGCTTCGCCCTTTCTCACGCGCAAGCGTTAAGCTTCTTCGAAAGGGGGTGCGCGGTGCGAAGAGGGATGGCATGGGCGCTTTTGCTCCTCGGGATCGCGTTTGCCCTGAAACCCGAGGCGGCCGCCCGCTTGAAGGTGGCCCAAAAGGTGCGCGCGCAGGCCGAGGCGGCCTACGAGCGGGCCTACCCCGACCTGCCGCTTTGGCGGGAGGCGATCCGGCTCGGCGAGGAGGCGGCCCGGATCGACCCCGGGGCTCCTGAGGTCTGGAAGTTTCTGGCCGAGGTCTACACCGAGACCGGCTGGTGGATCCGGGCGGCCGAGGCCTGGCAGCGCTACCTAAAGGCCGGAGGGGCCCAGACCCCGGCCGAGCTCGCCAGGGTCTACCAAAACCTCGGCTACCTGGCCTACGCTCGAGGCGACTTCGAGGCGGCGATCGACTGGTACCGGCGGGCGCTCGAGGCCAACCCCAAAGACGCCGAGGCCGCCGCCTGGCTCGGGCGGATCTACCTCGAGCTCGGCCTTCCCAAAAAGGCGCTTCCCTACTGGGAAAAGGCCGCGTCCCTAGACCCAAGCCCCAGAAACCGCTACTTCCTTGAGCAAACCGTGAAGATGGCGGCCTACGGACGCGAGGCGGTCTCCGCCTTCTACAAGGGCTACGCCGCCTACGAGCGGGGGGAGAAGGAGACCGCCTTGGTCTTCTTTAAGCGAGCCGCCGATCTTGCCCCCGACTGGGTCGAGCCCCGGCGCTGGCTCGGGCGGATCTACCTCGAGCTCGGCCTCCCCGCCGAGGCCGAACGCTACTGGGAAGAGGTGGTAAAAAAGACCGGCGCCGCCGACGCCCGGTACTTCCTGAAGCTCGCCCGCGAGGCGAAGGCCTACGGCCTCGCGGCGGCCCGCGCCTTCTTCCGCGGGGTCGCGGCCTACGAGCGGGGCGAGCTCGAAGCCGCCCGGGCCGCCTTCGAGGAAGCGGTGCAGGAAAATCCCAAATACGCCAAGGCCTGGAAGTGGCTGGGCCGGGTGCACTACGAGGCCGGTCGCTTTAAGGAAGCCGCAAAGGCCTACGAGCGGGCCCTCGCGCTCAACCCCGAGGACGCCCAGGCCAAATACTTCTACCGCCTGGCGAGGCGCGCCGCCGGGGAGTAGCTAGACCCAGCTCACGGCGCCAAAAGTGTCCTCCCTTTTCGGGCTCGTCGAGAACATCACCACGGGGACGCCGGCAAGCTCCTCCACCCGCCGGATGAAGCGAAGCAGGTTCTCGGGGAGATCCTCCCGGCGCCGGATGCCGGAAAGCGGCCCCCACCCGGGTAGTTCCTCGTAGACCACGGTGCCGTCCTCCCGGTGTTCTACCGCGATCTTGACGGTTTCAAACCCCGAGAGCACGTCGAGCTTGGTGAGCACGAGGCCATCGAGGCCGTTGATCTCGGCGGCGTAGCGCAGGAGCACCCCATCGAGCCAGCCCACCCGCCGGGGGCGGCCGGTGGTCACCCCGTACTCGCCGCCTTTCTCCCGGAGTTCCTCGGCGAGGGGGCCGGTGATCTCGGTGGGGAAGGGGCCGTTCCCCACCCGGGTGGTGTAGGCCTTGGCGACCCCGTAGACCTTGCTGATCGCTTTGGGGGGTAGTCCGGTGCCCACCACGATCCCGCCTACGGTGGGGTGGGAGCTGGTGACGTAGGGGTAGGTGCCGTAGTTGAGGTCGAGTAAGGCGCCTTGCGCGCCCTCGAAGAGGAGTCTTTTCCCCGCTTTCCAGGCGGCGCGGAGCTCGCTGCCGGTGTCGGCGACGAAGGGCTCGAGCACCCGCCTCATCGGCTCGAGGTCGGCGAGGGCCCGCTCCACCGAGGTCCAGCCCACCTCCCGGGTGGAGTTCGGCTTGGCGGAAAGCAAGACCTCGAGCCGCTCCTTGAGCGTGGCTTCCTTGAAGAGGTCCCCCACCCGGATTCCGATCCGGCGCGCGCGGTCGGCGTAGGCGGGCCCGATGCCCCGCCCAGTGGTGCCGACGAAGTTCTTCTTCGACTCCACGTGCTTGTGGTGGGGCAGCACCAGGTGGGCCCGTTCCGAGACCCGGATCTCGGGGTCGAACCCCCGGGCTTTCAGGGCCTTTAGCTCTTCTTCGAAAGCGAGGGCGTCCACCACCATGCCGTCGGCGAGGATGCTCTTCGCGTGGGGATGGATCACCCCGGTGGGCAGGAGGTGAAGCTTGAAGACCTCCTCGCCCACCACCACCGTGTGGCCGGCGTTGGCCCCGCCCT
>CAYYAB010000151.1:0-3198 GCA_964469895.1 uncultured bacterium | reverse complement strand
TTTTAAAGCTCCTTTTCACCGACTACTATCCGAAGAGCCGGTTTTACCGGGAGGGTTGACCGGATCT
The DNA here is from genome assembly GCA_964469895.1 of uncultured bacterium. Taxonomy (GTDB): domain Bacteria; phylum Deinococcota; class Deinococci; order Deinococcales; family Marinithermaceae; genus WFXV01. The sequence goes on along the minus strand of CAYYAB010000151.1, from coordinate 3,131 downwards.
TACAGCCTTCCGCGGTTTCCGGGTGCATGATGGGATTATGCCGGTTTACTGCCCGTCGGGCGGGCTCTGGGAGGACGCGCTCGCGGCGCTGGTTCCGTCGGATTTGCGCGTCTTCCTCGATCTTCCTCCGGGGAGCGCATTGCGCATCAGCGGGGATTTTGGGCTTATTTTGGCCTTTCTCCCGGGCGCTCCCTATCTGGAAGACCTCTACGATCGATGGCCCGGCCGGGTGCTCGCCCCTCCCCACGATCCCCATCTCCTGAGGGCGTCGCTGGAGCTGGCGGCTGCGGGGGGACGGCTTCCCAGGCCGGTTCCCCGCTCCGGGCTGGCCCCTCGCGAGCGTCAGGTGCTGCGGCTCCTCGTCTCCGGGCTGGCGCCCCGGGCGATCGCCCAGGAGCTCGGCATCTCGGCGGGAACGGTGCACGCCTACCTCGGCGTGCTTCGAGAAAAACTCGCGGCCCCCACCACCAGTGCCCTGGTAGCCGCCTACTACGGGCTGCCCCTGCATCAAGATTTCTAGAGGAGAAGCCCTAGCTTGCATGAGTCCCCCCCCGCGTTCGGGGTGGTCGCCGGACGTCCGGTTAGCCTAGGCTGTTTCCAATGAATCGCTGGCATCGGGCGGTGTTCGTCCTCCTGGTCCTCGGGGTGGCGTGGGGTCAGGGCAGCCCGGAGGCCCGCTACGGCGTGCCGCTCGGCACCCGGGTCGAGCTCGGGGTTCCCCTCTCGTCTTCCCAGCAGGCACTCGTCGTCGTCTTTCCCGTGCCCGCCCGGTTCTGCCTGGCGCGCGGGCTCGGCCATGAACCCCCCGAGACCTGCTTCGGTCACGCCCTGCTTGCCCGTGCCTGGGCCCGGGACTACCCCGGGGTATCGGTGGTCGTGGCCGATCCCCGCAGTTCGGAGGCGGCCGTGCGTACGCTGGTTCAGCGCCTCGGAGGGCTCTCGCCGGCACGGCTCGCGGTCGGTAGCCGCGCCCGCGAACTCGCCGGAGAGCTCGCGGTCAACCGCAGTCCGTTCGCCTTCCTCGTGGATCGCGCGGGGAAGGTACGGGATAAGCTGGGCGGCTTCGGTCTCAGACGCTGGCTCGCCTTTGAGGCGCAGGTGGCGGCGGCCTCGGAGGGAGCCTGGGATCGCGTCGAGGCCGCGAGCGCGGGCGAACTCGTGCCCGGAGCGTCCGTGCCTCGCTGGCTGCCCGCGATGATCCGGGGGCAAAGGTACACGCTCGTGGTTAACCTCTTTCCCGGGTGCTGGCCCTGCGACGAGCTCGCCCGTGACCTCGCCAGGGAGGCCCCGCGTCTTCTCGATGAGCGTCCCGCCCTCGCCCTCAACGTGATGGTGCTCGACGAGAGCGGGGAGGCTGCCTGCCGCGCGGTGCGCATCTGGAACCGGCGCTTTGGGCAGCAGGCACCGGTGGCGGAGGGCCCGGTGTGCGGTTCCCGTTCCGGTGGGGATCCCCTGGCCAAGCTCTTCGGGAAAACGCTCCCGCGGCACCCGCGCTTGCGGATCGTGCGTTACCGGATGATGGACGAGAACGATCTGGGACGGTGGTGGTGGATCTTCACCGCGCCGGCGGCGGCCCTTTTGGAAGGGGACCGGGTGCTCCACGATCCCTACCGCAACCCCCTGCTGCCCCGGCGCTGGCGCGTGGGCACGCGTCCGGACTTTACGGCGTTTTGGCACAAGGTCCGGGAGCTGACCGGACCGGTGCCCAGGTAGCGGAAAGGAGGATCGCGATGAGGCTTGTTCGGACGGTACTGCTATTGGGGGTCTTGGCCCTGGGCGCCCCGGGACTTGCCGAGTGCCAGCACTACTTCAGCGAGTATTACGGCTGCAGCGTGTGCGAGCGCATCGGTGGACAGACCCTCGGACGCTGGTACGAGCAGGTGCATTACTGGGTGGTGTGCGACGGCGTGGTGGTATACGACACCTGGGAAACCTGGGCGAGCGAGTGCGGCACCTGCTAGCGCGCCACGCGTTCCTGATCCCGGTCGCCCTGGCCACCGGTTTGCTGGTGGCCTGGACCGCGGGCCAGGGGGCGGGGGCGCGGGAAGCGTGGCGTCGGGAGGTCGTCGCCCGCGGCCTTGGGAATTACCTGGTGGCGACCCTGGCGGGGGAGCGATACGTGCTGCCCGCCTGGTCCCCCGAGGCGCTCGCCGCGCTGCGGGAGGCGCCGGGAGTGGAGGCGGTGGCGTGGGCCAGCGGCGTTTTGCGCGTCGTAGGCCAGGGCCCCCCTGAGGGTTATCGCCTGGTCTCTCCCGCCTATCTGGAATACGCGGGGATCGCGTTGCGCTCCGGGAGGGTCGAGGTCGGCGGGGTGCTCCGGCCGGAGCCGGGGGCGCTTGGGCGATCGCCCGGGGGCCTGCCGGTCACCGGGAGCTACCGCGGTCCAGGCCCCTGGCTGGTGGTCGCCGACGAGGACATGCTCGCGACCTGGTCGCCTCCGGCACGGGTCTTCACGCTCGCGCTCAGGACCCGGGGCCCCGCGGGCGCGCTCGCCGGCAGGGTCGAGCGCTGGGCGCGGGCGCGGGGCCTGCTTCCAGAGGGGGTGAGGCTTGAGCCCGGTCCGGCGCTTTTGCACCCGGACCGCGCCCGCCTCCGGGATCCGCTGCTTCGGGGCCTTTTCTGGGCGGGATACGGAGCCGCTGCCCTGGCCGCCGCTTTCGGCGCGCTGGTGGCGGGGGCGGCCGCCTACCTCGCCGTCCGCCGGGGGGCCTCCCGGCGCTTCTTGCTCCTTCTCCTCGGGGCGGACCCGGCGGGACTGTTCGCCCGGGCGCTGGCGGTTCCGGCGGCGTGGACCGGGCTCGCCTACCTGATCGGGGCGGCGCTCGGCTTCTTCCTGGCCGGCCGGGAAGCGGACCCGCTGGCGGTTGGAGCGATCGTTGCCGTCGGTTTTCTACTCCTCGCATCGGTGACGGCGGCGGTCGCCCGGGGACTTTTGGAGACCGGCGTGTACCACGCGCTCAGGGCCGCTACCGCCTTGCCCCGAAGCCGGGCCACCGCGCGGCTGGCCGGCGCGGTCGTCTTCCTGGCGTTGGGAACGCTTGCCTTCTCGCTGGCGGCGGGTTCCCGGAAGCGCCCGGAGATCCCGCGCTGGGTCGCCCGGGCCGGGCCCTCCCTCTACGAGCTCGCGCCCG
>CAYYAB010000150.1:0-3279 GCA_964469895.1 uncultured bacterium | reverse complement strand
CCGCCGAAGTGGAGGTCGAGGGTGCTCCTCGCCTCACCGGGGAGCCGCACCACTCCGCCCGGGATCACCCGTACTCCAGGGATTTTTTTGACCGCGGGATCGACGTCCGGGGGCACCCCCTCGTCGTAGATCCAGGTCCCTTCCTTGACATGTTCGGGGCGGATGACCGGCTCAGGGTCGCTGGTGGCGGTGAAGATCAGGTCGGCCTGTTTGAGCCAGGCGTAGTCGGTGGTGGCGACGACCTCGGTCTCGAAGCCCTTTCGAGCCAGGTTCTTTTTTAGGCTGGCGGCGATCTTCTCGAGCCTTTCCGGATCGCGGGCGATCAGGATGAGCCGGCCGAAGAGCGGGGCGATCTGTCGGGCGATGCCAAAGGCCACCACGCCGGTCGCGCCCACCACCGCGGCCGTGGCTTCCTTTGGGTTTTTCCCTTCTTTCCTGAAGCGCTCGAGGATCCGGGGAATCGCCGCCCGGACCGTACCGGCGGTGAGGGCGCCGCCGTTCGTGACCTCGATCTCGGGAACGGCCTCCTGTACCTTTTTCCCCTTCTCTCCCACCACGCTCCAAAAGGCCCCGAGGCCGAACACGGTGGCCCCGAGCTCTTTTGCGAGCCGGGCCCCCTGGATCGCCCGCCGGACCGCAAGCTCAGGCTTTTCCACGATCTGGTGGGGGAGGAGGGGGGCGGAGATCAAATGGCAGCGGATCTCACGGCCGTCGGCGGTCTTCACGCCGCGGATCTCGCCCACCTTCATGGGGCGGAAGTGTTCGGCGAGCCGCTCGATCCAGGTTTGTGGGATGAGGCCCCGCTCGACCAGGGGGCGGAGCCAGCGGAAGCGCGGGGACTGCCAGAAGTCGGCGAGGGTAAGGGGGTGGATCATGAAGGCGCAGACCACGGTCTTCTCGTCGGGGAGGGGAAGGGGCTCGCCGAGCTTGGGCTCGGTGCCCTCGAGGATCCGCCCCAGGTTTTCCTTGTAGCGCCAGAGCGCGAGTAGAAAGAGCACCCAGGCGAGCGCCTTGCTGAGGGGGTCGAGGGGGAGAAAGCTTGCGACCAGGGCGAGGGTCAAGGCGAGGGTGAGGGCCGCCAGCGTGGCGTAGCCGGTGGCGGCATAAACGATGAGGGCAGCGGCAAGGGGAACCAGGGCATAGAGCGTACCGAGCCCCCCTACCGAGAGCCCCGCGAGCACGCCGAAAAGCACCCCGGCGCCCCGGGCTCTAAGCGGCATCCGGGGAGCGAGGAAGGCGAAGGGGTAAAGGTGTCCGAGGTAGGCGAGGGTGGCGGCGGCGAAGGTCCAGGGGGGGCCGAAGCCGGAGATCAGGTAGACCGCGAGATATCCTTTCAGGAAGTCGGCGGCAAAGGCGGCGAGGAGGGCTTTGGCGCCGAGTTTTTTAAGCGCGCTTTCGAGGCCGAGGTTATAGGTGGAGGCGAGGAGCGGGTCCACGCCGGAGAGCCTTTTCGCGAGCCAGTAGCCCACCGGCAGGGCACCGAGAAAGTAGGCGAGGAAGAGGAGAAGCACCCCCAGCGCTTCCATCGGCGCCTACCTTACCAGGAAGCGAAGGCCTTCGAGCACCCCCGCGCTGGCGAGCGCTACCAGCACCCCAGCGGTGACGACGCCAGCCGAGATCGCGGGCAAGGCATAGCGCTTCTTGACCCCGAGCACCACCGCGAGCACGCTCCCGGTCCAGGCGCCGGTGCCGGGTAGGGGCAGGGCGACGAAAAGAAAGAGCCCGAGCGCTCCGTAGCGCTGGACTTTCGCTTCGCCTTTTAGGCGAACCCGGGCTTCGAGCGCGTCCCAGGCTCGCTTGAAGGGGGGAAGGTGCTCGAGCTCGCGGACCGCCCAGGGCAGGAGGGCGAGCAACACGGGAACCACCAGCAGGTTCCCGAGCACCGACCAGAAAAACGCCTCCCAAACGGGAAGCCCGAGGGCCACCCCGAGGGGCAGCGCGCCCCTCAGCTCGACTACCGGGGCCATCGCGGTGAAAAAGACGTAAAGCTCTGCCACGGGTGAAAAAAGTATACGCGCGGGGAGGATGCCCCGCGCGGGCGTTTTCGCGATCTTTAGCCGCGCGCCTTGGCGGCGACCTCGACCAGCTTCTTAAAGCCCTCCGGGTCGCGCACCGCGATGTCGGCGAGCACCTTCCGGTTCAGGTTCACGCCGGCGAGCTTCAATCCGTGCATGAACTCGGAGTAGCGCATCCCGTTTTGCCGGGCGGCGGCGTTGATGCGGGCGATCCAGAGCTTGCGGTACTCGCGCTTTTTCTTCTTGCGGTCGGCGTAAGCGTGCTCGGCGGCGTTTAAAAGGGTCTCCTTGGCCCGCCGGTAGGAGATCGAGCGAAGACCCCAGAACCCCTTGGCCCGCTTGAGGAGCCTTTTGTGGCGGCGGCGACGGACGACACCGGTCTTGGCACGGGGCATCGCTTACCTCCAGTCGTAGGGCAGGAGCACCCGGAACTTGCGGGCGTCGCCCTTGAAGAGCACGAACTTCTTGCCTTTGAGCCGGATCGTTTTACCCGATTTCTTGTAGTTCAGGTGGCGCTTTCCGGTCTTAAAGGCCACCACCTTGCCACGGGCGGTGATCTTGACCCGCCCCTTGGCGCCCTTATGGGTCTTCATCTTCGGCATGTTGCACCTCCGCTGGCCGGGCGCCCTTTTGGGGACTTTGGCCCGGGCGCAGCGCCCGCCAGTCTACCACACGCGCTACTTTTTTGCGATGGGGGCGAGGACCATGTTCATGTCGCGGCCGGCGAGCTGGGGCGGCATCTCCACGGTGGCGATCTCCTTGAGGTCCTCGGCGACCCGGTCGAGGATCTTCTTGCCGAGCTCGGGGTGGGCCATCTCCCGTCCCCGGAACATGATCGTCACCTTGACCTTGTGGCCGTCCTCGAGGAACCGCCGGACGTGCTTGAGCTTGGTCTGGTAGTCGTGCTCGCTGACCTTGACCCGAAACTTGATCGCCTTGATCTCCTGCTTTTTCTGCTTTTTGCGGCGCTCCTTCTCCTGCTGCTGCTGCTCGTAGCGCCACTTGCCATAGTCGAGGATCCGGGCCACCGGCGGTTTGGCCGTGGGGCTCACTAAAACAAGATCGAGGCCCTTGTCTTGCGCGATTTTGAGGGCCTCGCGGGTATCCACGATGCCAAGCTGTTTTCCGCTTTCGTCAATAAGCCGCACCTGCCGGACGCGGATCTCCTCGTTAATCCTATGCTCCCTGATTCAGCATCACCCCCAAGAGCGCTTCACCGAACGCTCAGAAACTACCGGCCCTAAGTGTACGGGGGCCGATGCGG
>CAYYAB010000149.1:0-3396 GCA_964469895.1 uncultured bacterium | reverse complement strand
AGCTGGCGGGCGGTGCGGGTGAGCTTGTTGATCGTCTCCACCATGTGCACGGGGATCCGGATGGTGCGGGCCTGGTCGGCGATCGCCCGGTTGATCGCCTGCCGGATCCACCAGGTGGCGTAGGTGGAGAACTTGAAGCGCCGGCGGTACTCGAACTTCTCCACCGCCCGGATCAGGCCCTGGTTTCCCTCCTGGATCAGGTCGAGAAAGGAAAGGCCGCGGCCGGTGTACTTCTTGGCGATCGAGACCACGAGGCGGAGGTTCGCCTCGATCAGGTGGATGCGGGCGAGCTCACCGTCCCGGGCGATGTGGAGGTACCGCTTTTTGTCCTTGGGAAGAGAGCGGAGTTTCTTGTCCACCTCCTCGATGAGTTTTTCGTCCACGGGCTTGTCCACCCCCGGAATGTGGGGCACCCGCCCACCGTGGCGGACCTGGGCGCGGATCACCTCACGGATGGTGTCGGGGTCGAGCCCGGTGAACTCGGCGAGTTTTTGGATCGCGGCCTCGCCCTCCTCCACCCGACGGGCGAGGTCCACCTCCTCCTCCAGCGTCAGGAGGGGAACCTGGCCGATCTCGTGGAGGTACTGGCGGACCGGGTCCGAGGTCGAGACCCGGGTGGGGAGGACCTCCTCCTCTTCCTCGTCCAGCGCGAGGGCCTCGGTGTCCTCCTCGGGGACGACGTCCACCCCCTCGCCCTCGAGGTAATCGAGCACCTCCTCGAAAGACTCCTCGAAGGCCTCCTCCCCGAGCTCGGGCATCGCTTCTTCCATCGCCGCCCGCACCTCTTCCTCGGAGAGGGCGCCAGCCTTCTTGCCCTTCTTGAGGAGCTTTTGGACCGTCTTGTTCTCGAGCACGCTGGTCTCCATGGTGCTTTCCTTTTCGCCCATTGACTCCCCCCTAGCGGGTGGCCGCGAGGACCTTGTAGCGGTCCGCGCGGACCGTCTTCACGTTGCCGAAGACGCTTTCGATCAGGGGCTCGTACTTTAGGAAGGGATTGGCCACCAGGTAGAACCTTCCGCCTTTTTCCAGGTACCGGTAGGCCGCGTACACGAACGCCTTTGCCACGTCCAAGATAACACTCCCCCCAACGTGAAAAGGGGGGTTCGTTACCACCATAGCGAATCGTTCGCCCTCGGTCAAGGCCTCGTCGACGTCGGAGTGCCGCGCATCTACCGCGAGGCGGTTTTCTGCTGCGCTCGCCTCGAGCGCGCGCACCGAGGCGAGGTCGTCCTCGAGGGCGGTCACCCGGGCGCCCCGGGCGGCGAGGGGGAGGGCGAGGGCTCCGTAGCCCGCGCCGAGGTCGAGGACGGGGCTACCCTTTTCGGTGGGGGGAAGCGCTTCGAGGAGGAGCTGGCTCGCCGGGTCCACCCGGCCCTCGGAAAAGACCCCGGGGAGGGTGCGAAAGGTAAAGCGCCGCCCCCCGAGCTCGGCCTCGAATGCCTCCCAAAGGGGCGGGAGTGCGGGCGTGTGTTCCTTTTCCAAGACCGCGACCCGGTAGGGCCCCTCCCGCGCCTCGACCCGTCCGTAGCCGATCCAGCTTTTCGCGGTTTTGAAGTAGCGTTCGAAACCCTTTTTCTTGTTCCCCGCGATCCATAGGAGCCCGCCCGGTTTCAGGGCCCGACCGGCGGCGGCGAGCGAGGCCTCCACGTAGCGGGTGCCCCGCTCGGCGGGAAGCACCAGGAGCACGGCGTCGTAGGCTTCGGCCTCGGCCTCCCAGGGAAGCCCGGGGCGGGCTTCGAAACCCTGGACCCCGGCGTTTTCGGAAAGCGCCCGGAAGGCGGCGCGGCTGGGCTCGATCGCGACCACCCGCGCCCCGCTCCGGGCCGCCTGCCAGCTCGCGAGCCCGACCCCGGGGTTTAGGTCCAGGACGCGGGCGCCGGGATCAAGGCGGGCCACCTGGGCGAGGAGCTCGTAGCGGGAATCGGGGAACCCCCGGGCACCGGCCTTGACGAAGAGGGGGCCAAAGGGGGTGGGTACCGGCCGAACGCGGTGGTATTCGGCGAGCTCCATCGGTCCTTTACCCTAGCACTTTCGTTTGGTAAAGTGTAAGGCCGGTGATTGCCCTCGGCATCGATACCTCCTGCGACGACACCGGGGTCGGCGTGGTCCGCGACGGCGAGGTGCTCGCCAACCTGGTCGCCTCCCAAAGCGCGCTCCACGCCGAGTTCGGCGGGGTGGTGCCCGAATACGCCTCCCGCGAGCACACCCGGGTGATCGACCGGCTGGTGGCAGAGGCCCTCGAGGAGGCCGGGGTGGGCCCCGGGGAGCTCGACCTGGTCGCCGCCACCTACGGGCCCGGGCTGGTGGGGCCGCTCCTCGTCGGGCTTTCCTATGCGAAGGGGCTGGCCCTGGGCCTTGGCGTACCCTTTTACGGGGTTCACCACCTCGAGGCGCATCTGGCGGCGGCGGGGGCGGTCGAGCCCCCCTACCTCGCGCTCCTCGCCTCCGGCGGCCACACCCACCTCTTCGACGTGCCCCGGGAGGGGGAATACCGCCTCCTCGGCGCCACCCGGGACGACGCCGCCGGCGAGGCCTTCGACAAGGTGGCGAGGCTCCTCGGCCTCGGCTACCCCGGGGGCCCGAGGATCGCGGAGCTCGCGGAGGAAGGCGACGACCGCGCGGTGCCCTTTCCCCTGCCGCTAAAAGGGCAAAAGGGCTATGACTTCAGTTTTTCCGGCCTCAAGACCGCGGCCGCCCGGTTCTTGGAAAAGGGCTACAAGAAAGAGGACCTGGCGGCGAGCTTCGAGCGGGTGGTGGTGGAGAGCCTGGTGGACACCGTGGCCCGGGCGGCGCGGGCGCTCGGCCGGAAGCGGGTGGTGGTCGCCGGCGGGGTGGCGGCGAACGCGCGGCTCAGGCGGCGGCTGGAGGAGACGGGGCTTTTGCTCCACCTCCCGCCCCCCGAGCTCGCCACCGACAACGGCGCGATGGTGGCGCTCGCGGCCCTAAAGCGCATCCGCCGAGGCGAGCCCCCCTCCCCCTGGACCTTGGAGGCCAAACCCTACGCCCCCTTGGCCGAGGCTTCTCACGCTTTGGACGTAGAATAGGCGAGGCTTATGCTGGGAATCCTCAGGAAAATCTTCGACAACAACGAGCGCGAGATCCAGCGCTACTACCGCACCGTGGTCGAGCCGGTGAACGCGCTCGAGCCCGAGATCGAGAAGATCGAGGATCTCGCCGCCGAGTACGAAAAACTCCGCCGCGAGCACCAGGAAGGCGGCAAGTCCCTGGACGAGCTCCTTCCCCGGGTCTTCGCCCTCACCCGAGAATCGGCGAAACGCTACCTCGGGATGCGCCACTTCGACGTGCAGCTGATCGGCGGCGCCGTTTTGCACGAGGGCCGGATCGCCGAGATGAAGACCGGCGAGGGCAAGACCCTGGTCGCCACCCTGGCGGTGG
>CAYYAB010000148.1:0-3447 GCA_964469895.1 uncultured bacterium | reverse complement strand
GTGGTGGTCGAGGTCGACCACGCGATGACCATCGACTCGATCGTCCCCACGGTGATCGCAAGGCTCGAGTACCTGGGCAAGGATCCCTTCGACCCGAGGAGGGTCTCCCTGGTCTTCGACCACGTCGCCCCGCCGGCGAACGTGAACGTGGCCAACGCCCAAAAGCAAGGCCGGGAATGGGCGCGGCGGACCGGGGTGAACTTCTTCGAGGTGGGCCGGGGGGTGTGCCACCAGGTGCTGGTGGAAGAGGGGATCGCAAAGCCCGGGATGCTGATCGTCGGCTCCGACTCGCACTCGACCACCTACGGGGCGCTCGCCGCCTTCGGCACCGGGATGGGGGCCACCGACCTCGCCCTCGCCATCGCCACCGGCAAGACCTGGCTCAAGGTGCCGGAGTCGGTGAAGGTGGTGATGAAAGGCCGCCCGCGCCCCGGGGTCTCCGCCAAGGACGCGGCGCTTGAGATGGTGGGCCGGCTCGGGGCCGACGGCGCCACCTACATGGCGGTGGAGATCCACCTCGAAGGCGGCGCCGAGGAGGCCTTCGGCCTGTCCGAGCGGATGACCCTCGCGAACCTCACCATGGAGGCCGGGGCCAAAGCGGGGCTCGTGGTGCCCTCGGGGGAGATCCTCGAGCGCTACCCGGTCCCCGAATGGCTCTACCCCGACCCAAACGCCCGCTACGCGAAGACCCTGGAGATCGACCTCACCGAGCTCACCCCCCGCCTCTCGGTGCCCTTTTACGTGGACAACGTCCACCCCGCCGCCGCCTACGCGGGAACCGAAGTGGACTTCGTCTTTATCGGCACCTGCACCAACGGGCGGATCGAGGACCTGAGGGCGGCGGCCGAGGTCCTGAAGGGCAAGCGGATCGCCGACGGCGTGCGGATGCTGGTGGTGCCGGCTTCGAGCGAGGTCCTGAAGCAGGCGATGGAGGAGGGCGTGCTCCAGACCCTGATCGAGGCGGGGGCCACGATCGGCACCCCCGGCTGCGGCCCCTGCATGGGGCGGCACCTCGGGGTAGCCGCCGACGGGGAGCGGGTGGTCTCCACCGCGAACCGAAACTTCCGGGGGCGGATGGGCTCGGCGAGCGCCGAGGTCTACCTCGCGAGCCCCCGGACCGCTGCGCTTGCGGCCCTCACCGGCCGGATCCCCGGAGAGGAGGAAAATCCATGACCGCCCGCGTCTGGAAGTTCAGCGACGACGTCAACACCGACGACATCCTTCCCGGGAAGTACGCCCCCTTCATGGTGGGGGAGGACCGGTTTCACACCTTCGCCTTCGCCCACCTGCGCCCCGAGTTTGCCCGCGAGGTGAAGCCCGGGGATCTCCTCGTCTTCGGCAAAAACGCCGGGCTCGGCTCCTCCCGGGAGTACGCGCCGGAGGCGCTCAAGAAACTCGGCATCCGGGCGACGATCGCGAAGTCCTACGCCCGGATCTTCTTCCGGAACCTGGTGAATCTCGGGATCGTGCCCTTTGTCTCGGAGGAGGTGGTGGATGCATTAGCGGACGGCGACGAGGTTCGGCTCGACCTGGAAGCGGGAAGGCTTTACCGCGGGAACGAGGTTTTCACCCTCACACCCCCGCCCGCCTTCCTGCTCGAAGCGCTGAAGGCCGGTTCGATGCTCGAGTACGTGAAGCGGCACGGGCGGTTTCCGGCCGAGTAAAGTAAAGGCAATGGAGGTCCTCTGTCCGGTCTGCGAGGCCGAGCTCGCCTTTGAAACCCTCGAGGAGGGGGCGGTGCTCGAGTGCGACGCCTGCCACGCGGTGGTCGAGGTGGTGAGCGTCGAACCCCTCGAGCTCCTCCTCGTCGAAGGCGGCGAGGGCGTCATCGTCGAGTGCCCCCGCTGCGGCTTCGCCTTCAAGACCTACGAGGACGGCTACGCGTTCTGTCCCGAGTGCGGACACCAGTTCGCGATCGACGAAGAACCCTTGGAGGAGTGGGAATGAAGGTGACCGTGGAATGCCCGGAGTGCGGTGCGACGATCGAGATCGAAAACCCGGAACTCGGTGAGCTCGTGATCTGCGACGCTTGCGGGGCGGAGCTCGAGGTGGTGGAGCTCGAACCCCTTCGCCTCGAACCCGCCCCGGAAGAGGCCGAGGACTGGGGGGAATAGCCCGCTCGCCTGTGGCCCGTGGCTTGTGGAAAAACCAACCACCCACAGGCTACCGGCCACGAGCCGCGGGCCTTCTCTCCAATAGTCCAGGACCGCGATCGGAGCCATAAGCCGATGCTGGCCATTTTGTACGACCGCATCCGCGGCGACGAGCGCATGCTCTTCGACGCCGCCGAGGAACTCGGCATCCCCTGGAAGAAGGTCTACCTGCCGAAGCTCCGCATGGTGCTCGGCGAGCCCCCGAAGGAGCTTGGCGGGGTGACGGTGGGGCTCGAGCGCTCGGTGAGTCAGTCCCGGGGGCTGGCCGCCGCCCGCTACCTCGAGTCCTTGAACATCCCGGTGGTGAACCGCCCGGCGGTGATCGAGGCCGCCGGGGACAAGTGGGCGACGAGTGCCCGCCTTGCCGAGGCCGGCGTACCCCAGCCGAGGACCGCCCTCGCGGTAAGCCCCGAGGAAGCCCTGGCGCTTGCCGAGGACTGGGGCTATCCCGTGGTGGTGAAACCCGTGGTCGGCTCCTGGGGCCGGATGGTGGCCAAGGTGAACGACCGCGACGCGCTCGAAGCCCTTCTCGAGCACAAGGCCTTCATGGGCTTCCAACACCAGCTCTTTTATCTCCAGGAGTACGTGAAGAAGCCCGGCCGCGACATCCGCGTCTTCGTCGTCGGGGACGAGGCGATCGCCGCCATCTACCGCAAAAGCGCGCACTGGATTACGAACACCGCCCGGGGCGGGGTGGCCGAGAACTGCCCGGTCACCGACGCCCTCGCCGAGATCAGCGTGGCGGCGGCCAAGGCCCTCGGCGGCGGGGTGTTGGCGGTGGACGTCTTCGAGTCCGAACGCGGCCTCCTCGTGAACGAGGTCAACCACACGATGGAGTTCAAGAACTCGGTGGCCACCACCGGGGTCAACATCCCCCGAAAGATCCTGGAGTACGCCTGGCGCCAGGCGGAGGGCTAGTGGCGATCTATACCCTCGGCCACGGAAGGCTTCCCGCCCAAAAGCTCATCGGGCTCCTAAAGACCCACGGCGTCCGGCTCGTGGTGGACGTGCGGGCCCTCCCCTTCTCCCGGGCCAACCCCGAGGCCAACCAGCAAACCCTGGCGCGGGCCCTGAAGGAGGCGGGCATCGAGTACCTCTGGATGGGCGACCGGCTTGGGGGCAAGCCCCGGGGGAGGAAGGGCCCCTTGAACGTCGCCGAAAAGCTCGAGGACCCGCGCTTTTGGGAGGGGATCGAGGCCCTCTTAAAGCTCAAGGAAGAAACCACCCTCGCCCTCCTTTGCGCCGAGGAGGACCCCCGCCGCTGCCACCGCCGCTTCCTCGTCACCCGCGCCCT
>CAYYAB010000147.1:0-3448 GCA_964469895.1 uncultured bacterium | reverse complement strand
CTCGGACTGCTCGGCCGCCTTTTCAAGGTCCCCCGCCACCGCCGTGGCGCAAAGTAGAAGATACCAAACGGACCCCTTTCCGTCAAGCTTTACAAGCCGCCGCTCCAGGCCTAAACTAGAGGACGCTGCGGGGAGTAGCGCAGCCTGGTAGCGCACCTCGTTCGGGACGAGGGGGTCGGAGGTTCGAATCCTCTCTCCCCGACCAGCAAGGGCCCGAAAAGGGCCCTTTTGGCTTTTAGGGGTTATCCTGCGACTGATGAGCGGCGTGCGCATCCTCGGGGGCCGGGCCAAGGGGAGGCGGCTTCTCGTGCCCGCCTCCGCGCGTCCGAGCCCTGTGCGGCTTCGGAAGGCCCTTTTCGACTACCTGCGAAGCCGCTACCCGGTACCAGGCCGGTTCCTGGACCTTTACGCCGGGAGCGGGGCGGTGGGGCTGGAGGCTGCGAGCGAGGGCTGGGAGGCGACGCTCGTAGAAAAGGACCCCGAGGCCGTGCGCCTGCTCAAGGCGAACGTTCAGGCCACCGGCCTGCCCGCGCGGGTGGTGCCCCGGTCGGTGGAGCGTTTTTTGGAGGAGGCAGCCGCCCAAGGCGCGCAATGGGACGTGGCCTTCATGGCCCCGCCCTACCCCATCGACCTGATGGAGGCCTTCCAGAGGCTCCTGGAGGCGGGGGTGGTCCGGCCCGGGGGTTTCGCGATCTTGCAGCATCCAGCCGAACTGCATCTGCCCTTCGGCGACCGGAGGGTGTACGGGAAGAACGCGTTCACCGCGTTGGAGATGGAACGATGATGCACGTTGTATATCCGGGAAGCTTTGATCCCTTCACGAACGGGCACCTTGACGTCGCCGAACGCGCGAGCCGGCTCTTTGACCGGGTGACGGTGGCGGTGCTCGAAAACCCGGCAAAAAGGGACCGCTACCTTTTCTCCATCGAAGAGCGGCTCGCCATCATCCGGGCCTCGACCAAGCACCTCCCGAACGTCGAGGTCGAGGCCTTTCACGGCCTTTTGGCGGAATACATGCGTAGGAAGGGTCTCAGGGTGATCGTGAAGGGACTGCGGGCTGTATCCGACTACGAGTACGAGCTGCAGATGGCGCACCTGAACCGCCAGCTCAACCCCGAGGTGGAGACCCTTTTCATCCTCGCGGCCACCCGCTGGGCCTTCGTGTCCTCAACGATGGTCAAGGAGATCGCGCGCTACGGCGGCGACGTCGCGCGTTTCGTGCCCCCACCGGCGGCCCGGGCGCTTAGGGCCAAGTTCCAGGGGGAGGAGGGCTGATGGGCCGGCTCATCCGGGGACTCGCGGGGGAAGGGTCCTTTCGGATCCTCGCCGCCGAGACCACCGATGTCGTCGAAGAGGCCCGGCGGCGGCACCGCCTTTCCCCCACCGCCACCGCCGCCCTGGGCCGGGCGCTCACCGGTGCCGCGCTGCTTGCCTTCCTGCTCTCCAAGACCCCGCGTGAACGGGTGACCCTCAAGATCGAGGGAGAAGGGCCGCTTGGGCACCTGGTGGCGGAAGCCGGGGTGGACGGAAAGGTGCGGGGCTACGTGGGTCGACCGGAGGCCGACCTCCCGCCCAACGCGAGAGGCAAGCTCGACGTGGGAGGGCTGATCGGCAAGGGCGAGCTTCGGGTCATGCGCAGTTTGCCTAGCGGGGAGATCTACGACTCCAGCGTCCCGCTCGTCTCCGGGGAGATCGCCGAGGACCTCGCCCACTACCTGCTGAAGTCGGAGCAGATTCCCTCGGCGGTGCTGCTCGGCGTGCGGGTGAGCCCCGAGGGACCGGTGGAGGCGGCGGGGGGCATGGTCGTCCAGGTGCTGCCCGGCGCTTCGGAGGAGGCGATCGCGAGGCTTGAGGCGAACCTCAAGAAGATCCCCGGGTTTTCCAGCTTGCTCCAGGAAAAAGGGCTCGAGGGCGCGGTGGAGGCGGTGCTCGAGGGCCTAGGATTTGAGGCCACGAGCCTGAAGGAGCTCGGGCTCGAAGGGGGGATTCCCGTTCGGTTCACCTGCCGATGCAGCCGGGAAAAGGCGCGGGATTCCCTGCGGTTTTTCAAGCCAGAGGAGCTCGAAGAAATGGCCCAAGAGGGTGGGGCCGAGGTGGTTTGCCGCTGGTGCGGGGAGGTTTACCGGTTTAGCCCCGAGGAAGTTCGCGCGCTCATAGCGGACGGCGCTCGCGAAGCCCAAGAAGGCTAACGATGGCGGTAATCAAAAAATAAAGCCCGATGGCGAGGGCATTCCAAAGGCCCGCCTGGGCGCGTAGGGGGAACGCGCCCATGAAGTCGGCATAGATGCGCGCGACGAGCGAAGCGTGCAAAAGCCAAAGCGGCAGGTAAGCGAGCGGGTGGAAGCGGATTGGAAGCCGGAGCACCGCAGGGAAGATCACGGGAGCGTGGCCGAAGACCATGGCGAAAACGAAGCCCAGGAAAACCGAGTGCAGGATCGCGTCATAGACGAGACCCGCGGGGGGAAGACCGTAGCCAAGCAAAAAGAGCCCGCCCAGGAGCAACCAGACGTAACCGGTGAGCAGGGAAACCCCCATGAACTTGTGGACGCCCTCGCGCTTTAAGTTCACCCAAGCGATGTCGTAACGCAAAAGCCAAAGGGCGAGGGCAAGAAATCCAAGCCCCGCGACCCGCGCAAGGAGCCCAGGATAAAGGGGGTAGAGCAAAAGGCCGAGCAAGGTGATTCCCTCGGCCAGGGTGAACTGCCAGGAAGCTCGGGGGGGCTTCGGGACGAAGCGGGAGAGCTCGAGACGCTCGCCGGCCACGATCAACACTAAGTACCCTGCCCACAAAAGCGCAGCCCATGGCGGGTTGCTGAAAATGGACCAGGCGACATTTCCTAAAAAGAGGAGCACCGCCCCCACGCCCATCGCCTGGGTAAAATCCGCCGGCTGCAATCGGTAGATGTAAGCAGCGACGGCGACGTACAAAAGTGCGCCCGCGAGAAGCACGGGATAGCCGAAGGGCTGGTTCAAAGCGAGGAGAAACCCGCCCAGCACCATCAGAACAGGCGGGACGAACGTCCAAGCCTCGTTCAGACCCACCGCCCGTTCCAGGGCGATCAACGCCCCGAAAAATGCGGAGACCATGAGCGGCCCGTGGAACCCCGCAAGGCCGGGAGGCCAAAGGGTGAGGCCCATGTGCTCGAGCCCAGCACTCAACGAGAGCAAGAGTAGGACCACCGAAGATACAAGGAGGAAAACCCGAATCGCCATACCGATACTAGCCTGACACGGCCCGGTCCGGTCTGACGAGTTCTTCTTCTGAGGGTTCTAAAGCGGTCCGCAAAAAAGCCCCGAAAACTCCGAGCATTAAGCCCATAACCATGGCGAGCACGGTATTCAAGAACACCCTGGGAGACACCGGGCGCTCGGGTAAGCCTGGCTCCGCAACCATCCGCACGCCCAGGCTCCCGGCTGCCAGGGCGGTAAGCGCTTGCTCGTCGCTGAG
>CAYYAB010000146.1:0-3499 GCA_964469895.1 uncultured bacterium | reverse complement strand
CCCATGGAGCTCTGGCTGGTCCGCCACGGGGAGACCGCGAAAAACCGCGAGGGGATCTGGCAGGGCCAGCTCGACGTTCCCTTAAGCCCTGAGGGCCAAATCCAGGCAAAACGCCTCGCGGCGAGGCTCGGCCGGCTCGGGCTTCGCTTCGACGGGCTTTTTTCCTCGGACCTCGCCCGGGCGCGGGAGACCGCCCGGGTCCTCGGCGAGGCCCTCGGCCTCGAAGCGAAGGAGGACCCAAGGCTCAGGGAGCTCTGCGTCGGCGCGCTCGCCGGAAAGCCCCGGGAGGAGGTCTTCTCCACGTTCGCCGAGGTGCTCGAAAAGACCCGGACCGATCCCTGGAAGACCCCCCTCCCCGGCGGGGAGAGCCTCTCAGACCTGAAGGCAAGGCTTCTCGCCTTTTTGGCCGAACTCCCCGAGGGGCGCTTTCTGGTGGTGACCCACGCCGGGGTGATCCGGGTCGCGGTCTGGGTCGCGCTCGGGCTCGAAGTGGGCCAGCCCTGGCGGCTTCGAATCCCGAACGCTTCCTTAACCCGGGTCCTCCTTCCCGAGGGGCAGGCCGGACCCATCGGGGATGCCGCCCACCTCGAGGAGGGCGGCTAGGGCCGCCCCCGCCACGCCGGTCCGCCTCCCCAGCCGGGCCCGGCGCACCGGGGCCTCCCGCCAGTTTCGCATCGCCTCCCGGTAGGTGCGGCGCACCGCGTTCAGGTACGGGGCCCCGCCCCCGAGCGCCACCCCGCCTCCTAAAACGATCACCTCGGGGTCTAAGATCCGCTGCAGGCTGGCGAGCGCAAGCCCCACCGAACGGGCCGAGCCAAAAACGAGCGCGCGGGCCCGGGGGTCTTCGGAGGCAAAGAGCTCGGGGACCGAAACCTTCCGGCCGAAGGCGTACGCGGCGTCGCGCTCGAGCGCCCTCCCCGAGGCCAGGGCTTCCAGGCAGCCCCGGTTGCCGCAGCCGCAAAGCGGCCCCTCGGGGTCCACCACCAAGTGCCCCACCTCGCCCCCCTGGCCGAAAGCACCCCGGAGCACCCGCCCGTCCACGATCACCCCGCCGCCGATCCCGGTGGAGACGGTGAGATAAAGCGAGCTCCCGGCCCCCCGGGCGGCGCCCAGGTGGTGCTCGGCGAGGGCGGCGGCGTTGGCGTCGTTCTCCACCACCACGGGAAGGCCGAGCTCGGCCTCAAGACGCGCCTTCAAGGGGAAGTTCTCGAGGCCGGGGATGTTCGGGGCAAACCGCACCACCCCCCGGTCGAAGTCGAGGGGGCCCGGGGTCCCCACCCCGACGGCAGCCACCTCCCTTCCGGCGATCACCTCCCGGGCGAGGGCAGCGAGCGCCCCCGCCACCGCCTCGCCCCCCTCCTTGGGGGTAGGCCGTTCGCGATAGCCGAGGATCCGCCCTCCGACGAGCAGGCCGGCGGCGATCTTCGTACCCCCAAGGTCAAGCCCCAGTGCCGGCTTCACCACCTAAAACCTCCACCACCTCATCCCAAGCCACCTCCGGAACCCAGAGGTAGACGACGCCCCCCATCGGCTCCACCCCGGCGTAGGGGCGGGCTTCGGGAGCGAGATCCTCGAGGTAAGTGGGGATGCCCCGCTCTCTGAGGAGCACCTCAAAGCTGAGCGCCACCGGCTTCGGGAAGACCCCAAAAAGCCGGTAGGCACTTCCTCCGATCGTCCTACGCTCCCGCATCGCTCCCTCCCAGCGCCCGGACCAGGCGGGCGTAGACGTGGGCTGCTTCCCTAAGCTCATTCAGGGCGATCCGCTCCTCGGTGGTGTGGGCGAGCGAGGGGTCGCCGGGACCGAGGCCGAGGACCGGCGCACCGGTCGCGGCGAGGTAGGGAGCGTCGGTGGTGAAGGGCCAGAGCAAGGCCTCCTTCTGCCCCAGCGCCGAGAGCGCCCGTTGCAGCCAAGGGTCTTCGGAAGCAAGCACGTAGGGCGGGAAGTCAAAGGGGTAGGAAAGCGCGACCTCCCCGAGCGTGACCTCGCGTTCGGGGACCCGGACCTCCGCTCCGGCCGCCGCCCCCCGCACCGCCGCGAGGACCCCCTCGGCGCCCACCCCCGGCCCGTAGCGGCAGTCCAGGGTGAGCTCGACCCGACCGGGCACCACGTTGATCGCGTTGGGGGAGACCTCGATCCTCGTAGGCTGGCAGGTGTTTTTGCCGGTGTCGGGGTCGGTCCCGAGCTCGAGCTCCTTGAGGGCGGAAAGCGCCTCCCCTAGGGCGTAAAGCGGGTTTTCCGGGTTTTCGAAGGCCGCGTGCCCCTGACGCCCGGTGAAGACGAGGTGGGGCTCGATCCGCCCCCGGTGGCCCCGCATCAAGCGGAGCCGGGAGGGCTCGCCGAGGACGAAGACCGCCGGACGCACCCAGCCCGCGGCGAAGCGGCTTCCGGCCCCCCCGAGTTCCTCCGCTCCCACGAAAAGCAGCGAGAAGCTTCCGGAATAGCGCGTACGGACGAGCTCGGAGGCCGCCGCCACCATCGCCGCCAGCGCCCCCTTCATGTCCACCGCGCCCCGCCCCCAGAGAAAACCGTCTTTGACGGTGCCCGCGAAGGGCGGCACCGGCCAAGCTGCCTCGTCTCCGGCGGGCACCACGTCCATGTGGCCGGTGAGGGTAATCTCGGGCCCTTGCCCCTCCTTCCGGGCGTAGAGGTTTCCCGCCCGGTCCACCTCGAGCTCAAGCCCGAGCCCCCGGAGCGCGGCTTCGAGCACCTCCCGGGCCGGGTCCTCCTCGGTGCTCGGACTCCTTGCTTGGATCAACTCGACGAGCAAGCCCGCGGGATCCATCCTCACCCCTCCCGCCCCTGCCAGACGCGGTAAAGCGCGATCCCCGCGGCTACGCTCGCGTTCAGCGAGGGCGTGCTTCCCCGAAGGGGGATCCGGAAGAGCTCGTCGCACTTCTCCCGCACGAGCCGGCGAATCCCCTTGCCCTCGGAACCGATTACCAAAGCCAGAGGCCTTCGGTAGTCGGCCTCCTCCAGCGTGCGCTCGGCCTCGCCGGCGAGGCCGTAAACCCAAACCCCGCGGTCTTTTAGTTCCTCGATGTAGCGGGGGAGGTTCTTCACCCGCACCAGGGGGATGCGGGAGGCCGCCCCCGCGCTCGCCTTGACCACCGCCGCTGAGAGGGGCGCACTTCGGCGCTCCTCGCTCACCACCCCGTGGGCCCCGAGGGCCTCGGCGCTCCGGATGATCGCCCCGTAGTTCTGGGGATCGGTGATCCCGTCGAGGAGCACGAGCAGGGGGAGCTCCCCGAGGCTCTCTGCCCTGCGGAAGGGGGCCTCGAGCTCGGCGTAGGAGATCTCCTCCACCTCGGCGGCGATACCCTGGTGGCGAGTGGTCCCCACGAGCTCGGCGAGCTCGATCCGGCTCGTCCACGCGTAGGGGACCCCGGTCGCCTCCACCTCCCGCACCAGCCGCCGCTCCACCCCCCGGGCGAGCAGAATGCGCCGGACCCGGCCCTCCCGGGCGGCCTCGAGGACCGGGCGCCGACCGTAGATCCACAT
>CAYYAB010000145.1:0-3589 GCA_964469895.1 uncultured bacterium | reverse complement strand
CCATCCGGGCACTTGCCCTCGAGGGCCTCGTGGTCGAAGCAGATCGCGACGCTCGCGATGCCGTAGACGTAGTAGGCCTCCTCCAGCCGTCCGGCGAGAAGGGCCGCCTGGGGCACGTCGGCGGGGTCCAGGGTCTCGGCGCTGGCCTCTCCAGCGGTGAGGAACCGCCCCACCGCGTCCGGCGCCACGCCCAGGCGGGGGATGACCTCGATCGCCCGCACCGGCCGGAGCAGGAGCTCCTCGCCGTCGGGGAAGCGGAAGACGAACCGCTGGGCCTGGTACTCCTTGAGCTTCTCGGCGATTCCCATGCGCCCTCCTAGTAGCTGGCGGTGTCGTTGATCAAGGTGGCGTCCGCCATCTTCCCGCTCGCCGGGTCGTACTCGGCGTCCACGGTGAAGACGGCGGTGAGCCGTCCAGCCGCCGAGAGCGGGTCGGAGTGGGAAACGATGACCCCACGGTAGAACTTGATCGCGAGGCTCTTCCCGCCCCGGGTCCAGACGAACTCGTAGTCGCTGGCCACGTCGTTCACGAAGTCGCTGTAGATCGCTGCGTCGTCGAACTCGACGGTGAACTGGGCCTGGGCGTTCACCACTCCCTGGTCCACGGCGGCGATCCGATCGCTTCCCGTTGCGTTGACCGCCTCGAGGTTGTTCGAGAAGGTGATCTCCACCGACTCGACCCGCACCGGGAAGGCGGTGCCGCCCCTTTTAACGGCCAGGTCACGGAAACCGAAGACGGGGTCGGTGGGCACCGACGGGGTGGCCGGGGCAAGCCCATCCTGGAAGTCCTTGAAAATGAAGTCGGCGTCGATCTTCAGGTAGTTATCCGCGTCCTGGGCCAGCTTCAGCTGGTTGAGCTGGCCGCCCACGAACCGGCGGGTCTTCGACTCCTTGGTGACCTGCACGCTGTAGGGCGGGCGTGCGTGGTCGGCCCCAAGGTTGCCGTTCAGCACGTCGAAGACGTGCGTGTAGGGGGCGGCGGTCCCGCTGGTGTTCACCTGGCCGAAGAAGGCCAGCAGTAGGTGGCCGATGGCGTCGGTGTAGGCGGGGATTCCGCGCAAGCCTCCCTGAATCGAAAACCGACCGGCCTCCGAGGGCAGCGGCATCACGCTCGCGTGCGGCTCCTCGATGCGCATGCGGGCAAGCTCCTGGTTGATCTCCTCGGTCGCGGGGTAGAAGACGCTCGGCGCGACGCCGATCCCCCAGCTCGCCTCCTTCCCCAGGCCGATGTGTCCCAAAACTCCGGGCATCACTTACCTCCCTTGCTCTTCCTCTTTGGCTTCGGCTCCTCGAGGACCTCGAAGGCTCCGGTGGCGAGGAGCCGCTCGCCCTCCTCCTTGCTCACCTCAACGACCTGCCCCGGGCGGAGGCCCGGGGCGAAGGCCTTGGCGTTCTTGTTTGGTGCGTATCTAAGCTTCAAGCAACACCTCCACTTCAATCGCGGCGAACCAAAACCGCCGCTTCTCGCGCACGGTCAGGTCGATGTCCCAACGCCGCACGCGGGCGTACCGCGCCACCCCGCCGAGCGCGTAGTCGGCCTTGATCGCCTGGTAGAACCCCCAGACCAGTTCGCGCAGGGTGGCCTTCTCCACCTCGGGGTCTGCGCCTGTGTAGGGCACGTAGAAGAGCACGTAGAACCCAAAGGTCGCGTGGTAGATCGCCCCAGCGCCGGCCGATGCAGGCTCGAGCTCGCTCACCCCGTCCCCCACCTCGACGTACGGGGTCTCGGGGATGGGGCCACCTTCACCCGTGCGCCCGCCTCTCACCCCGGGCAGGGCAAGGGCGTGGGCAAGAAGCGCCCGAGCGGCGTCGTCAAGGGGATTCGCCATCGAAGAGCGCCTCCAGCGTGGATTCGATCTCCCGCATCCAGGACCGGGGCAGGATCACGCCGCTCGGGCCTTTTTTCCACGGCAGCATGGGGCGCGCGGGTATGCGGTCGGTGCCGAACTGGTGCCAGATCGCCTTTCTGTCGGCGAAGCCTACGGCCACGGCGTCCCGTCCCAAGAGCCGCCAGTTGAGGCTCCGGCGCATGACCCCGGTGTCCTGGAGAATCTTCGCGCCGCGCCCTTTCTTGCGGCGCTTTTCCAGCGTAGACGGCGCGAGGGGTTTCCACGGCTCGCCGTAGGGGTCGGCCTCGCGCTCGAAGCCCTGCTCGACCTTCTCAACAAGCGCCTGGCCGATCGCGGCCAAGGCGCCCTCGAGGTCGGGATCGGCGAGCCGATCGAGCCGGCGCTTCAGGGCCTCGAGGCCCCGCACCTCCAAAACTGCCATCACCACCCCCTCGGATCCGCCGAGCGCACACGCGGCGCTCCCCAGGCACTCGTGGTGCTGCTCGCGCCTGAGAGTTTGGCCTCCCCCCTGGCCACGCGCTCGAGCCAGCGAACGGCATCGCGCTTTTTGAGGTAGAGGTTCGAACCCTCTCCGTCCTCGGGGGCGAGCCCGGCGGAGACCGCGAGGTCAAAGGCGGCGATCGCGCACACCGCCGCCTTCAGGTCGTCCCCCCACGAGGAAAGCGGCACCGCGTAGCCGGCGGCCGCAAGATAGGAGTCGGCGAGGGCGGAGGCGGCCTCGAGGGCTGAGGCCTTGTCGGCGTCGGCAACCCTCGAGGCCACGTCCGGCGGCAGCGCCAGGGCGTCGAGCTCGGCGGGGGTGGCGTAGGCCACGGGCTACCCCTCCTTCTTTCCCTTGCCGCCCTTCTTGCTCGGAGCAGCTTCCGCCTGCCCTTCGGCCGCGTCGCCTTCCCCGGCCGGCTTCTCGGTCACCCGCTTGGTGGAGAGCATCGGCTCGGCCTCGAGAACCTTCGCTACCTTGGGCTCGACCTCGACCTCGGTCCACTCGGGCGGCCAGTACCGCCCGGCCCGGAAAAAGCCCCGCTTCGGCAGGGCTTTCACCATGAGCTTCACCTTCTTAGCCACGGCTCACCTACCCTTCCGCCCGGGCGGCCAGGAACCACAGCGCATACCCGGCGTTGCCCCGGGCGTCCACGCCGTAGAGGAACTCGCGGTGCTTGAAGACGTGCTCGTCGTCGGCCCGGGTGAACTGCTGGAACTCGGGGCGGCGGCGGAGCTGGAAGATGAAGGGCTTGATCGGCTTGGAGGTGTCCATCAGGTACCAGACGGTGGGCTCGTCGGCCAGTTCGGGGACCACCAGCAACTCGGCGGTGTTGCGGTAGACGTTGGTGGTGCCGGAGATCTGCTCGGCGTTCAGGATCTGCCGGGCGTCCCCCTCGAGCTGGGGCGGGACCACCAGCAGGTTCGGGGTGACCCTGAGGGGCCGTCCGTCCTCGCCCTTGTAGGCCATCATCGCCGCCCGCACCGCGGCGTAGTTGGTGGAGTTCAGCGGGGTGGCGGTGAAGAGGTTGGACTGGGTGCCCTTCGCCGGGTCGTTCAGGTCTACCGGGTGGTCAGTGTCGAAGAAGTACTGGCCGTCGTATCCGGTTTCGGTCTTGCCCTTTTTGAGGACCTCGAGCACCAGGTCGTCGGGCCAGAGCTTGGCCTGCATGCCCATGCTCTGGATGAGCGGGGTGTAGACGCCGAGGTTGTCGTCCTCGATGTCGTTGCGGTCCACGCCGATGGTGAGCTCGAAGTCGC
>CAYYAB010000144.1:0-3602 GCA_964469895.1 uncultured bacterium | reverse complement strand
GGCGCTTGCCCGCTTCGCCCCGGGTCGGTTAGCCTAGGCTTGCCTTTAATCCGGTCCCGTGAGGCCGGGAAGGTGGTGAGAACGTGCGCAAGAAGTTCGGAACAACCTCAAAGGGGCCCCGTTTGGGGCGCGTTTTTTTGCCGGGGGCCGGCGGTGCGGTTTAAGGCGCGGGTGCTCGAGGCCCCCGAGATCGGCCGAGCCCTAAAGCGCATCGCCCACGAGATCCTCGAGGCCACCAAGGGGGTCGAGGACCTGGCGCTCGTGGGGATCCACACCCGGGGCATTCCCCTGGCGGGGCGGCTCGCCGAGTTGATCGAGCGCTTCGAGGGGCGGCCGCCCCTGCTCGGCCAGCTCGACATCACCCTCTACCGCGACGACCTCACCGAGCTCGAGCGGGCGCCGGTGGTGCGGGAGACGGTGATCCCCTTCGACGTGGCGGAAAAGCGGGTTGTGCTCGTGGACGACGTGCTCTATACCGGCCGTACCGCCCGCGCCGCCCTGGACGCGCTTTCCGACCTCGGGCGGCCGGGGCGGGTCTACCTCGCGGTGCTGGTCGACCGGGGGCACCGGGAGCTTCCCATCTGCCCCGACTTCGTGGGCAAAAACCTCCCCACCTCGAAAAAAGAGGTGGTCAAGGTCAAGCTCGTCGAGACCGACGGCGAGGACGCGGTCGAGCTCTGGGAGCGGTCATGAGGCACCTGCTTGACTTCTCTGGCTGGGAGCGCGCGGAGGTGGAGGCGCTCTTTAAGACCGCCCGGGCGATGAAGGAGGTCCTCGCCCGGCCCATCAAGCAGGTCCCCGCCTTGAAGGGCCGGACGGTGGCCACGGTCTTCTTCGAGCCCTCGACCCGCACCCGGATCTCGTTCGAGCTGGCGGCGAAACGGCTCGGGGCCGACGTGGTGAGCTTTTCCGCCCAGAGCTCGAGCCTGAAAAAGGGCGAAAGCCTGAAGGACACGGTCCTCACCCTCGCCGCCTATGGGGTGGACGCCTTCGTGGTCCGCGCCGACGCCGCCGGGGTGCCCCACCAGGTAAGCCGCTGGGTGGAGGCGGCGGTGATCAACGCCGGGGACGGCTGGCGGGCCCATCCCACCCAGGCGCTGCTCGACGCTTTTACGCTCACCGAGGCGCTCGGGGAGCTCGAGGGCAAGAAGATCGCGATCGTCGGGGACATCCTGCACTCCCGGGTGGCCCGCTCCAACGCCGAGCTTTTGGGGATTCTCGGCGCCCGGGTTTGGCTCGCCGGGCCGCCGCCCCTGCTCCCCAGGCGGGGCGGGTTCTTTGGGGCGCGGGTGAGCGCGGACCTGGAAGAAGCGCTTTCCGACGCCGACGCGGTGATGGTGCTCCGCATCCAAAAGGAACGAATCCCCGGCGGGCTTCTCGCCAGCGAGGCCGACTACCGCGCCGGCTACCAGATCACCGAGGAGCGGCTTTCGCTTGCAAAGCCAGGAGCGCCTGTTTTGCACCCGGGGCCGATGAACCGGGACGTGGAGCTCGAGGGCACGCTCGCCGACGGGCCGAGGAGCCTGGTCCTCGCCCAGGTGGAAAACGGCCAGGCGGTGCGGATGGCGGTGCTCTACCACCTGTTGCTTGGGAGGGCGGCATGAGCCTCCTCATCAAAGGTGCGCGGTTATGGGACGCGAGCGGTGAGCACGGGACCGCCGACGTGCTCGTCGCGGACGGCCGGATCGCCTCCCTCGAGGGGGGCGAGGCCGAGCGGGTGGTCGAGGCCCGGGGGCGCTACCTCTTCCCCGGTTTCCTCGACCTTCACGCCCATCTAAGAACCCCCGGAGAGGAACAGAAGGAAGGCCTCGAGACCGGACTCCGGGCCGCTGCTGCGGGCGGGTTCGTCGAGGTGGTGATGATGCCCAACACCCGCCCCCCGCTGGACCTGCCCGAAGCGGTTTCCGGCGTGCTCCGGCAGGCGGCGGGGGTGCGGGGCGCCCGCGCCCGGTCCGCCGCCGCCCTCACCAAGGGACAGGGGGGGAAGGAGCTCGCCGAGCTCCGCCTCCTCGCCGAGGCGGGGGCGGTGCTCTTCACCGACGACGGTCGCACCAACGAGGACGCCGGCGTCCTCGCCGCCGGCCTCCGCTACGCTGCCGCTTTGGGTAGACCGGTGGCGGTACACGCGGAGGACGCGGGGCTTAGGGGGGATGGGGTCGCCCACGAGTGCGCCCTTACCGAGGCCCTGGGTCTTCCCGGGAATCCCGCCGAGGCCGAGAGCGCTCGGGTGGCCCGGGACCTCGAGCTCCTCCGGATGACCGGCGGCCACCTCCACTTCCAGCACCTCTCCACCCGGTCGGCGGTCCGGCTCGTGGCCGAGGCTAAGCAAAGGGGCCGGCGGGTTACGGCCGAGGTCACCCCCCACCACCTCACCCTCACCGTGGATGCGCTTAAGACCCTCGACCCCCTTTTCAAGGTGGCCCCGCCCCTCCGCGAGGAAGCCGACCGCGAAGCGCTCATCGAGGCCCTTGCCGAGGGGGTGGTGGACGCGGTCGCCACCGACCACGCCCCCCACACCCAGGCGGAAAAGGAGGCCGACTTCCTCCGGGCGCCCTTCGGGATCCCGAGCCTCGAGATCGCCCTCCCCCTGCTCTTCACCGAGCTCGTCGAAAAGCGGGGTTTTCCCTTGGCGCGCTTGATCGAGGCGATGACCGACGGCCCCCGGGCGGTGATCGGCGAGGGGCCGCGCCGCCTTGTGCCCGGGGCCCCGGCGGATCTGGTGCTGGTGGACCCCCGGGAAAGGCGCCCGGTGGACCCCTCCCGGTTTTTCTCTAAAGCCAAGTACAGCCCTTGGGCGGGCTGGGAACTCGTGGGCTGGCCGGTTTTGACCCTGGTGGGCGGGGAGGTGGTCTTTGACCGCCTGGGATGACCACCGGATGGTCCTTTTGGACAAGGAGGTCCGGGGCGATCGGGGGGTCTTGATCTTCGAGGCCTCGTCCCTCGCCGAGGTCCTCCGGCCGGGGCAGTTTTTAAACCTCGAGGCCCCCGGTAGGCTTCTCCGCCGGCCGATGGCCCCGGCGGTGATGGCCGGGAGGGTGCTCGTCTTCCTGCGGGCGCGGGGGCCGGGGACCCGCGCCCTGCTTGGGCTCGCTCCGGGCGCGGAGATCCGCGCGCTGGGGCCGCTAGGAAACGGCTTTCCCCTGCCCCGGGGCCGGGTGGTTTTGGTCAGCGGCGGCACCGGGGCAGGGCCGCTCCTCTTTTGGGCCCGCCTGCTTTCCTCCCGGGGGCACGAGGTCCTCTTCCTCCACGGCGCCCGCGATGGCTCCGAGGGGTTTTTGCTCCCCTACCTGCGGGCAAGCGGCGCCCGCGTGCGCTTTTTCACCGAGGACGGAAGCCTTGGCGAGCGCGGCCTTCCCACGGATCGGCTTCCCTCGCTCCTTCGTCCCGGGGACACCCTTTACGCGGTGGGACCCGAGCCGATGATGGCGGCAGCAGCGCGGGTTGCGGCGAAGATGGGGCTTCCCGCCTACGTCTCTCTGGAGGCCCACATGGCTTGCGGGGTGGGAAGCTGTCTCTCCTGCCGGGTGGAGCTCAAAAGCGGCCCCGCCCACGTCTGCAGGCAGGGGCCGGTCTTCCCAGCGGAGGAGGTGTTCTTTGCGGAA
>CAYYAB010000143.1:0-3605 GCA_964469895.1 uncultured bacterium | reverse complement strand
GCATCGCCGAGGGGATCGCCGAGGGGATCCTGCAGTTCCTGGCCAACGGCGCCTATGCCTTTAAGTAGCTGTTATGCATAACCAAGGGCCAAACCCGCTTCGAGCTTATGCAACCGGCCCACACATCTGAGACCCTTTGGGGGACCGACTCCGTCAGCATCCTAGCCAGGAACTCCAGGGGCGAGCGGCCGCTTGCGATTGCAATCGTCCGGATGAGCGTCGAGCCCCCTTTGGAGCTCAGGGATTTTGTGGGCATGTGACCAATCAACCCCCTCGCCGCATCCGCTCCACGGGACCGTCGAGCCCCGGACTCCTGGGTGGCAGCACGAAGGGCGCAATGCCTAGAGTCTCCTCACTCAGCCCGCAGGGCTAGCATTCTTTCCCGGCCATGGACTCGGTCCCGCCGTCCATTAAATCGCCCGGACGGGGAGGGGGTGTGGGTGATGGGGTCTCGTGGAGACCTCCGCTCCCCGAAGGGGTTCCCACATTCTTATCGGGCTTCACGCGGGTTTGTCTGGGTTCACGTGAGACTGGCTTCCAAACAACTCGATGGCGAGAAGACGGTACGGCCAAGATTTTAATCGCGTTTCTGGCCCTTTTCCCCAAACCTTGCCGATAAAGCAGCGGTTCCCGTGATTACCGCCTGGAAAACCCCTCCCACCAGGTAAATCGGCCGCACTCCGAGCCCATCGGCGAGGGCCCCGCCGAGCAGCATCGAGGCCACCGACAAGGAGGTGAAGACCTGTTCATACAGGCTGAAGATCCGCCCCCGAAGACCTTCGGGTACATGCAGTTGCAGGCCGGTGGTGGAAACCACCGTAGCCACGCTGGAGGAAGCGCCGACCACGAACATCAAGAAGGCGACGGTCCAAAAACCCTGCGCCAGGCCAAGCCAAGCGATCGCAAGCCCGTCGGCGACGATAGAAGCAGCGAGTATCCGGGTCAAGGCGCTCCCCGAGCCCCCGCGTGACATCCGCAAGGTCCCAAGGGCTCCGAGTAAAAGGCCCATCGCCCCAACGGAAAGCACGTAGCCGTATTCAGCCGCGCTGAGGCCGAGCTCGGTCCGTACCAGCACCACAAGAAGGACATTGAAGGCTCCGCTCGTCACCGCGGCGGCGCCCATAAAAAGGAAGATCAATCCCACGACGCGGTTCCTGAAAACCGCTCCAATTGCGCTCCTTTGATCCGCCCTGGTCACAGGCTTACGCTCCTTTGCCCGGGGCTGCTCTTTGAGTACAATCCCAAGGTAGCTGAGAGCGGCGAGGAGGAAGGTGGCAGCGTCCACCGCGAAGGGCGCTAGGGGTCCGAGGGCACTATATAGAAGGCCGCTGAGCGTGGGGCCAAGCACATGCATCGCACGCGTACCCACCCGCGTCACAGAGTTGACAAACATCAGGCGCTCTTCGGGAAAGGCCGCTGGGATCAGCGTGTTCACCCCCACCTTGGTGACAAACCCAAGGCTGTTCGCGACCAGCGAGAGCGCGTAGATCGCGGATGCGTTCCCCGAGAGGGGAATGAGCAATACAGCCCCTGCCCGGGCCAGGTCGCTCAGGAACAGGATTCCCTGGGGGGCGCGGGCGCGGTCGAAAAGCCGGCCGACGAAGGGTCCGAGGAGAAGCGCGGGGAGCGCAGTCGTGACCAGTACCAAGCCGACTTGGAGCGCCGAGCCGGTGAGGTCGAGCATGTAAAGCGAGAGGGCCAGGCGATGGACCGCGTCTCCGAGCGCCGAAGCCGACTGCCCACCGACGAAGATCGCCAGGTTCCTATCTGGAATGCTTTTAACCTCCACCACCCGCCCCGTGCAGCCGCTCCATCGGTAAGCCTATCTTATGGAATCTTTCTTTTATTTGCCGGCTGATTTTCCCCTGATCTTCTTCCTGCCTTGCATGACCTGCCCCTCCTGAAACCTAAAACCCGAGCACCAAGCTGCGCACCGCGGCCAGGTCGAAGATCGCGTGCCCAGTGGACTTGAAGACCACCGTCCCCGGGGTCCGGGGCGGATTCTCGATCAGCTCGGCGAGGAGGCGAACCCGGCCCGGGGGTAGCCCCTGGAGCTCGCCGGCCTCGGCGAGGGCGTCCTCGGTGTCCGCCACCACGAGCTCGGCCCGCTCGACCAGGGCCTCGGGGAGCTCCCGGGCCTCCGGGGTGAAGCTCCCCACCGCGGCGACGAAGACCCCCTCGGGAAGATCGGCGGAGACCACCGGCTCTTTGCTCGTGGTGGCGGTGACCACGAAGGCAAGGTCCTCGGGATAGCGGCCGGAAAAGGGCTCGGCGGGAACGCCGAGGGCGCGGGCGGCCTCGAGCAGGGCCTCGACCCGCTCGGGGCTTCTCCCCTTGATCAGGACGCGGGTGAGGGCAAGGCCCTCCGTAAAGGCTTCGAGGTGCCCCCGGGCCTGGCGGCCGGCGCCCAGCAAAAGGAGCGCCCCCTTCGGTTTTGGCGCGAGCGTCCGGGCCGCGAGCAGGCTGAGGGCGGCGGTGCGGCGCACGGTGAGCTCCTCGGCGGGAAGGTGGAAGACCTCGCCGGTATCGAGCCTTTGCACCCAGAGCTCGGCGAAGACGCTGGGCCGAGCCTCGGGGCGCACGGTCACCAGCTTGGCGAGGGCCACCCGTTCGTCGGCCGCGGGCATGACCAGAAACTGCCCCCCTGGGATCGGAAGCACTTGCCGGCGGGGGGCATGGGCGCCCTTTAGGAGCACCTTCCGGATGGCCTCGGCCAGCTCGAGGTAAGAGGGCGTCATTTGCCTAAAAGTATCCAAAAGGCCCTTTTGTACCCGTAGCGGGCGGCGTAGTCGAGGGGGCTCTCCCCCGCTCGATCAGGCAAGTGAGGGTCGGCGCCGAAGGTGAGTAGAAGCCGGATGCAGGCCTCGGAATCCCGGGACACCGCCCGGTGCAAAGGGGTTCGGCCGCGCGCGTCCTGGGCGTTGGGGTCCGCCCCGGCAGTAAGCAGTGCGCGGGCAACGGGGCAGTTCTCCTCGGCGACCGCGACATGCAAGGGAGTCCTTCCGTCCAAGTCCTTTAGCCCTACGGGAAGGCCCTGCTCGATGAGCCAAGCGAGAAGCTCGGACGAACCAAAGCGGGCTGCGTAATGCAGGGCGGTTTCCCCGGCGGAATCCCGGGCCCGGGGATCGGCGCCCGCCTCGACCAGAAAACGTGCAACGGCCAGGTTTCCCTTCAATACCGCGAGCAAAAAGGGCGTACGGCCATGTGCGTCCTTGGACGCAAGCGGAGCACCCTCCTCCACCAGGAGGCGGACCATCGCCTCCTCGCCGGCAGACACGGCCACGTGCAAGGGGGTGCGCCCAAGACGATCCCGTTCGGAAAGAGACGCCCCCCGATCTAAAAGGGTCTCCACTCGGGCCCGGTCACCGGCCGCAACCGCCCGGTGGAGAGCCGGTTCCCCGCCTTGCGTCCGCGGAGCGCAGGCCGCGAGAATAAGCAAAAGAAGCGTGGCTTTTCGCATTTGTTCTCCATACTAACGCCTTCGCGGTAGAGTAGCCCCATGGACCTCGAGCTCGCCAAGTACATCGACCACACCCTCTTAAAACCCGAAGCCACCGAGGAAGACATCCGGCGGCTCGTGCGGGAGGCGCTGGAGCACTACTTCT
>CAYYAB010000142.1:0-3656 GCA_964469895.1 uncultured bacterium | reverse complement strand
GGCCGAAGAGCTAATCGTCGAGGCGCTGTCGAGCTACGGCATCCCACCCGCGGCCAGCCGCAACTTGATCCAGCGGGCCCGGAGGCGAAGCGGGCTCGGCGACCGGCCTTCCGACTGGGTCCGGCTTGCGGAAGGGCCGCTTCTGGCCGAGATCCAAAACATCATTCCGGTTTTTAGCGGAGGGGGTGCCTACGCCGAGGCGGTTGCTCGGCTCAAGGCGATGGTTCGGCAAAAGGCGACCGCTCCCCAAGCGGAGGCCCCGCGCGCGGTTCGCCCGGTGGACTTCTCCGATCCCGCCAAGCGCGAGCGGTTGCTCGCCGAGCTCGCCCGTGAGGAGGGCGTGATGGGTGTGGCGCTCATCCAGAGCGGTCGTGCGGAGATGCGCTACCCCGGAGTATCGCAGGCGCTTCCCCGGCTGCTCTTTGCCGCCCACCAGCTCGTGGCCCGGCGGCGCGGCTATAGGGTGGCGTATCTTGTGGTCAAGGAGGCCCAGGTGTTCCTTCGTCCTCTGGGAGAATACGTGGTGGCGGTGGTGACCAAGCGGGGAGCCAATCTCGGTCGGGTGCTGGCCCGCTTGGCCGAGCTCTCCGCCGAAGGAGGTCAGGGATGATGCGAAAGGGTTTGGCGGCGGCCTCGGCCTTGCTTTGGGCCTGGGCGCTGGCGGCGCTTCCCCCGGCGGCGGGCCTTTACGAACAGGTGATGCCCAAGGTGCTCGAGGCCAAGCGGGTCCTGGGCGGAGATCCAGCCCAGGCCCTGGTGCTGGTGGAGGATGCCCAGCAGGCCTTCGACAGGGGTAAGGATCCCCTTCCCCCGGTGATCGCTGCTGGAATCGAGCAAGCACTCAAGGACGCGCGGGTTGCGGTGGCGCGCCGGAGCAAGGCCGACCTCGAGGGCCGCATCTGGGTGGTGCGCGGAGCTTTTGCCAAGGCCCTCTACGATGCCTTCTTCGAGGCGGTGGCGGCGGGGGATTTGGACACCGCGAAGCCCCTGCTCGACCGGTTGATCGAGGCGAGCGCGCGGCCCGATTCGCTCAAGCAAGCTGCCCTCCGCCGGGCGGAGAGGGGGGATCTTGAGGGATTGCGCGGGCTCTTTGAAGAGGCCTACATCGACGCCATCGCGAAGAGCCTGAAACTTGCCGGTGACGGCGAGAACCCGGTGCACGCCTATGCCCTGATTTCCAAGGCCTACGGGCTCTTCCTCATCATTCAGGATGTGCCGAGGGTGCGGGAAGTGCGCCCCAAGGACTTCGTCGACGCCCTGTCGGCGCTCGCATCGGGGGATCTAGAGGGCTACCGGGCGAAGGTGGCGGATCTGGTGGCGAAGTTCGAGCAAATGCGCGAGGCCTACAAGAAGGCGCCGGCCCCCGCACCGGAGAAGCCCGAGCCTCCGGCGCCCAAGCCGGAGACCGCGGCTCCTGCGCCGGGCATGCCCGCCGCGGCCCCGCCGGCCGAGGCCCTGCCGTCACGGGTGGCGACGCCGCCCGCTCCGGCGGCGCCACGTCCGGCGGCGTCGCTCCCGAAGCCGCCGGCCCGTCCCGAGGTGCGGACCTTCCGCGCCCCGGAATGGATGCCCAAGGACCAGCAGGCGCTTGTGGAGGCCCGGGCCCGAGCGCTAGGCTACCTCTACCTCGCCGACTTTCTCGACGAGATCGAGGCGGTGCGGGCGGATATCGGCGCCGCTTCCGCCCTACTTGGCGCCGCTCAGTTCGCCGAGGCCCGCCAGCTCCTCGACCGGGCCTGGTGGCGCTACGCGACGCGGGTCGAGCCGGTGCTGGCGGTGGCCACCAAACCCATGGCCCGACGGGTGAATACGTTGCTCGAGCGCCTGCGCCGGGTGCCCGGGGTGCGGACCACCGACCTGACCACGATCTACGCGTTGATCGGTGGTCTAAAGGAACATTTTCTGAAAGGCCGTCGGGCCCCGAGCGTGGAACTCTGGCAAGGGATCCAGGCCTACCTGCTCGGCTTTACCGGGCTGCCGCGCACGGTTTTCTTCCTGCTTGCCGGAGCCCTCGCCATCTTTCCCCTTTACCTGGTCCGCTTGACCTTCGGTGGTCGGAACGTCTACTGGCGCCTCTTGGGCTTTGCCTTCCTCTTCCTTTTGTTGCCGGCGATTATCGAGGCGATCACTTACCTCGGCGACATCCTGGCAAACTACGGGGGGATGCCCCAGCTGGCTGCGCTCGTCAACCTCTCGCTGTTGCAGAGCCTGCCGGCCCAGGTGGGCTGGGGGATCTCGATCTTCCTGGTCGTGATCCTCGCCGGTTGGGGTCTTCGGGGCATCGCGCAACAGTTCGGCCTGCTCACCGAGCGTCGCGGCGCTCCGTCGACCGCCGCATCCCAAACCCTTTCCCCCACCACGACCAGCGAGTCGGTCATCGAGTGGGACGAGGAATTCTAGCAGCCTCCCGACGCCGGGGCCCCGGGAAACCCGGGGCCCCCGGGGTTTTCATTAGAACAGGCGGAATGCGAAGTCGGCGTAGCTCGCTTCGTTCGTGGAGAACCAGCGGAAGAGCTGGGTACGGCTTGTATTCCAGTCGTTGAAAATCTTGCGATAGGTGGCGTCCTCGCTGGCGAGCTCGGCGTAGAGGTTTTCGGCCTCCCGGAAGGCGAGCTTCAAGAAGTCCTGCGGGAAGGGCCTGAGCTGTACTCCGTTAGCAAGCAGCCTCGCCAGGGCCTCGGGGTTCTTCCGGTCATAGGCGGCGAGGGACCAGGCGTTGGCGTCCCGGGCGGCGGAGATCAGGGCTGCCCGGTACTCCCGGGGAAGCTTCTCGTAGGCGCGGCGATTGATGACGAGGTGCAGGGTGGGCCCCGGTTCCCACCAGCCCGGGTAGTAGTAGTAGGTGGCTACCTTGTAAAAGCCGAGCTTTTCGTCGTCGTACGGACCAACCCACTCGGTGGCGTCGAGGTCACCGGCCTCGAGGGCCGGCAGGATCTCGTTGCCCGGGAGTGTGACGGTCCTCACCCCGAGCCGACGGAGCACCTCCCCGCCGAGCCCAGGGATGCGCATGCGCAGCCCGCGGAAGTCCGCGGCCCGATCCACCGGGAAGCGAAACCAGCCTCCCATCTGGAGGGCGGTGTTACCGGCGGGCAGGGCGAGGACGCCGAAGGCCTCGAACAGCTCCTTGTTCAGGAGTTCGGTGCCCCCGTGTTCGAGCCAGGCGTTTTGCTGGCGGGCGGTCAGGCCGAAGGGCAGGGCGGTGGCGATGGCCAGGGCGGGGTGCAGCCTGGTGTAGTAGTAGGCCGCGGTGTGACCGATCGGAACCGTACCCTTTTGCACCGCCGGGAGGATCTCGAGGGGGCGCACCAGCTCCCCGGCGGGGTGCACCTCGATGGTGAAGCGGCCCCCGGTTAGCTCCGCGACACGTTTGCCTAGCAGGAGGGTGGCGCCGTAGATCGTGTCCAGGGACTTCGGCCAGCTGGTCGCCATCTGCCACCGCACGCGGCGGGCGGTCTGGGC
Organism: uncultured bacterium; assembly: GCA_964469895.1. Classification (GTDB taxonomy): domain Bacteria; phylum Deinococcota; class Deinococci; order Deinococcales; family Marinithermaceae; genus WFXV01. The sequence goes on along the minus strand of CAYYAB010000142.1, from coordinate 197 downwards.
GTAGACGGGTCCGAAGGCGCTGGAAGCCGCCGCCCCCATCGCCGCACGCTTAAGGAACGTCCGTCTGCCGATCTTCTTTTCCGCCATACTTTGCCCATCATAGCGGATTGGGCTTGCACCTGGGGTCGTTCTTTCTATACTTGGGGCGTGCCCGAGCGCACCCTCATCGTGGTGGAGTCTCCGGCCAAGGCGCGCAC
>CAYYAB010000141.1:0-3669 GCA_964469895.1 uncultured bacterium | reverse complement strand
ACCCGCGGCACCGCCCCGCCCGAGCTCGTGCGGCGGCTCCTCGAAGAGGCGATCGGCGTTTGATGGGAAAGCACGCCGGTGTGCTTTCCTTCTGAACGTGAGGGGCCCCGGACTTGCTTCAAACCGCGGGGGCTGGGAGGGCGGCCTCGAGCTCAGCCCGCCAGGGGGCGAGGCCGAGCTCCTCGAGGCGCGCGAGGTAATAGCGCACCCCCTCGGCGAGGTTTTCGAGGTAGGTCCGCCGGTAGGCCGGACTTTGCTCCTTTTCGCTCCCAAAGCGGCCCCGTTCCAGGTCCTTGAGGTAGTCCTGGTAAAGCCTCAGCTCCTTGATGAACACGTGCGGTCTTTTGGGGTCCAGGGCGAGCTCCTTTCGCCCGTAGATGTGGCCGACCATCTCCTCCAGGGTGTAGGTTCCCTTGAAGTAGGCGAGGTTCGGGCCGGGGCAGACCGAGACCCCGGCGGGCTCCCTCATCTGGGGTTCGAGCTCGAAGGAGAGGTGGGCGGGCTCGGCCAGGCCCACGCAGAGGCACTGCTTTTCCAGCACCCGGGCGATCGCCTCCTCCCGCTCCTTGCCCTCTAGGCGCGCCTCGATCTCCCGGAGCTTGCGGTACTGGTAGGCGCGGCTCGCGGTGCAGATCGGGCGCTCGGTGTACTCGTCGTTGAACTCGAGGTGGCCCTTGGGGCAAGGGCTTCCGGGGCGGCCCTCGGCGTACCAGTCCCGCATCCTCGCGGCCATGGTGGCGCTTTTTAAAACGTGAAACGGCACCCCGAGCGGCGAGGCGCCGGAGAGGGTGAGGTCCTCCTCGCCCGCCGCCGCCAGCTCGGAGCGGGTCTTCTCGTCCACGATCGTCACCTCGGGTACGAGCAGGAAGGGCGAGCCCCACCCCACCGAGTCAAGCCCGTAGCGCTCGGTCAGGAGCCGCTGTTCGAAGGCGTTGCCCACCCCGCCCTGGGCGGTGATTCGAAGCGGAGGAGGCTCCTTGGGGACGGGTTTTTTGAGTTTTTCCAGAGCAGCGCGGTAGATCCCGAAAAGGGTCTCCACGAGTTCGTCGCGGCGCCTTTTGAACTCCTCCAGGATGGGGCCCATGAGCACCCCCGGGGTGGCGAAGGCGTGGCCGCCGCAGTTCAGGCCCGACTCGATGCGAAACTCGCTGATCCATAAGCCCTTCTTGGCCAGGAACTTGCCCTGGGTGAGGGCACTCCTGAAGTCCGAGACCTTGAGGATGATCTGCTTTTGGATCCGCCCCGCTTCGTTGGCGAAGAACTCCTTGAACCGGGCAAGGTAGGAGTAAAGCCTTGGGTTCAACCCCGCCGAGAGGCAAAGCGCCCCCTCGAGCTTGCTCTTCGCGAAGCCGCGTACGGCGGCGTGGGCGTCGTTCATCTCGACGGGAAGGGGCTTTCCCTTCCAGTAGTTCTGCTTGTCCACCTTGGTCATCACGTTGGCCTCGATGCGCCCGGGGCGGAGCCCGGCGCGGATCGTGGCCGCAAGCTCCGGGCTCGGCGCGGCCCGGTAGCGGCGGTAATGCTTTTTAAGGGGGGCGTCCTCGGGGAGGAGCTCGAGGTAGCGGACAAGCTCGCTTCCGGCTTTTAAGGGAGCGTTTTTAAGCGCCTCGAACTCGTTTTTCACGATCTCCGCCACCAGGTCGAGGTAGGCGGTGATGCGCCGAGCGCGGGAGTCCTTCGCGAGGTCCTTTTCGATCGGGCGGTAGTCGGCCCCAACCCGGCCCGCCCAGAGCCTCCGCATGCGCTCGACGAGGTCGTCGTCCACGATCGAGAGGGTGGAGTGGATCCCGTACTTCGCCACCTTGATCGGTGTGTCCACCGAGAAGGCGGTGCCCATTACCGGGATGTGAAAGCGGTGCATGGCCTACCCTATTTCGCTTCCGTATGAGGAGGGTGGGGCGTAGGGCAGGCCCCGCCGCACCCCGCTTCGCCGTCGAGGGCCGCCCGCTTGTAGACGAGGAAGAATAGGGCGGCGCCGTAGAGCAGGAGGAGGTAGAAGGCCGCCTCCCCGCTTGCCGCGCGGGCGCCGCTTAGAAGTACGAGCAGGAGCGCGTCCAAAAGGACCATGATCCCCGCCTTGCCGCAGGGCATGCGCCAAAGCGCGAGCGTGCCAAGGACCAAGAGAAGTCCGTAGTAAAGGGCCACGCCGGGGGCGAAGAGAAAAGCGAGGAGGATCCCTCCGGCGATCGCTGCGAGAAACCGCTGCATGCCGGGAGCATAGCAAAGCCCCGGCCAAGAGGCCGGGGCCCGGCTCACCTTCGGGCTATTCCCATTGGAAGTCCTTGAACTGCTCGCGGAGCTTGGACTTTAGGAACTTGCCCGCACTGGTCCTCGGGATCTCCTCGACGAAGACGATCCGGTCGGGGATCCACCACTTGGCGAACTTGGGCTCGAGAAACGCTTTCAGCTCCTCCTCGGTGGCGCTCGCGCCTTCCTTCAAGACCACCACCGCGAGCGGCCTTTCTTGCCACTTGGGGTGGGGGACGGCGATCACCGCCGCCTCGGCCACCGCCGGGTGGCCCATCAGGGCGTTTTCAAGCTGTACCGAGCTGATCCACTCGCCGCCCGACTTCACCAGGTCCTTGGTGCGGTCCACGATCTCGATGTAGCCCTCGGCGTCGATCGTCACCACGTCGCCGGTCTTGAACCAGCCGTCCTCGGTCCACTTGTCCGCGCCCTCGGGGAGGTGGTAGTAGCGCTCGGCGATCCAGGGGCCCTTGACCTGGAGCTCCCCCATCGTCTTGCCGTCCCAGGGGATCTCGCCCTCCTCGCCCCAGCCCCGGGCCTCGACCAGGGGGACGGGCAGGCCCTGCTTGGCCCGGATGCGGTACTTCTCGTCCTCGGGAAGGTCTTCCATATAACTCTTCAAATAGCTCACGGTTCCAAGCGGCGTGGTTTCGGTCATGCCCCAGGCGTGGATGACCCGGAGGCCGAACTTGTCGAAGGCCCGAATCATCCCTTCGGGCGCCGCCGACCCCCCCACCACCATGCGCATCCCCGGCACCAGCTTCCAGCGGTCGGGCTCCTTCTCGAGGGCCTGCAGGATGCCGAGCCAGATCGTGGGCACGCCGGCGGTGGCGGTGACCCGTTCGCGCTCGTAGAGGTCGAGGAGGCTTTCGGGGTCGAGGTAGGGGCCGGGGAGGACCTGCTTGGTCCCGGTCATGGTGGCGGTGAAGGGGAGGCCCCAGGCGTTCACGTGGAACATCGGCACCACCGGAAGGAGCACGTCGCGCTGCGAGAGGTTCAGGGCGTCGGGAAGCGCCGAGGCCAGCGAGTGGAGCACCACCGCCCGGTGGCTGTAGACCACCCCCTTAGGTCGGCCGGTGGTGCCCGAGGTGTAGCACATGCCGAGGGCCTGCTCCTCGCTTTCGATGCGGAAGTGCTCGAGCTCCGGGGCCGGCGCGATCGTCTGTTCGTAGTCGAGGAAGCCCTCGGGCACCGGTTTGCCGGTGAGCGGCACCACGATCACCTCCTCGACGTTCTTCACCATCGGGGCGACCTTCTCCCAAAGCGGCAGGAGCACGTCGTCCACGATCAAAAACCGATCCCCCGCGTGTTCGATGATGTAGGCAAGGTCGGTGGGATGGAGCCTCAGGTTCAGGGTGTGGAGCACGCCGCCGGCGATGGGGATCCCGAAGTAGGCCTCGAGGTGGGCGTAGTGGTTCCACA
>CAYYAB010000140.1:0-3708 GCA_964469895.1 uncultured bacterium | reverse complement strand
ACGTCGAACATGCGCCGGGTAGGCGCTTCCTTGTACTCGCGGACCTCGGGCTTCGTCCTCATACGCGGATAAGTCTATCGGATTTTGGGTTATTCTTCGCAAGCGCCCAGCCGGGTCTGCCGGGTCCAGCGCACCTCGCCCTGCCAGACGAGGCCCTCAAGGAGCCAAAGCCCGGGGCGGGAGGGGACGAGCGCGGGGTGGAGCGCCTCGGGAAGCCCCCGCCACTCCCCTTCGAAGCAGGCGAGAAGGCGGACGCGGGGACCGGGGTTTGCCGCCTGGCGGCGCCAGGGTTTCCCGGCGGCGAACCAGACCCGGGACCAGCCCTCGGGGGTCGGGCCCTCGTAGTAGGCCCAGTTCCGGGGAAAGAGGACGTGAAGATCCTTCACCCGGATGCGCCCGTCCTTGACCCTACCTTCAACCTCGACCCGCATCCCCGGGGCGAGGAAGTCAAGCAGCGCGAGTTCCCCGACCAGGACCCGCCGCCCCACCACCACCTCGGGGGCGGTGGCCTGGACCCGGCCGTAGTAGGCGTAGTCCTCGTCGTAGTCCTCTTCCTCTTGCTCCTCGCGCTCCGGGGTCTCCCTCTCGCGTTCGCGCTTGTCTTCTCGGTGGTCCTCTTTGTCCTCCTTTTTGCCGCGCTCTTCTTCGTGCTCGCGATCCTTGTCTTCCTTCCGTTCGCGTTCGTCTTCCTTTTCCTTCTCGTGGCGCTCTTTTTCCTCGCGCTCGTCCTCGTTGCGGCTTAAGGGGCTGAGGGTGGGGTGGGGGCCCGGCGGCGGCGGGAGATTCGCGAGGGCGGGCCCTCCGAGGAGCAGGGCCAGGAGTAGGATCAGGCGCAGGCTAGACATCCTCCACCTCCGCGCGGGGCAGGGAGAAGGCGGCGAGGAGGCCGGGGTTTTGGTTTTGGAAGGTGAGCTCGCCCCCCATCGCCCGGACCGCCTGGGCCGCGAGCGCGAGGCCGAGGCCGAGCCCCGCCCGCCGGCCCCCGCGGAAGAAGGGCTGGGTGAGCTTGGGAAGGAGTTCGGGCGGTACCCCGGGGCCCTCGTCTTGCACCTCGATCCGGACGCGGTCGCCCTCGGTGTGTGCCGCCACCCGCACCTGGCCCTCGCCGTGTCGGAGGGCGTTTTGCAGGAGGTTTTCAAGGGCGCGGGAAAAGAGCCCCTCGTCGGCGAGGATCCAGGGTTCGTCCGGGGGAAGCTCGAGGGCGACGCGTTTCCGCGCGGCCTCGGGCAGGGTGCGCACCGCCGCCTGAAGAAGGGGTCTTAGGGGCAGGGGCTCGAGCGCGACCTTGGGTTCGCGGGCGAGGTGCAAGAGTCCGTCCAGGATCGAGCGCATCCGGGCGAGAGCCGCTCGCCCCTCCTTGAGCGCTTCCTCCTTGGGGACGACCCCGGCCTCGAGGGCGTCGAGCTGGGCCTGGAGGGTGGCGAGGGGGTTTCTTAGCTCGTGGGAGGCGTAGCGGGTGAAGGCCCGTTCCCGCTCGAAGGCCTCCTTGAGGGCCTGGGCCATGCGGTTGAAGCTCCGCGTGAGGGCCGCGAGCTCGTCGTTGCCCCGCGGTTCGGGAAGGGGGTTTGGGAACTCGACCCGGGAGAGCTTTTCCACCCCGCGGGCGAGCCGGTCGAGGGGGAGGAGCAACCGGTGGGCGAGGAAAAAGCCGAGCAGCGCCGCCAGCGCGGCCGCAAGCGGCAGGGTCAGAAGGCCGCTTTGCAGCTGGCGGGAAAGCGCCCGGCGGTACTCGCCGACGTAGAGGTAGAGCTCGAGCACGTACCCCTCCCCTAGGGCCCGCTCGGTCCGGGCCCAGTTGGCATTGGGCTTGTCGGGGACGATGCCGGCCTCGAGATAGATCCGCCCCTCTTTGCGGACCCGGAACCCCAGCGTGTAGCCCGAGCCCAGCCAAGGCCAGTCGCCGCCGGCGAGCCGGGGGCGCCCCTGTTCGAGGACGATGCTCTGGGCCGCCGCCTCTCCCCAGCGGCGGAGCTCGCTTTGAATCTCGTTCTCGATCGCCTGGCGGAAGCTCAGGTACCCCACGAGGAAGTGAAGGCCGGCGGCGAAGACCGCCACCAGCGCGGTGCCGATCGCGAGCTTCCAGCGCAGGCTCATGCCACCCCCAGGCGGTAGCCGCCGGGCACGGTGGCAACGACCTCGGGTCCGAGCTTCTGCCGGAGCCGGTGGATGTAGACCCGGACGATCTTAAGGCCCGACTCGGTTCCGGGGAAGAGGCGCTCGAGCAGTTCCTCGGCGGTGAAGACGCGCTCAGGGTTGAGGATGAGGAGCTCGAGCAGGGCGAACTCCCGCCCGGTGAGCGCGACCTCGCGCCCCCGCCAGAAGACCCTGCGGGCGGCCAGGTCCACCGCGAGCGGTCCTCGCTCGAAACGGCTCTTCTTAACCGGCGAGCCCCGCCGGAGAAGCGCCCGGACCCTCGCGGCGTACTCCTCGAGCTCGAAGGGCTTGACCAGGTAGTCGTCGCCACCGAGGTCCAACCCCCGCACGCGGTCGTCCACCGCGTCGCGGGCGGTGACAAAGAGAATCGGCCCCTCGTACCCGGCGGCCCGGAGCTCCTCGGCGAAGCGAAAACCCGCGTCCTCCCCTTCGGGGAGCATGATGTCGAGGGAGAGGAGGTCGGGCTCGGCCTCCACGAAGGCGTCCCAGGCCTCTTCCAGGGAGGCGGCCTCCCGGACCTCGTAGCCCTGGTGGCGGAGCATCGCCGCCAGGGGTTTCCGGAGCCCGTCCTCGTCCTCCACCAAAAGCACCCGCATCGTCCTCAGGGTACCGCCGGGGGGTTAACGGCGAGTAAAAGCCCCCCGGAGCGCTCCGGGGGGCTTTTATGGGAGGCGGGCTATTCGTGCTTGGGATTCGCCCACTCCTTGACCTTTTCCCTGACCTTTTCCTTCGCCTCCTTCATTTTTTCTTGAGCCTTTTCCGGCATCGTCATCTCGGGGTGCTCGGTGCCGGGCGCATGGGCCTTCAGGGTCATCCGGAGCTCGGCCTTCGTCTCGATCCGAACGCGGCCCTGGCAGCCGTCCTTAACGAGGGCGAGTTCCTCCGGGTTTTCGGCGCGAGCCCGGACCTCGACCTTCGCGCCCGGATCCCGGAGGCAGGGCGGAAGCGCCTCGGGGTCGAGCGGCATCTCGGTTTCGCCGATCCTGAGCATCCAGCGGTTCTCCGCCCGGACGATCTCGCCCTGGGCCTCGAGGTAGCCCTTACGCAGCATCTCGGAGAGCCGAGCCTTGACGCCGTCTTTAAGCTCGGTCCCCTTGGGGCAGGGCCCTTCCTGGACTAAGACCTCTTCCACCTTGGGCGGGATGCCCTCGAGCTTCAGCGAGAGCTTGACCGGCCCCCCCTTGGCCAGGCAAAGCGGCATCTCGTAGGCGTGAAGGGGTAGGGTCTCGGCTCCGATCCTGAGTGCAAACCCCGCTTGGGTGGGGACGACCTCGGCCTGGACCTCGACCTCGGTGTAGTGGGTGGCGAAGGCGAGCGCGAGGAGGGGTACCGCCATGACCATCCACTTGGCTTTCCGCATTCCGATCACCTCCGGCTCCCAGGGTAGGGGGGAGGGGTAAACGGGACGCTAACAAAAAGGGGCGGCGGCTGCCGCCCCGACGGAGGAGGGGATGGGTCAGCGATCCCGGACGAGGATCGCGAGCCCTGCGAGCAGTGCGGTACCCGCGAGGCCCAGGGGCGCAAGCGGAGGGGGTGCACCTTCGCCTTCCTCGT
>CAYYAB010000139.1:0-3725 GCA_964469895.1 uncultured bacterium | reverse complement strand
TGGAGATCGAGAACGAGACCGCCCAGATCGGCCACGAGGCCACGGTGAGCCGGCTCGCCGACGACCAGATCTTCTACCTTGAGACCCGCGGGCTTCCCGAGGACGAGGCGGCGGCGCTGATCGTCCGCGGGTTCTTGGAGCCGGTGACCAAGGAGCTGCCCCTAGAGTTCGCGGTGGAGCTGAACCGATTGATCGAGCTTGAGATGGAGGGTTCGGTCGGATGATCGAGGTCCTGCCCACGAATCCCGAAAAGCTTGCCGAACGGCTGGGAGAGCCCGCGTGGCTCAAGGAGGCGCGGAAAGGGGCGGCGGCGGTCTTCGAGGCGGTGCCCTGGCCCAGCCGCAAGACCGAGCCCTGGCGCTACGCCGCCGGGCGGCTCAAGAACGTTCCCTTCGACCTGCCCCTCGCGCTTCCCAAGGATCGCACGCTCGGCCGGGACGCGCTGCCCTCGGTGGTGAGAAAGCGCCTTGAGGACGCAGACCTCGCCGGGTTTTTGGTCTTCCTCGGCCCGGACCTGGTCTACGCCGAGCTGGCGCCCGAGCTCGCAGAGAAGGGGGTCGTTTTCACCAGCCTGCACCAGGCGCTCAAGACCCACCCCGAGCTCGTCGAGGCGAACCTTTATAAGGCCATCCCCGCCCGGGAAAAGGGCGACGCCAACGACAAGATCCCGGCGCTGGCGGCGGCGCTTTGGACCTACGGCGCCTTCGTCTACGTGCCCGCGGGCGTGGAGGTAAATAAGCCCCTCGCCGCCTTCTTCGTGAGCGAGGCGGAGGAGCTCGAGATCTCCCGCACCCTGATCCTGCTCGACGACCACGCCAAGCTCGCCTACGCCGAGGAGCACCTCTCCGAGTCCGGGGGCGAGGCGGTGCACGTCGGGATGACCGAGCTCATTCTCCGCCCGGGCGCAAGGCTGGTGCACGCCAACGTCCAGACCAAGAACGAAACAAGCCACCACCTCTACCGCCAGCGGGCCCTCCTCGAGAAGGACGCGGCGCTCAAGGATCTCGCGGTCAACCTGGGGGCCCGCTTCGCCCGGAGCGAGGTGGGCTCGGAGCTCCTCGGCCCCGGGGCGGACTCGGAGATGCTCGGGGTCTACTTCGGCGCCGGCGAGCAGCACCACGACCACTACACCCTCCAGCACCACGTCGCCCCCCACGCCCGGAGCGACGTCTACTACAAGGGCGTGGCCAAGGACGAGGCGACGATCGTCTACCAGGGGCTGATCAAGCTCGAGCCCGCCGCCCAGAAGACCGACGCCTACCAGACCAACCGCAACCTCCTGCTCTCCCGGAAGGCCCGGGTCGAGAGCGTGCCCCAGCTCGAGATCGCCGCCAACGACGTGCGCTGCTCCCACGGCTCCTCGATCGCGCCGATCGACGAGGAGCAGCTCTTCTACCTCGAGACCCGCGGCATCCCCCGCCCGAGCGCGGAAAACCTCCTGGTGGCGGCGTTCCTCGAGGACGTGCTCGGGCGCATCGAGCTCAAGAACCTGGCCGCCCACGTGGCCCGGGTGATCGAGGAGAAGGTCCGGATCTAAGCCCTTTACCGCGCGCCAAGGGGCCCGGTTTCCGGGCCCCTTTCACCCTCGCTGCCGCCGCACTCGGGATACCAGCGCGAAGACGCCGGCCCCGAACAAAAGCGCCGATTCCAGCGCGAGGAACAAGAACGCCTCAAGCGCCCCCGTACGCAACACCCGGCTCGCCAACGAAACCGGGTTTAAAAACACCACCGGTCGGAGCCACTCGGGCAGCGCCAGAATCGGGGTGTAAACCGTGCTCAGATATTGCAAAGCACCGCTTGCGAGGACGGTCACCACCGAAAGCCGGTTCAGATCGCGCACCCAGACCGCAAGCGCCGCCAACAACCCCGAAACCGCGGCCCCGAGCAACGTTAGGGCGAGCAGATTCAAAGGCGCAAACACCCGGACGTCGTGCAGGATGAACACCCCCACCACGAAAAGCACAAAAAGCGACACCAAGAGCGAGGTCGAGGTACCGGCCAAGAGCTTTGCGCCCACCACTTGCCGCACCGAAAGCGGCAGGGAAAGCCAGTAGGCCAGGCTACCCAGAGATAGGCTCACCACGGCGGAGACCGTACCCAAGGTTCCGGCAAGCACCATGACCACGGGAACCCAACCCAGCGCAAAGAACCACCGGGCCCCCTCACCGCCGAAAGCCTGGTAGCCCTTGGTGATCATGAAGAGTCCCAAGGTGGAACTCACGGCGTAAGGCAACCAAAGCTCCACCCGCCGAACCGACTGGCGCACCTCGAAGACCAGTAGCACCAGGTATTCGCGAAGTCCAGACACGGCTAAGGCCCCTCGATGACGCGGTAGACGCGCACCCCTTTCCCCACCAGGAAAGCGAGCAGTTCCGAAAGCGTGGACTCGGGCTCGGCGGTCTCCACGTAAAGCCGGCAGTGATCGAAAAAGTGCTCGTGGGATAGGGTCTTGGCCCCGCTTCCCGCGAGCTCGGATACCGAACCCATTTGCCCTGGCCTCACAAAAGTGATCTTGCTGATCATACCGGGCGGTATCCCGAGTTTTTTCAGCACCTCTGGGTTGGGTTCCACCCGGTGAGCGAGGACCCCGGGAACCGAAGCGATCCCGTCCTCAAGCTCGGCGTTCCAGGTACTGAGTTCCAATACGATCTGCCGTTTTTCCATCCCGGTACCCCCTTGCTTCAACTCGTGCATGCGCAACTCCCGATCCCCGAGCGGGCGCAAGGCGGGATCGTGGGTAACGATTAGAAGGGTCTTCCCTTCCCCCCTTAGCGCCTTTGCCTCCTCGAGAAAAAGCTCGGTACCCTCGCGATCGAGGTTCGCGGTGGGCTCATCGAAAACATAAAGCTCGGCTTCCTGAGCGAGCGCTTTCACGAGCTCAAGGCGCCGCCGCTGCCCCCCGGAGAGCGAGGCAGGCCGGACGTCCGGGTTAAGTCCGAAACGCCGAAGCAGTGCCACCACCTTTGCCCAAGGCACGCGAAAAAGCCGGGCGTGCAACCCGAGGGTTTCCCGAATCGGCAGGGCGGCGTCCAGCGAAAGGTCCTGAAACGCAACCGCAATACGCCGGCGCACCCACGCCTTGCGGAAAGGGTCTACCCCGAAAACGAACACTCGACCGGCGTCTGGGCGAAGGATCCCTAGGATGAGCTCAAGCAACGTGCTCTTCCCGGAACCGTTGGGGCCTATTAGCAGCACACTTTCTCCCCGGGCAATGGAAAAGGAGATGGGCGCTTGCCAGGCGCGGCGCTTGACCAGGCCATTGGCCCTCACCACTTCACTGAAAGAACTCCTCGAGCTGCCCACGGATCCGATCGACCCCCTCCGGGCTCTCTAGAACGGCTTTACGTACTACCCGTGTTGAAGCTCTTTCCAGCTTTCATTTTAGAACCTTGAAAAACTCCTTCCTGGTCATGGGAAGGCTGCAAAACCGGATAAGGACGTGCTGCCGGTTGAGATCCCCAAAGCGATGCGACCATCAGGCCTTCCGGCAAGCCCCTGCCCCACGCCGGAAGGCGGCGAACCCTCACTTCGAAAAGGGTGCTCTCTCACCCGCACTCCCCGCCCCCCGGATCGGAAACAGGGCCAGCAACGCGAGCAGGGCCGAGCCAAGCAAAAGCACGCGGGGACCGATCCCCGGCGCGAGCAAGCCGAAGACCCCGGCCCCGAGCGCCTGGCCCAGGTTCCCCACCGCCCAGCCCAGCGAGAACGCCCGGGCCAGCACCCGG
>CAYYAB010000138.1:0-3731 GCA_964469895.1 uncultured bacterium | reverse complement strand
CCTAGTAAACCTGCTCCCGTTGGCCGAAGCTGTAGATCGAGATCGACTGCACGTCGGCGAGTTGGGTGGTGGGGAAGAAGGGGGGCGCGAGGCCCCGCGCCATCCGCCGGTCGAAGGTGAACCGGCGCCCGTAGCCGGACACCATGCGGCCGGTGCGGGCGTTGAAGGTACCGAAGGCCCCGTAGTAGTACTCGATGATGCCCCCGGTCAGGTAGACCGAGCCCCGGGGAGGGATCCGGTCGTAGTCCTCGACCTGGACCACCCCCCGGCCGGACATGAGCACCCCGTCGATGTTCAGGTTCCGGGGGGCGTTGCGCGCGATCAACACGTTCCCGTCCTGGCTGTAGACGCCGAGTACGTTGATGGCGTCAAGGTTCTCGCAGGCCGCGGGTTGTACGTTTCCGTCCTCGTCGCGCCTCGGGGGGGCGGAGCAGGGCCGCTCCTGGTATTTGAGGTCACCGGTGATCCGGATCGTTCGCGTAGCGGCTACCGTGATCTGGGCGAAGGAGGCGAGCGCGGGTCCGGCGGTATCGGGATCGTCCGGATGGCTACGTTCGGGACCGCGCAAACTGAGAATGCGACCTTCGCTGAAGATCACGCCGTTGAAGCGGGGTCGTGCCGTGACCCACTCGCCATCCTGCCATTTCTCCAACCGCAGGTCTGCGGTGTAGCGATAGCGCTCGAGCCGGTAGGCGCGGCAGCGACCCCGCCGGTACCGGGTGCAGACCCGGACGTCGATTCTCTGATAGAGCGTTTCTCCTACGGTCTCGGTATAGAGGCTGAGATCGGCGAGATGGGCGTCAAAGTAAAGGCCCGCGGTCTGGGCCGCTGCCCGCTGTTCCTGGTTGTTGATGGGGAGGGGAATGAAGGAAGCCCGCCAGTCCACCCCACCGGTGAGCTGGGGCTCGTGGGTGCCGTAGAAGTTGGTGTAGGAAGGGCGGGTGGGGCTTGGCGTCATCTCGCTGTCGCGGACGAAGCCTTCGCCGTAGAACCGGGCCCCGGGGCGTACCCTACCGAGGCACGTAGTGTCCCCGGGATTTAAACAACCCGCGCTGGTCACCAGGCCGCCAAACCAGGGCTGGCGGTAGAAGCGGAAGTACTGGTTGGTGTGGACCGGTCCGTCGAAGAGGGTGCGATCGGTGAACCAGACGCTGGTTCCACTCGGGAGGGCGTGCACGTTCGTGAAGAGGGCGTACTGGGCGAAGCTCGCCCGTCCCAGCACGAAGCGGAACTCCCCTTGGGCGACGATGTTCCGCCGGTAGGGTCCGATCCGCCCTTCGGCGACCAGGACAAAGGGGAGCGCGTAGGCCTGGCGGAAGCTCGCTCCGCTTCCCGTGCGCGCGCTCCCTTCCACGAACCGGGGGGGCGGGAGCCGTACCCCGCTGGGTAGGTCCTCGTCGCAGGCTTCGGCGAGGAAGTGGATACGCAGCCTTGCGCGCCCGCCGCTCCCCTCGGGGGCCGGGTTCAGACCGCAAAGTTCGGCGTCCACCGCCGCTTGCAGGGCCTCGGCGACCGGCACGAGTGCCTCCGCCAGGCTTACGGGGTCCGGCTCCTCGCCGTTCCCGGTACCGAAGGCCCAGGCCCCGGTGGTACTCGCGTGGCGGCGCACTTCCTGGCGGAGGCGGTCGCGGATCTCGGTAGCGAGGAGGATCTCCCCCGTGTTCGCGGCACCCCGGGCGAGCATCAGGGTTTGTACGATGGCGAGGTTGTTGCGGCTTTGCCGGATTTCAGAGAGGGTCCTGCTAAAGATCAGCAGGGCCACCGCTCCCAGCACCGTCAGCGCGAAGAGGGTCGTGAGGAGGGCGAGCCCGGACCGATTTAGTCGCACGCCACCACCTCCCTGAGGTAGAAGAGCTCGTCGCTGCCGGTAGCGTTTAGCGAGGCGAGCTCGACCGGGGCCACCAGCTCGCGACGGAAGCTTCGGGTGCGCCCGGGCACCTCGGCCGCGAGACTCAGCCTGAGCCGCTTGAGCACGTAGTCCCCGAAGGCTTTTTTGGTCGGACTGAAGCCGGGAGGGTTGACCTCGTAGGCGCCCGTACGGGTGTTCAGGTACACGTACGCGATCTGGAATTCCACGATGTCGTAGGCCATCGGGGCCTCTTCACCGTCTTCGTAGAGAAAGAGGCGTCGGGTACCCGCTTCGTAACGAAGCCCCAGCAGACGCAGGGGGAAAGCTAGGGTGTTGCTGCTGTAAGAGAGGGGGTTCCGGCAGCCGGCGTGCGGAATCCTCCAGAGGTAATAACCCGACCCGCTCCCTGCCGGGAGTCGCGCGGGTGCGTCGCTCACGCGAACCACCACCGCCTTGCCGCTGTCCCGGTTGACCACGAGCAGCCGATCCCCTTCCTCAACCGGGGGCGTGGCTCCGGCCAGGAGGGTGAGTTCCTCGAGGTAGAGGCGGGTCACCTTGTGACCGCCGATCGAGGTCACGCTGCCTTCCTCGGGGAGGCGCAGGGTGGCGAAGGAGATCCGATCGGCACCGGAGCGGTAGGGTTCGTCCACGACCGCCCCCAGTACCGAGCTCCGCAGCTCCTGGGTGAGTACCTCAACGACCCTGCGCAGCTTAGCCTGTGCGCTGGTGGCGGCGTCCTGATCGCTCCGGATCTGGAAGAACCGGACCGTGGTTTGGTAAGCGAAGCCGAGCAGAACCAGGAAGAGCACCAGCGCGATCAGGAGCTCCACCAGCGTAAAACCCCGCGCGCGCATCAGTTCACCCCCGGTAGCGGCGGAACCGGGCCACGCCGACCCGGTGGGCGGCCGAGCGTGTAGGCCTCGGCGCAGGAGGTCTGTCCCGCGTGACGCCAGCACACGCGTATCCGGTAGGCGGTGAGTTCGAGCCCGAGGTCGGTCGCCCAGTCCGGGGAGCCGAGGTTTGCGATCTCGGCCCGGTAGCGCCCGGGCTGGGCCGTATTGGTCCCGACCAGGTCGGGAAAGCTCTCCCCTAGGGTGCCGTAGTCCCAGATCCGGTTGGAGCCGCTCGGTACCCGAAGATCGGGATCCCCGGCCATCACCCGCCGGCCGAGGTAGTTGATGATCTGTGCCGCTTCCGAGCGCTTGCCGGCGGAGACGTTTTGTCGTAGGTAGCCGGCAAGGGCGACGGTAAGCCCGGCGACGACCACCGCGAGCACCGAAATCGCGAGGATCACCTCGACCAGGGTCAGGCCTGCGGAGTTCCTCACGGAAGGACCTCCCTGACCTCGCCGATCCGCGAAACCTCAAGGCAGCGGCGTCCGGAGGCGTTTTGCACCGCGAAGGAGGGGTAAGGGCTGCAGCTTGCGGTGAGTTCGAGCTCGACCTTTCCGGTGGGCAGGAAAGTGGCGATCCTGCCCCCGGGGAGATCGATGGTGGTGCCTTCGGGGATGCGTAGCCTGCGGATCGGGGTCGTGTCCTTATAGAGTACGAGCATCTGCTGTTCCCTGCGAAGCTCGAGCGTTTCTCCTAGGCTTGACGCGCGGGTTCCCCCGTCCCAAAAGAGACGCTTGACGCCCGTGACGAAGGCGGCCTCCTCCTGGCGCTCGATGGTTTTCCGGGCGTTCATGCCGGTGAGCGCCAGCAGCAGGCCAACAAGCGCCAGCACCACGAGGAGCTCGAGCAGGGTAAGGCCCAGACGCCTTCGCATCTGGGTCTATTCTCCGCCCTCGGGCGGATGGGATGCACCCCGCAAATGGGGGGCTATTGGTTCAGGATGTGGATCGCCGCCTTATTCACGTTGGCGGCCGCCTCCATCAGGGACT
>CAYYAB010000137.1:0-3831 GCA_964469895.1 uncultured bacterium | reverse complement strand
TCTTGTTCCGGAAGTACGCGAGGCGCTCGCGAGTGGTGTCGGTGGCGTAGGCCTGGAAGAGGTAGCGGGTCGCGAAGGGGAACGGGTAGTAGTTCACGTCGCCCGGCGTGTCGGTGTCCGAGAGGACGATGGTGTGGTTCGGGGTCACCCCGTGCACCGACCAGCCCGAAGCCCAGCCGGAGACGTAGCCGGGGAAGGTGCTCGGGTCGGGGAAGGTCTGGCTCGGGGTCACGGACTGCCAGGGGTTGTTCGCAGTAAGGGAAAGCCCGTTATAGACGTTGACGTTCGGGAGGTACATGTAGGCGAGGAGCCCCCCGCTGCCCTCGGCGAGGAGGACAAGGTCCTGGGTGCCCGCGATTCCCGCGTTCACCTGGATGGTGCCCGTGGGCGGGCTGTCCACCGCGTCCATGTGGTAGAAGGTTCCGGCCTTGTGGGCGAGGCGCACGGCCGTCGCGCCCGCCGGGGGGGAATAGTTCACGGTGAAGGAAACCGGCGTCGCCGCGCTGGGGCAGGGGTCGTAGATCCGCGGGAGCTCGGCCTGGGTGGCGGCGTAGATGTTAAAGACGGTGGTGCCCCCGCCGGTGCACTGGAAGGCGACGCGGTAAGCGGTGCCCTGGGGGCTGAAGGAGAAGTTCGTACCCGGGGCGGCTTGCCAGGTGCCGCTTCCGTCGTCGTAGTAGATCGCGCTCGCGCCCGGTACCACTACGGATACCGTTGCACCGCCGGGCGCCGGGTTCGGCCCGAGGCCGCAACCGGCCAGGACGAGCCCGAGCAAACCGAGGATTCCGTAGACCTTTCGCATACTCCCACCTCCTCGACGGGCACCATCCTGGCCGGTGGTTCTTGGAAGGACCTCAGGGCAAGCTGAAAGCGCCTTCATGAAAAGCCCCGGCCGGGATTCCCCGGCCGGGGCGCGGCCGCCCGCCCCTCAGGGGGCGGTGTAGCTCCCCTTCTTCCAGGCCGCGCGGAGGTCGAGGCCCGGGCTCAGGAAGCCGAGTGGCGAGGTGAGTTTGGCGTAGAACTCCGCGAAGGAAAGGGGCGAGTGGAAGGCGGTGACCTCGTAGTCCACCGGCTGCCCCGACGGGGGCGCCATGGGCTCGAAGGCCTCCACCGGCGGCACGGGTAGGGTGTAGTCGGTGCTTTCGCCGAGGTACCCCGCGCTCAGCCAGACCCGGATTCCCGCGTTGGCGTGGGTGAGTTCGAAGTAGAGCCCGAGCAGGTCCCCGCCGCCGGGGAGCCCGGAGAAGGCCGTGGGCCAGTTCGCCACGCCCGGCGAAAGGCGCGCCGGAAATTCCGGGAAGTTGCTCGGCGGGGCGGGGTCCGCCTGAGTCAGGGAGTGGGCGAGCGACTCGGTGGGGTTGGCAGGATCGTCGCTCACGCTGGCCTGGAAGGCGTAGTGGCTCGCGAAGGCGAGGGTCAGGTAGTCGGAGCCCAGGGGGCTGCCCTTTCCTCCGGCGAGTACGCCGGTGCCGTTCGGGGTGACCGCGAAAACCCACCAGTTCGAGGCGGCAAGCTCGTCGTGGCTCACCGGGGGGAAGGGGCCCTCCTGGCCCAGGTTCGCGGCGTCGTCCGCGCGCAGGGTGATCTTGTAGCTACCGCCGGGCTTGACGGTGACCGTCTCGCGCCGGGCGGCGAGGGGCTCTTCGCTTCCGCCCACGGCGAGGAGCACCAGGTCCTGCTCGCCGGCCACCCCGCCTGAGTCCACCGTGACCGTGCCGCTCGAGCCAAGGCCCGTGGCGAGGCCGCCCTTGTGGAAGAGCACCACGTACGCCGTTCCGGAGACCGCGCTGGCGTCGTAGCTCACCTGGAAGACGACGTCCTCGCCGCCGACGGTTTCACAGGCGGTATTTAGCTCACCCACCTCCCCAGGGGTCAGGCTAAAGACCTGGAAGGTCCCGATTTCCCCGGGGCAGGCGATCACCACGTCGTAGGGGGTGTCCGCGCCCAGGCTCCGGACGGCGGACGGGGACGCGAGCGCGATCTCAAACCGGGTGGGGTCGTCCGGGTACTGCCAGTCGCCCCCCGCCACCCGGTAGGCGGCAGCGGTGGCGCCGGGGGCCTGGACGCTCACCGTGGAGGTATCGCCTCCTCCACTGTCCCCGCCGCCCCCACCACTGCCGCTCCCACCGGGGGTGGTCCCGCAAGCGGCGAGAAAAACGCCAAGTCCCAGGGCCAGCAGGAGGGTCGGCATCCTCTTTATACCCCGCATGGGTTTCACCTCCTAAAACCTTAGTCTAAGGCAAGGTCAGGTACCGGACCACGCCGTTTTCCACCAGGTCGTAGCCGGGGTCCACCCGGTTTTCTCCGCTCGCCTTGGGCGCGGCGAGGAAGGCCTCGAGGTCCACCACGGCGAGGCAGGTGCGGGGTTCGTTCACCACCAGGCCCGTCGGCCGGCCCTCGCCCGGGGTGACGAAGAGGGCGAGGCCGTGGGGATCGCCGACGTTCTCCCATAGCTCGCAAGCATCGGGAATCCCGGGCTGGCCAAGGCCCCCCAGGGGCGCGCTGGTGTACTCGAGGGCCTCCGGAAGGCCCGGGGCCTCCGGGAGGCGGACCGCCCCGATCGCGTTGCCAAACTCCTCTTCCAGGAAGGCGATGTGGTGCGCGCTCTCGACGGCGAGCCCGGTGGTGAGCCAGTTCCAGGGGCTGTATACGTCGCTCAGGGGATGGTAGACCGCACTGGCGGTGAAGGTGTTGCCGGGGCCGAACTCAGCGTGCTTCAGGTCGACGAAGAGCAGCCCCGGGCTCCACTCGTGGCCGATCACCAGAAGGCCGGTTTGCAGGTCGATGGCGGCGGCGTCGGCGAGGAAGTTCGACGGAACCCCTTCCACCTCGGTCATGCGCTTCGTCCAGCGGTAAGCCGTCGCATCGTCGAGATCGATCACCCAGAGTTCCTGGTCGGCGCCTGCAAGCCCCGAGTACTCCGGGGAGAGGATGCGGTTTTCGCGGTAGTCGTAGCCGAAGTTCTCGGTGACGAACTGGGGATCGAGGTGCCGGTCGAGGAGGTTGCCCCGGTAGTCAAAGACGCGGTAGCCGTCCCCGCTTGCGACGATGAAGCGGTCGTCCCCGGGGTCGGTGAGCACGCCGCAGTTCAGGCACCCCCCACCGCTAAAGCCCGCCCGGACCTCGTTTCCGGGGTCGAACTCCGTGACCTCGAAGTCCAGGGGATCGGTCCGGACCGAGATCACCGCTACCTGGGAGGTCTCGTAGCCGATGCAGACGACCTTGAGGGCGAGTGGGTCGGCGGCGCAGGCGTCGGGCTGGAAGCCAAGCGAGAGCGACTGGACCCGGAGCGAAGCCAGGGCCAGCGGGCCGCCACCGAGCTCGACCACGTTGAGCTCGGGCCCGCTTGCGGGGACGAAGGCGAGCACGCGGTCCCCGAGCACCAGGGTGGCGAGCCCGCCGGAGGTCCCCGAGACCGTGCCCGGGGGCGGCTCGGCCGGGGGTTCCGGACGGTTCCCCGCGCAGGCGGCCAGTACCAAAAGCAGACCGATGAGCAAGCCTTTTCCTGCGGTTCTCCGCATGCTTCTCCCCTCCTTTCTCTCCGCGGGGTATTCTTCCCCGTCCCCGGTTTAAGCCCGGTTAAACGGAGACTGCGATTTCGCCCGGGCGGTCGTAGCGCGCTTCGGGTGCCCTCGGCTAAGCTGCGTTTAAAACCATGGCCGAGGGGTATCTTTACCGACCGAAGCTGATCGCCCGGGTTCGACGGGCGCTGGCCGACGCGGCCGTGGTGCTCTGGGGCCCGCCGGGCTTCGGGAAGACCCTGCTTTTGAAGGAATTGGCCCGGGCCGAGGGGATGCCCTACCGCACCGAGCCCGGGGAGGGGCGGGCGGC
>CAYYAB010000136.1:0-3851 GCA_964469895.1 uncultured bacterium | reverse complement strand
CTGGCTAAGGGATCATCGCATCGAGCTCCTAAGGCCCTTCTCGGCGCTGCCCTAGCGAGCGGCCCGGGCCTCTTCCTCCAGGAGGGGCCACGCCGCCTCGAGTTCGCTTTGAACCTTCCGCGTCCGCTCAACGGCGGTGACGATCTTCATGTAGGTTCCGGCGTCTGTCAGCACCCGACCCTTTCGGTCCTTTAGCCACTTTTCGAGCACCTGGTAGCCGCCCACGCGGTAGCGCCAGGCCTCGGGGCTCACCGGTTCGAAGTACTGGGTCTTGTTGATGTAGACCCGCCGGCGACCCTCGTCGTAGCGCAGTTTCTCGACCGTACCCGGCCCCTCGCCGTAGAACTTGGCGTTCGGGGGCACCAGGTCGGGGGCCTCGAGGGTGTGGAGTTCGATCAGCCGCCGGCCGCCCTCGGCGAAGACCGCGAACGTCTCGGCGGTTTCGGGTAGGGGGATACGGGGAAAGTCCACCCGCAGAAACTCGGCGTACTTTTCCCGGTAAGTGGGCGTGTAGAGCACCGCGTAGACGTAGGCCAGAACGTCCTCGGGACCCACTTCCCGCCCGAGCGCCTGCATGAGCCGCAGCCAGAGGCCCTCATCCAGGTTGGGCCGGCGGGTGACCCACCTCGTGCTATAATCGTTGGTGGAGCGGCCGGGCGAGGGTGCCTCCTCACCGTTGAGCCCGGCGCTACCCGCGGGTCGGGAGGGGCCCGCGGGTGTCCATTCCACCTGGTAGCGCGCGCGATCGAGCTTTTTCCGTCGCTTGGGGTGGAAGGAGACGAGCCCCAGGCGGCCGTCCCCAAGCTCCTTGAGCACCACCACCAGGTCGTTCCTCTCGTCCAGCTTGCGGGCGAAAAGCCAAACCCCGGGCCTATGCCGGTCCCGGAGGATGCGGTCGGGGTGGGTGAGGAGCTCGGGCAAGCGGTGCAACCGCCGGGCCCGCCCCCGTTCGTAGCCGCTTAGATCGGAAAAGCCCACCTCGCCCCGGGCCAAGAGGCGCCGCGCCTCCTCGGCGTCCCTCGCATCGCTCACGTGCCCCTTGGCCGGGCCACCCGCCACCAACCGGAAGAAGTGGCCGGGTTTCAGCTCCACCACCTGACCGAGGGGCGTCCGCCAGGCCCGCCAGGCCAGCTGAGCAAGGTAGCGCAGATACAGCTCGCCCGCGCGGGCGGTGGGCAGGCGAGGGATGGCCTTCTCCCCGTAGAGGCCGGTGGCGGGCTCCTCGTAGAGGTAAAGGGGGATCAGAAGATTTCCGCCTCTGCGGAAGAGATTGAAATCTGTAATTTCACGAGCAACCAACGCCAAGCCCCATACCTCGTCTGCAACCGCGGCACCGTACCTACCCACGGCCAAGCCCAGATTCGGCCCCGCCAGCATGTGGCGCATGACCTCTTCGCGAGGGTAGCAAAGGAAACCCCGTGACCTGCCCGTGTAATAGGTCCAACGGGTGTCGAAAGGCCGGTACAGGATGGGCACCGCCATTTCTTCCCTGATAGGCTGCCGCTTAACGTCAGCCTGGGCCCAAGCGACACGCCAGTCGCGCACATCCTTGCCGAGCTCAAATGCCTTTCGCGCAAGCTCAGGTTCGAGCTCCGCGAACACCCTCACGCGCTGCAGAATCTCCTCCTTGCTCTCCGCGATCGCCAGCCGATCGCGGGCGGTCACGACCCCCACGTTGCCCACCGGGAAAAGCTCGTCCACCCGGGGCCAGGCCCGGTAGTGCTCCAGTCCCCGGGTGTCGCGGGGAACGAAAAAGTAAAAGGGCGGCCCGGGTTCGATCTCTAAAAAAGGCGTGCTACCCAGGTCGTGGTCGCTTAGCCAGGCGTACTTCTCGCCCCGCCTACCCCAAAGGTCGGCGTAACGCACCCGGCGAGGACCTCCGGCACCGGTCTTGACGAAGATACCGATCGCCACGCCCTGCTGAATGTCGAAGACGTTCTCGTCGGGGCCGCCGTCCGGGGCCTTCTCCTTTTTCTTGCTGTTGCCGTGCAGGTTGAGGAGGTAGATCTCGTCGAAGGTCTCAAGCAGGCTCTGGCGCATGCCGCGGAAGGTGGGGTTGTCGAGGTAGGCGTGGTTGGTGATCATCGCCACCACCCCCTCGCCGTGCTGGGCGATCTTCCATTGGGCGAAGCGGAGGAACTTCACGTAGTCGTCCTGGAGCCACTTGGGGTTCCTCTCACCGAGCGGTTGGCCGTCCACCTTGTAGTAGCTGGGCGCGCCGGGCCAGTCGTCCTTGAGCAGATGCTCGGTCCACGCGTTCTTGTTGGCCGAGTGCCCCGAGTAGGGCGGGTTGCCGAGGATGACGAGGATGGGCCTTTTTTGCTTTACCTCGCCGGCCATGCGGCTCTCCTGCGAAAGGGCTCTCAAAAAGGGGTCGGCGCCGCCGGGGAGGGTGTCCATCTCCAGGGTGTTGGTCAGGAAGAGGTTGAATCGCTCGTCCCCGGCCAGCCGGTAGCCCAGGGCCTCGAGCACCAAGCCGATCTTCAGGTGCCCCACGGCGTAGGGGGCCATCATCAGCTCGAAGGCATAGAAGTGGGGCAGCACGTGGCGGCGGATCATCGCCGGCACGCCGGCGTCGCCCCAGGTCGCGCGGTGCTCGGCCGCCGCTCGCTCCACCGCCAGGGCCGGGAAGGTGAGCGTGCCGGCCGCCGGGTCCAGCAGGGTCACCGGCCGCTCGCCGTCGGCCAGGCCCAAACGCGCCCCGAAACGGGTTTTGAGCAGGTGATGGACGCTCTCCACCATGTAGCGCACCACCGGCTCGGGGGTGTAGTAGACCCCCCGTCGCTCGCGGAGGGCCGGGTCGTACTCGGCGAGGAACGTCTCGTAGAAGTGGACGATGGGGTCTGTGCTGTGGTGGGAGCGCTGGTATTCCTCTAGGATCCCCGCCACATCGGCCGCCTGCAAAACGGCGGCGATGTCGTCGAGCGTGGCCTCGAGGTGCTTGGGGAGGTCGGCCAGCGAGATGTACTTAAAGACCTCGCGCAGTACGCCCAGGGTGTGGGGGATACGGTCGTAGGCCAGTTTGCGGTTGAACCCGCCCTGCGACCGGATGCGGGCGGCGAACATGCCGTAGGTGAGGGTCTGGGCGAAGAGGTCGGCAAACTGCTGGGGGGTCAGGTCGGCGATTAGGGTCTTCTTGAAAACTTCCAGGAAACCAAAGAGCGGGCTCCTTTCCCCCTCGGCGAGCTCGCTGGCGATCACCTGGTCGCGAAGAAAGCGGGTCAGCCGGGCCAGACGCTCGGCCAAGGCCCGTGCCCCCAGCCTTGCCGGCAGGGCGTAGTCGAAAAAGCGGCGGGCCAGGTCAAAAAACCCGGCCGCGTCCTCAAGCGGGGGCGTGCGGCCGAGGAACAGGGGCTCCGGCCGGGCCAGGTGGGCCCGGGCGACCTCAACGCCGTCGCGGTAGAGGATAAAGGTCAGGAAGTCGGTCAGCACGACGTTGGGGAAGGTGGCGCGGTAGCGCCGCAGCTGCTCCGACTGGGCCAGGGCGTCGAGGTTCGCCCCGGGCGTCTTGGCCTCGAGGTAGCCGGTAATCCTTCCCGTCCCGTCCCAAACCCGGAAGTCGGGATTGCCGGCTTCGGTCTTCTTGGGCAGCACGGTAACCTCGACCCGGGAGTGGCCGAGCTCCCCGCCCAGGGCCTCGAGGAGATCCTTCAACCCGGGATAAAAGCTCTCCTCGCGAGCGTCGCCCCGCCGGTACACACCTGCGAGCGCCGCCAAATAGCGCTTGAGTAAGGCGCGAACGTTCTCCCCCACCCCCCGAGTATAGGAAACCGCCGCCCCGGCCTCCGGTATCATAAACCCGTGGAATCCGAGCTCCTCCTGAGGCCCAAGAGCCTCGACGAGTACGTGGG
>CAYYAB010000135.1:0-3864 GCA_964469895.1 uncultured bacterium | reverse complement strand
TCCGCGACGGCATCTACCGCGCCCTCAAGGCCCACGCCGCGCTGTGGAAGGCGGAGGCCGGGCTCCAGGCGGCCCGGCTTGCGGTTAAAGTGGCTCAGCTCGAAAAAGAGGCGGCCACCGCCCGGGGTGCGGGCCCGCTCGCCCTGGAGGAAGCGAAGAACGCCCTGGAAGCGGCGCGGATCGCCCTCGCGGAAGCTGAGCTCGAGGCGGAGGCGGCGGTGGAGGAAGCCCGGGCGCTGGGTTTTGCGGGGGCGGCCGAGCCCACCCCCCTCGCCTTCGCCCTGCCCCCCGCCCGGGCCGACCGGACCACCCAGCTGGAGCTCGCCTTGGCCGACGCCCGGGTAAGCCAGGCCCAGCGGAGCCTCTTCGTGCTCTCCGCCGAGCTCAGCTATCAGGACAGGGTGGCCCTCGGCCTCAAGGCCGAGACCGCCGGTCCGAGCATCGGCGTCGCGGTGGGGCCCAAAAACCCGCTCGTCCCCCCGGGGACGTGGCAAGTGGGCGTTTCCGCCCGGCTCAGCCTGGACCCAAGGGCCTGGACCCAGGTGCACGAGGCCGAGCTCGCCGCCCGCGAGGCCCGCGTACGGGCAGAACAAAAAGCCGAGGGGCGCGGCCGGAGGCTTCGGCTCCTTCGAGCCCGGGCCGAACTCGGGGAAAAACGCCTCCGCCTGGCACAAAAAAGGCTTAAGCTCGCCAAACTCCGGCTGCAGGCCGCCCGGCACCGCTGGGAACGGGGGATGCTCTCCCGGCTCGAACTGCGTCGGATGGAGGCCGCCCGGTGGCGGGCCGAGCAAGCGGTAGCCCAGGCCTGGGCCGCCTACCTCGAAGCGGTGAAGGCCTATCTTGACCTCGCCGATGGGGAATGGAGGGTGCGATGAGGAGACTCGGTGCAATCGGTATCGTCTTCCTGCTCGGGGCGGCGCTCGCGGGTGGCTACTCCGAGTTCGTGGCCGCTTACCTGCAAAAAAGCCCCGAGCGGGCCCGGAGGATCGCTGAGCTCGAAGCCGCCCGAGCCCGCTACCTGGCCCTCAAGGACGATCCCTACGCCGCCCCCTTCGAACGGGCCGAGGCCGAGGACGCCTGGGTCCGGGCCCGGCTTGACCTGAGGCAAACCGAGCTCAGGCTCCGGACAGAAGCCTTCGCCCGCTACGCCGCGGTCCCCCTTGCGCGGCTAGGGCTACGGGTAGCCGAGGCCCGGCTCGAGGCCGCGAAGATCGCGGATCGCGCCGCCCAGATCCGATTCGAGCAGGGGGCGATCGGCCCCAACGAGCGGGCGCAGGCGGCCGAGCAGCGGGCCGGGGCCGAAGCGGATCTCGCAAAGGCCAGGGCCCGGCTCGAAGAGGCCCTTGCCTTCCTTGCCCGGTACGGCGACTTTCAGGCCGACGAGGTGCCTACCCTCGCCCCACCGGAACGCCTAAGCGCGCGGGCTCACCCCGAGTACCAGCGGGCCCGGCTCGCGCTCCGCGCCGCGGAGCGGGCCTATCAAGCGGCCCTTGGCCCCGACACACCGAGGGTCCAGCGGGAACGGCTCCGGGCCGCGTTCGAGGCCGCCGAGCGGACCCTCGCTGAGAAGGAAGCCTCCCTCAAGCAGACCCTTGCCGAAAAGGAAGCCAGCTGGAAAGCAGCCAAGCGGGCGGCTGCCTTAAAAGAAGCGGCCCTCAAAAACCGCCGCCAGGCGCTTTTGGCCGCCCGGCTCCGGTTGGAAAAGGGCACCGCCTCCTTGCTGGAGGTGAAAAACGCCGAGCTCGACGCCGCCACCGCCGAGCTCGCCCTCGCCGAGGCCCGGAGGGCGCTCGGGCAGGCGGTGCTCGAGCTCCTTCCCTTCGCCGAGGAGGAAAACCGGTGAAACGGATCGTCCTCTGGACGGTGATCCTCGGGCTCGTCGCCGCCACCGTCTACGGGCTCTTGCGGCAGCCAGCTGAACGGCCCCTTGCCGTCTTCGCGGCCCGCGCCAAGAAGACCACCTTCGTGCGCGAGGTGAGCGCCGACGGCTACCTGAAGGCCGATCGGCTCCGCCTCGCTTTCTCCCAGTCGGGGATCGTCCGCGCGGTACGGAAGCGCCCGGGGGAGCGGGTCCAAAAAGGCGAGATCTTAGCGCTGCTTGAGGACACCGAAGCCCGGCGCCGGCTGGCCCTTGCCGAGGCCCAGCTCCGCGCCTTTAAGGAGGAAGACCGGGCCCAGAGGGCTGCCCTCCGCGCACGCCTGGTGCGCTTGCAGGAAAAACAAGCCGAGCTCGAAAAGCAGCTCACCCTCACCCGGGCGCTTCTCGCCGCCGGCGCGGCGAGTCCAAAAGCACTTGAGGAGGTCGAAAACAACCTCGCCGAAAACGCCCGGGCGCTCGCCGAGGCCCGGGCCGAAGCCCGACGCCAGGCGGCTCAGGCCGAGGCCCGCCGGGCCGAGCTCGAAGCCGCCCTCGCCGAGGCAAAGGAGGCGCTCGAAAAAACCCGTCTCCGGGCCCCAGCCGACGGCACCCTGGAGTCGCTCCCCTTCCGTCCCGGGGAGCTCGCCCGCGGGGAGGCGGTGCTGGTGGTGGCGGGAAGCCTCCGCCCCTACGTTCGCTTTAACGAGGCCGATGCGGGCGAGCTCCGCGTCGGCCAGCCCGCCCGGGTGGAGCTCGCCTCGGAACCCGAAACGCCCCGGGCCACCCGCGTGGCCCGGGTCCTACCCCCACAGCGCGAGGGGGATACCGCCTGGGTTCCGGTCGAGCTGGCCCCGCTCGCCGCGGGGGTCGGGGCGCCCGGCCTCTCCCTCACCGCCTACGTCGAGGTGGAGCGAATCGAGGACGCGGTGGTGGTGCCGCTCGAATCCTTGGTGGAGGACGAATCGGGCACTTACGTCTGGACGATTGAGAAGGATCGCGCCCATCGGATCAAGGTCGAGAAGATCGCCCAGAACCTCACCCAGGCAGCGGTCTCGGGGCTCGCCCCGGGCACCCCGGTGGTCCGGCTTCCCCCCGAGGGGATCAAGGAAGGCACGCCTCTAGCCCCTAGCTACGAGGAAGGCGATGGCGGCGATCATTGAGCTCGAAGGTGTGAGCAAGGTTTATCGCTCCGGCAGCGGCCAACGGACGGTCGAGGTCGTAGCATTGCGCGAGGTGAACCTCACCCTCGAGGAGGGGACGTTCGTCGCGATCATGGGCCCCTCGGGCTCGGGAAAAAGCACGTTGCTTCACATCCTCGGGCTGCTCGATCGTCCGAGCACCGGGCGCTACCACCTACAGGGCCGGGACGTCACCGCCCTCACGGAGGGGGAAGCCGCGCGGGTGCGGAACCGGACCATCGGCTTCGTATTCCAGGCGTTCTTCCTGCTGCCTCGCGCCACCGCGCTCAAAAACGTCGAGCTACCGCTCGTCTACCGCGGGGTACCCCCGCCCAAACGCCGGGAGGCGGCCTGGGCGGCGCTTTCCGCAGTCGGCCTTGCCGACCGCGCAGACCACCTACCGAGCGAGCTCTCCGGCGGACAGCGCCAGCGGGTGGCGATCGCCCGGGCGCTGGTCCAGGAACCGGCGATCCTCCTGGCGGACGAGCCCACCGGCAACCTCGACAGCCAAAGCGGCCGTGAAGTGATGGAACTCTTTCAGGCCCTCCACCAGGAGGGCAAAACGATCGTCGTGGTCACCCACGAGCCCGAGGTCGCCGCCTACGCCGAGCGGGTGATCCGGGTACGGGACGGAAGGGTGGTGAGCGATGAAACCCGCTGACCTCTTTCGCACCGCCCTCGAAGCCCTCCTCGCCCACAAGCTCCGCACCTTCCTCTCGCTGCTCGGGGTGATCATCGGGGTGTTCGCGGTCACCGCCCTCGTGAGCCTGGGCGAGATCGCCACCTACGGGATCAAGAAGGGAATCGAGCGGATCGCGGGGCGGAGCG
>CAYYAB010000134.1:0-3924 GCA_964469895.1 uncultured bacterium | reverse complement strand
AGGAGTTTTTGCATACTTCCATGATAGGCCAGGGGCTTTGGGCCTGTAGAGGTTTGGGGTTTTCCGCAAGCTACACGCCTCGGGCCATGGGCTCCCGTATACTTCCCCCGTGGCCACGATCACGACCGAGACCCTGAGGAACGGGCTCGTGCTGGCGGTGGAGGAACAGCCGGAAAACCGCGGGGCGGCGTTTTCGCTGCTCGTTCCCGCGGGCGCCACCACCGACCCCGAGGAACTCGGGGGTTCGGCGGCGGTGCTCGAGCACTGGCTCTGGAAGGGCGCCGGCTGCTACGACGCCCGCGCCTTCGCCGAGGCCCTCGACGATCTCGGCGTGCGTCGGGGGAGCCAGACCGGGGTGGAGTACACCACCTTCTCCGCCGCCCTCCTGCCCGAGGTGCTGCCGCGGGCGCTCGAGCTATTCTCCCTTCTCTTCCTCGCGCCGAGGCTCGAGGACGCCACCTTCGAGTCCGCCCGGCGGGCGGTGGAGGAGGAGCTCGCCGCGCTCGAGGACGACCCCCCGAAAAAGCTCTTCGTCCGTCTCCGCGGCGAGGTCTTCAAAAGCCCCCACGGCCGGAACGTCGAGGGCCGTTTCGAGACCCTCGCCCGGATCACCCCCGAGGCGCTAAGGGCCCAGTTCGCCCGCCGCTACACCCCGAGGGGCGCGATCCTGGCGGTGGCCGGCGGGGTACGCTTCGAGGAGGTCCGGGAGGCGGTGGAGAAGACCCTCGGCTGCTGGGGCGGACCCGAGGTTTCCCTGCCCGCTCCCGAGACCACCCCGCCCCACGCTGCCCGCTGGCAGGAGGAGACCGCCCAGGTCCAGATTGGGCTTTACTACCGGGACGTCCCTCCCGAGGACCCGCGCTTTTACCCCGCCCGGCTCGCCGCCCAGGTGCTCTCCGGCGGCATGGCGAGCCGCCTTTTCACCGAGGTGCGGGAAAAGCGGGGCCTCGTTTACGCGGTCTACGCGAGCCCGGGAGCCTTCCGGGGGTTCGGCTACCTCGCTGCCTACGCCGGCACCACCCCCGAGCGGGCGGAGGAGACCCAAGCGGTCTTAAAGGCGGAGATCGCGCGGCTTTCCGAGGGGGTCACCGAGGAAGAGCTCGCTAGGGCCAAGATCCGCACGAGGAGCGCGCTCGTGATGCAGTCCGAGAGCGCCCAGGCCCGGGCCGGGGGCATGGTGCGGGACCTCTTCCTCCTCGGCCGGGTGCGGAGCCTCGATGAGATCGAGGCCCGGGTCGAGGCGGTGACGCTCGAGGAGCTCAACGCCTTCCTCGCCGAGCACCCTTACACCGATCCCTGGGAGGGCGTGCTCGGCCCCGAAGGGGGTGCGGCCTGATGCGTTTCTTTGAAGCGAAACTGGAAAACGGCCTCACCGTGATCGCCGAGGTCAACCCCGAGGCGAAAAGCGCCGCCATGGGGTACTTCGTGAAGACCGGGGCCCGGGACGAGACCCCGGAGGAGTCCGGCGTCAGCCACTTCCTCGAGCACATGGTCTTCAAAGGGCCCGAGGAGATGGACGCCTACGCGGTAAACCTCGCCTTCGACGCGATGGGTGCCCAGTACAACGCCTTCACCTCCGAGGAGCACACCGTCTACTACGGGGCGGTCCTCCCCGAGCTCTTGCCCGACCTTCTCGAGCTCTTCACGAAGCTGATGCGGCCCGCGCTCCGGGAAGCCGACTTCGAGATGGAGCGGAAGGTAATCCTGGAGGAGATCGCCCTCTACGAGGACCGCCCCGAGTTCGTCGCCTTCGAGCGGGCGCGGGAGCGCTACTTCCGGGACCATCCGCTTTCGAACCGGGTGCTCGGAACCCGGGAGAGCATCGCCGGGATGACCCGGGAACAGATGCGGGCCTATCACGGCAGGCGCTACGTGCCCGGAAACATGGTGCTCGCCTTCGCCGGGAAGCTCGACTGGGAGCAAGTCCTGGACCAGGCCGCCCGGCTCACCGAGGGATGGAAGCCAGGCACGGCGGAGCGCGCCTACCCGCCGTTTGCTCCAAGGCCCGAACGCGTTCGCGAGCCCTACGCCCGCGCCCGGCAGGTCTACTTCGTGGGCCTCTTCCCGGGTTTTTCCGCGACCGATTCCCGCCGCTACCCCGCCGCGGTGCTCGCGAGCGTGCTCGGCGACGTGGGGAACAGCCGGCTCCACTGGGCGCTCGTGGACCGGGGGCTGGTGGAGCACGCCTCCGCCGGCCACGAGGAAAACGACGGCCTCGGGACCTTTTACCTCCACGCGAGCGCCCGCCCCGAGAACGAGGAGCCGGTGGCCGAGGCGATCCACTCGGAGCTTCGCCGCCTCGCCGAGGCACCCCCCACCGAAGAGGAGCTTGCCCGGGCGAAGACCAAGGCGAAGACCCAGATCGTCTTCGCCGGCGAGACCCCGATGAAGCGGCTTTTCCACCTGGGCCTTTCCTACACCTATACCGGCCGGTACGAACCGCTTTCCGAGGTGCTCCGAAGGATCGAGGCGGTGGACCGGGAAGCCGTCGTTGCCCTCGTCGAGGACGGGCGGTTTGAACAGGGGGTGTGCTACCGGCTGGTACCGGATGAGGGCTAGGGTGCGGCGGGCGCTCGCGCTTTTGCTTCTCGTGGCCCTCGCCTTCGGGCAGAGCGGGCTCGAGCGCGCGGTCTTCGAGGCGGCAAACCGCGCCCGGACCGAGGCGGGGCGGGATCCCCTCGCCTTCGACCCCGCCCTCTACCAGGCGGCCCGCGCCCACGCCGAGGACATGCTGAAAAGGGGCTACTTCGGGCACGTGGGGCCGGGCGGGCCGCGGCTAGAAGAACGCCTCTGGCGCGCCGGGGTTTACGCCCTTAAGGTCGCGGAAAACCTCTACCAGCTCGAGGGGCCCTACCTCCCCGCCGACTTCGCCCGCCGGGCGGTGGAGGGGTGGATGGGAAGCCCGGGGCACCGGAAAAACCTTCTGGACCCGGGCTTTAACCGGATGGCGGTGGCGGTGCTCGGCAAGGGAGAACGGTACGTGGCGGTGCAGGAGTTCGCCTTTCGCCCCTTCGTCCTCGCGCTCGAGCGCCGGCCGGCGGTGGACGCGGTCGCCGAGGTGAAAGTGATGGGGGAGGCCCGCCGTCCCCTTTACCTCTTGCTGAAGGGGCGCACCCTGGCCGAGCTGGGCCCGGGGCCGGTGCGTTTTTCGCTCGAGCTTTCCAAGGAGACCCGGCCGGTCCTCGTCTGGCGCGCCCCCGAGGGCTACCTGGTGGAGGCCCGTTGCCCTGGGGATTGCCGCGCGCTCGGCGTGCGCTTTGAGCGTCGGCTGGTGCGGCGGCCCGGCTACCGTCTCTGGCTCGGCCTGCCCCCAGGGCGCTATCTCCTCGCCTTCGGGGAAACGCCCCGCTTCCTCGACGAGGTGGAGGGGAGCGCCCTCCTCTTCGCTCCCCGGAGCTGGCGCTACCTCTGGGTGGGGCGGGGGACCACGCTCACCCACCGGGTGCCGCTTTTTTAGCCGATTCGGTCCTTGCCGAAGTAGGGGACGAGGGCCTTTGGGATTCGGACCGAGCCGTCTTCTTGCTGGTGGTTTTCGAGGAGCGCCGCGATCACCCGGGGGAAGGCGAGCCCCGAGCCGTTTAAGGTGTGGGCGAACTCGGGCTTTTTCCCCTTTTCCCTAAAGCGCAGGTTCATCCGCCGGGCCTGGTAGTCCTCCAGGTTGGAGATCGAGCTCACCTCGAGCCACTTTTGCTGGCCGGCGGAGTAGACCTCGAGGTCGTACTTTTTCGCCTGGGTGAAGCCCATGTCCCCGGTGCACATGAGGAGGCGGCGGTAGGGGAGCTCGAGCCGTTCGAGGAGCTCCTCGGCCTGTCGGGTGAGGCGCTCGAGCCAGTCGTAGGACTCGGAGGGGTGGCTGATCACCACCATCTCCACCTTGTCGAACTGGTGGAGCCGGTTGAGCCCGCGCACGTCCTTGCCGTAGGA
>CAYYAB010000133.1:0-4008 GCA_964469895.1 uncultured bacterium | reverse complement strand
TTGCTGATTCGCTCGATCTCGGGGGCCGCGCTTACTTCCCACCAGTTCGAGGGGGTGCGGGAGCGAAGGCCGCGGTCTGCGAGATGGGCCCCGAGCCAGCCCCCCACGAGGCTCGCCAGCGTATCGGAATCGAAGCCGGCGTTGGCGGCGGTCAGCAGGGCCGCTTCCGGGTCCTCGGGGTAGGTAAAAAAGAGCGCGAGCGCCGAGGGCAGGGTTTCGAGCACGAAGGCCCCAAGCCCAAAGCGGCGAAAGGCGGCCTCGGGCTTCCCCATGTAGTCGGGCAAGAAGTCGAGGGCCTCCGCCAGGGTATAGCGCCAGCTAGGACGTAGCCGACTTTTCAGCGGGACTTCGAGTCCCAAAATCGCCGATTTGAGCCAGGGGAGCAGGGTCTTGGGGTCGGGCTCGGCCCCTCGGGCGAGCGCCCCCACGAGCAGGGCGTTCACCACTGCCGCGGCGAGGGCGGAGCGGTCCTTGTGGGTGAGGAGGCCCTGGACGAAGGCGGCCTTACGCGCTTCCTCCGCGTCCTCGAAGAAGAGGCCGGCGGGGCTTGCCCGCATGGCGGCGCCGTTACCGGCGGAGGGGGTGCCCGCCTCCCACCAGGGCACACCCGCGGCGAGCCGGGCGAGCGCCTCCTTCGTGGCCCGACCGCCCCCCACCATCCTCCTTCCTCGTTCGACGAAGCGGCGGGCGAGGTCCTCCGGGTCGAGTCCGCCCCGCTCGAGCAGGCTCCAGGCCAGGGCCAGGGTGAGCTCGGTGTCGTCGGTGACGGTGCCGGCGGGGTGACCGTGGTGGGGGCGGAGGCCGGTCACGGGCTCCTTGATCCACCAGGGGCGCTTGCCCTCGTTGGGGGCGCCGAGGGCGTCGCCGATGGCGACGCCGTAGAGGGTGCCGCGTACCTTGCCCTTCGTAAGGGGCTGGCTTTTCGGATAGGCGAGCGGCCGGTCGAAGGCGGAAAGGTCCCAGCCCTCCGCCTCGAGCACCTTCCGGGCCTTTTCAAAGGGCTCCACGGGAAAAAGATAAAACGCCCAAGGACGTCCTTGGGCGCGTCTGGCGGGCCGTGGAGGACTCGAACCCCCAACCCCCGGTTTTGGAGACCGGTGCTCTACCAATTGAGCTAACGGCCCCCGCGCGAGGGGGATTCTATCACGGGGAAGCCGGTTCCTCCAAGAGCTTCCTCAGCACCTCCCCAAGCGCCTTGGGGTCGGCCTTACCCTGGGTCTTTTTCATCCCTTCGCCGATGAAAAAGCCAAGAAGCCCCTTCTTCCCCTTCCGGTAGGCCTCGGCCTTCTCCGGATGGGCGGCGAGGAGGGATTCGGCGAGCCTTTGGAGTTCGGCCTCGTCCGCGATCACCGCCCCGGCCTCGGCCTCGGCGCGTGCTAGGAGGTCCCCGCCTTTTTCCTGGACCTCCTCGATCAGCTCCTTGGCCCGGCGGGAGGTGAGCTTTTTCTCCTCCACCATCCGGATGAGCTCGGCGAGCGCTTCCGGAGGGATCTTGTTTTCCTCGCGGCGAAGCCAGGGGCCCAGGACATGCACCACCCAGGGGGCGGCCACGTCCGGGGGCAGGTAGGCGCTCATCGCTTCGAGGTAAGCCCTGATCCGGGGTTCCTTGGCCACGAGGTAGGCCTCCTGTTCCCCGAGGCCGAGCCTCAAGCAGCGCTCCTTCACCTCGGCTTCCTCGGGGGTGAGCTCGGGGGCCTTCTTCGGGGGCTTTTTCGACTCTTTGGGCTTTTGCTTTTGGGATTCGGCCTTGAGCGCTTCCTCCCTCCGGCGGGCCCAGGTGTCCTTCAGGGTGACGATGCGGTTAAACACGAGACGATCGGGGCCGGAGTCGACGGGGTCCTGCCAGAAGTAGCCGAGCCGCTCGAACTGGTAGCGGGTGTCCTTGGGGTCTTCCTGGACGCTCGGCTCGACGTAGCCCTGCCGGACGACGAGGGACTCGGGGTTGTAGGCGGAGAGGAAGTCCTCGAGCGCATCCGGGTGCGGCACCTTGAAAAGCCGGTCCACCATCCGGAACTCGGCGGGAAGGGCGTGCTCCGCGCTCACCCAGTGGATCGCCCCCTGCACCTGGATCCCCGGGGGGTTTTTGCCGAGCGAGCCCTCGATCACGCGGCCGAATAGCTTCTTCACCTCGCCGGTCTCATCCCGCTCGGCCCGCTCGATCACCACCACGTAGGCGTGGCGGAGCCTCGTCGCCTTGCCCACCTCGAGCCGCTTCCAGCCCTTCGGCGGGTTCAGGGAGAAGTCCGAGCGCTCGACGAAAAGATGCTTGGAAAAGGGCACCTTTCGGCTCCCGGGTTTGCCGATGTCCGGCGGGAAGTAGGGGGCCTTTAGCCACTCGGTGCCCTCGAAGTTGGTGAGCTCGAGGACAAGCGGCTCGGCGACTGCCATCACCCGGGGGGCGATGGGGTTGAGATCGTCGCGGATCGCCCACTCGAGCAGCGCCAGATCCACGGTGCGGTCCGTGCGGCTGATCCCCACCCGGCGGGCGAACTCGATGAGGGCCTCGGGCCGCACTCCCCGGCGGCGGAGCCCCGAGAGGGTGGGCATGCGGGGGTCGTCCCAGCCCGAGACCAGCCCGCGCTCCACCAGTTTGATGAGCTTCCGCTTGCTCACCACGGTGTACTCGAGGCTCCGCCGGCCGAACTCGATCTGCTTGGGGCGGGGCCACTCGGGCAGGCCCACCCGGCCCGCGAGCTTCTCCACCAGCCAGTCGTAGACCGCGCGGTTTTCGATGAACTCCGAGCTGCAAAGCGAGTGGGTCACGCCCTCGATGTAGTCCGAGAGGGGGTGGGCGAAGTCGTACATGGGGTAGATGCACCAGCGCCGGCCGGTGCGGTAGTGCGCGGCGTGGAGGATGCGGTAGAGGATCGGGTCCCGGAGCTTCATGTTGGGGCTTGCCATATCGATCTTGGCGCGGAGTACGTGCGCGCCCTCCGGGTGCTTGCAGGCCCGCATCTCCTCAAAGAGCCGGAGGTTTTCCTCCACGCTCCGGTTCCGGTAGGGGCTTGGGATCCCGGGTCTATCCGGCGTGCCCCGGTACTCGCGGATCTTCTCCTCGGGCAGTGAGTCCACGTAGGCAAGCCCCCGCTCGATGAGGTCCACCGCCATCGCGTAAAGGCGCTCGAAGTAGTCGGAGGCAAAGTAGAAGTGCTCCCCCCAGTCCCAGCCGAGCCACTTCATGTCGCGGACGATCGCGTCGACGTAGCGCTGCTCCTCGGTCAAGGGGTTGGTATCGTCCATGCGCAAATGGCAGCGGCCCCGGTAGTCCTTGGCGATGCCGCAGTCGATGAAGCTCGCGATCGCGTGGCCGATGTGGGGGTAGCCGTTCGGCTCGGGGGGGAAGCGGGTGACGATCCGGTCGTACTTCCCCGAGCGCAGGTCCTCGTCGATGATCTCGGTGATGAAGTTCTTGGGTACGAGTCGCTCTGAGTCCTTCGGGATCCGCGAGCGCGGCATAGCGGTATGTTATCGAAATGGAGCCCGAGGTCGTTAGCCTGCTCTCCACCCTGATCCGGTTCCGGACCGAAAACCCTCCCGGGAACGAGGCCGAGGCGGTGGCCTGGGCGAAGGGGCTCCTCGAGGCGGCGGGGCTCCGGCCCAAGGTCTACGCCAGGGATCCCCGCCGCCCGAACCTCGTGGTGCGTTTTCCCGGGAAGGGTGAGGCGCCGCCCCTCCTCGTCTACGGCCACCTCGACGTGGTCCCGGCCTCGGGGCAGGACTGGAGCGCGGACCCCTTTTCCGGTGAGGTGAAGGACGGTTTCGTCTGGGGCCGGGGCGCGCTCGATATGAAGGGGCCGGTCGCGATCTACCTGGCCGCGCTCCTTTCCGCGCACGCTCGGGGGGAGCTGAAGGGCGACGTGGTCCTCGCCCTGCTTTCCGACGAGGAGGCGGGCGGGGACTATGGGGCGAAGTTCCTGGTGGAAGAGCACCCCGAGCTCTTCTCCGGCATTCAGCACGCCCTCGGCGAGTTCGGCGCCTTCACCCTGCACGTCGCCGGGAAGCGCTTTT
>CAYYAB010000132.1:0-4078 GCA_964469895.1 uncultured bacterium | reverse complement strand
CAGGCCGCGCTCTTTTTCGGCTTCCCCCGTGCCATCGCCGCCTTCGAGCGGTGGCAGAAGTTCCGGAGTCGGAGCAGCGAATGAAGGCCAGGTCGTTTAAAGCAACCCTAAAACGCGTCCGGGATACCCGGGTGCGGCGCAAGGTCTGGCGGGAGCTTACGGTCCCCGAGCGTGCCGACCTTTTCGCTTGAGCAAGGGGATCGTGGAGGCGTTCGGGCTCTTTTTCGACCACCCCTTCGGCATCTACGACGATTTGCCGGACCCCTACCGCGCCGCCCAGCAGTACGAGCTCTTCGTGGATCTAGACGAGGAGTCCGGCGAGGCCTTTGAGCGGGCCCTGGCCGAGGCGCTTCTTGCCCTGAACGTTGCCGACCGGGCGGCCTAGGTGGAGCCTTGGCCAACGCCTCGGTGGGCTTTCTGCACGAGCGGCTTTCTGGCTTGGACCGGCGCGAGCTGGAAAGGGGCTTGCCGCTTTTGCGGCAGCGTTTCCGGGAGGCCTTCCTTGAGCTCTTCGGGTCGCTGGGGCCGGCGGCGCTCCTAGCTTACAGACGATCGAGAAAGCGGGGGGTCAAGGGGGTTTCGGTGGCCCGGGTTTTCACAAACCCCGGCGACCGGATGGCGATGATCTTCGACTACGGGGACGAGTGGGTTTTCGAGGTCGAGTACCTGGGCCCGATCGAGCGGAAGAAGGGGGATCCTTGGGTTCTGCGAGCCAAGGGCGAGCCCCCGCCCCAGTACCCGGACGGAGCCGACGCCGATTAGGCCTCCCTCCTACCGGGCGTGGAGGTAGGCCCGAACCAGGGCGCGAAAGAGCTTGTTGTGTTTTCCGTGTCTGAGCTTTAGGTGCACGAGCTCATGCACGATTACTTGCCGGCGAAACTCGGCCGGCTCGGCGAGCAAGTCTTGGTTCAAGGTGAGCCGCCCGCGCGTGGAGATACTGGCCCATTTGCGCTTCATGGGCCTTACGTGGATCTCGCGCAACCGCTCCTCGACGCCGATGCGCCTGGCCCAGTAGCGGGTTTCCGCGATGAGGATCTCGCGCCCTATTTCGCTCATGCGAGCCCCCTGCGCAAGAAGGTGAGGATCTCCTCGGTCCACTCCACGAAGTTTTCGACCCCAGCCCCGTGCAGGGCCCTGTAGAGTGCCTTCCGCAGTTCACCCTCCTGCCGCCGGCTGGCAAGCCAGTGGGGATAGCGCTGGAAGGCGGCCTCGAGAGCGGTGGCCAGGGAGTGGGCCAACGAGGGCTCCAGGCGCTTATGCACCCGGAGCCACCACTCCACCGCGAAGGCTTCCTTGCTAAGGTCGCTTTCGGCCCGCTCCTTTTCGGCCTGGCGGTAGTCGAGGAGGAGCTCCTCGAGGGATTTGAGCGCCTCCTGGCTGCTCACCTGCCGCTCCTCGAAGGCCCTGCGGATCGCCTCGGCGCGTTCGCCGATGGGGATGAGGTGGGGTTCCTCCTTGGCGCGGGCGGTCACCAAACGGTAGAGCTCGCGGAGGAGGTTGAACACCTTCACCGTGTCCGGCGCCTCCTCGCTTGCCAGCGCGAGAAGCGCCTCGGCGGTAAGGGCGTGGGTTTCCCTCGGTGACTGGACCCCGTCAATGGAAGTGTTTTCCTGTACGATCACGGCGGTTTTACGCAAAAACGACCTATCCACCGGCACGTGAGGTTCGAAGTACTCGCGCAAAAGGCGGTAGATCTCGGCGATCTTCTGGTAGTCCTCGAGGAACGGCCGCAAGAAGGGGTCGGGCGAGAGGATCTCGTAGGCTTCCTGGAGCTCGCGGAAATAGGCGTAAAAGGCTTCCCGCGCTTCTTCGTCCATGAAGTGCTCGAGCACCGCCTCCACCGCCTTATCGCCGGTCTTTCCGGCAACGACCGGTAGCACCTCGCGGCGGCCCTTTTCCATAAGCTCGGCAAAGCGCTCTTTTAAGACGTCAAGCCCCTCGACCACGCCCTCCACGTCGGCCGAGTCGAAGGCCAGAGCACGCTCCAGCTTGTCGAAAATACCCACAAAATCCACGATCAGCCCGCTCGTTTTCTTGCGCCCCGCTTCGTCCTGGTAGGGGCGGTTGACCCGGGCGATGGCCTGCAGCAGAACGTGGTCGCGCATGGGCTTATCGAGGTACATGGCGTAGAGGATGGGGGCGTCGTAGCCGGTCAGGAGCTTTTCGGTGACGATCAAGATTTTGGGGTTCGTATCGGGTTTTCGGAAGCGCTTTCGGACCTCGGCTTCTTCGTCGTCGGTGAGGTGGTAGCGCTTGAGCTCGGGCGGGTCGTTGTGTCCGCGGCTGATCACCACCTCGCTCCACTCGTGCGGGAGGTAGCGGTCCAGCGCCTCCTTGTAAAGGCCGCAGGCCTCGCGGTCCACCGCCACCAGGAAGGCCTTGTAGCCCATGGGCTCGACGTTTTCCTTAAAGTGCTCGGCGACGAAGCGGGCGATCTGGTCCACCCGGTCCCGGTTTTTGAGCATGTTCTTGAGGGTCACCGCGCGGTCGAGCACGCGGTTGATTTCCTCCACGTCGGCCACGCCCTCGAGCTCCGCCGCCGCCCAGAACTCGCGCTCCATCGTCTCGCGGTCCACCAGCAGGCGGTTCGGGGCCATCTGGTAGTGCAGGGGCACGGTGGTGCCGTCGGCGATGGAATCCTTGATCGCGTACTTGTCGAGGTAGCCCCGGGGGTCGTCGGCGCCGAAGACCTTGAAGGTGCCCTTGCCGTGGGCGGTTTTGTCAATCGGGGTGCCGGTGAAGCCGATGAAGGTGGCGTTCGGGAGCGCGCCCATCAGGTAGTTGCCCAGGTCACCGCCGGTGGAGCGGTGGGCCTCGTCGATGAGCACGTAGATGTTCTCGCGGGGGTTCAGGTTGGCATCGGCGTCGTCGAACTTGTGGATCATGGTGACGATCAGGCCCCGGGTGTCGCCCTTTAAAAGCTCGCGCAGGTGGCGCTTGCTTCTGGCCACGTGGACGGCGCCAAAGCCCACCGCCTCCAGGTTTTGGAAAAGCTGCTGCTGGAGCTCGTTGCGGTCCACCACCATGAGCACGGTGGGGTTTTGAAAACGCGGGTCCTCCAAAAGCTTCTTGGCGACGGTGATCATGGTGAAGGTCTTGCCCGAGCCCTGGGTGTGCCAGACGAGGCCCCGGCGCCTTTCCGGGTCACGCGCCCGGGCCAGCACCTTCTCGGTGGCCCGTTGCTGGTGCGGCCGGAGGACGGCCTTGGTGAGTTCGCCGTCCTTGCGCACGAAGAGGATGTAGTCGCGGAGCATCCGGAGCACCCGCTCGGGCGCGAGGAAGGTCTTGACCAGGGTCTCAAAGTCGCCAGCCTGCTCGTCGCGCCAGTTGAGGGGGGTGTGGGTGCTCCAGGTGGGGCCGTAGTAGAGCCTCGGGGTCTGGGTAAGGCCGTAGACCTGGGCCAGGGCCATGAGCTCGGGGCCCTCCTCGTGGTAGCGGCGGATCTGCTCCAGGGCTTCCGAAAGACCGCCCGCCTTGGTCGGGGCTTTGGCCTCGACCACCAGCACCGGCACCCCGTTCACCAGAAACACCACGTCGGGGCGAATGCGAAAGCGCCCGTTGGTGAAGGAATATTCCTCGGTCACGTGGAAAGCGTTCTCCTCTGGCCGGTTGCCCAAAAGGCGAAGGTTCTTCTCCCGCCGCTCGGCCTCCACGAAGACGGTCTTTAGCCCCCGGAGGTACTCCCAGGCCTCCAGGTTGCCCTCGATGTCGGGCCGGACCCGCACCAGCCGCGAAAGCACCTCCTCGGCCTTGGCAGGGTCCTCCACCACGCCGGGGTTCAGCCGCTGCACCTGCTCGATGAACACGCTCCGCAAAACGGGGCTTTCCTCGCCGCCCCGCAGCCTCAGGGCTTCCTCGGGGGGTAGGTAAGTCCAACCCGCTTCCTCGGCGTAGCGAATGAGGGGTTTTTGCACCGTTTTGCCCTCACCAAAAAGGCTCATTTGCTCTCCCTT
Source organism: uncultured bacterium (assembly GCA_964469895.1). GTDB lineage: Bacteria > Deinococcota > Deinococci > Deinococcales > Marinithermaceae > WFXV01. The sequence goes on along the minus strand of CAYYAB010000132.1, from coordinate 125 downwards.
GCAAACCGAGCAATGAACTCGGGCGGCAGCCGCCGCCGTGCGGTCATGAGATCGCGCAGTAGCGACTTAAAGAGTGCCTCCAGCGCTTCTTTCCGGTTCTCCTCGGCCTCGATCTTCTTGTCCAC
>CAYYAB010000131.1:0-4099 GCA_964469895.1 uncultured bacterium | reverse complement strand
ACCAATTCCGCCATCCCGGCAGGCCGACGCGCGACTTTCATCTTAGAAAGCGGGATCAGGCCTGTCAAGCAGGGGTTCGCGCCTGTGCTTCGGAGAAGCAAAGCGGTTCAGGGCCACCAGCGTGCCCGAAGGCGGTAGGCGACCAGGTAGGCGGCGGCGAGCAGGCTCCCCCGGAGCACGAGGTTTGCCGCCCAAAGCGAACGCGGGCATTCCTTGGATAAGAGGGCGGGAGCGAGGGGGCAGAGCGTGGGGTTTTGGAAGCTCAGGAGCTCGAGCACAACGAAGAGGCTAAAGGGGAGTACCACCGCGAGGGCGGCTCCGGTCGGCCACCAGAGGACCCGGACCGCGAGCAGGAAGAACCCGCCGCTTAGCACCAGCGCGGCGAGGAGCCAGGGGAGCTCGGGTAGCGCGCGGAGTTCCCGGTAAGCGAGGATCGGAGGCAGCGCCATGAGGAGGGTCCACCCCAGGTGCAGGCCGAGCTCCGCGGCGAGCAGCGAGGGCCGTGCCCCGGCAGAACGCAACACCTCAGCGGCGTCCTCGGGCCAGCGGGCGTAGCTGGCCACGACCAGCACCAAGCCGCCGTAGAGATAGGCGGTCTCCAGCAACCGCAGCTTCAGCGAGAAACCGGTCTCCCCCGCTTCCATGGCCAGGATCAGGCCGAGCAGCACGGGGAAGAGAAGAATCCCGGGAAGAAGGTAGAGCCTCAAGAAACGAACCGCACTCACGGTGCGTTCTCCTGGAGCTCTCGTGCCTCCTCCGCCGCCAGCCTGCGGGCGAGGGGATTGCCGGCGTACTCGGCAAACATGATGCCCTCGTCCCGGAGCCTTGCGCCTAGCTCGCCAAGATCCTCCCGGATTCCCCAACCGCGAAGCTCCCGGGCGAGCCGGTCGGCCCCGAGCAGTTCGAAGACCAGGTACCACCTCCGGAGCTGGGTACAGGCCTGGGAAAGCAGCGCCTTTCCCGCCGGGCTGTCCGGCGTGGGGTAGGGAACCCACCGGGAGCCGGCGAGCTCCCGCACGTTCTTCGGGGTCGCCGCGCGTGCTGCGAGCCTCGGTGCGAGCCCGGCGCAGACCCCATATCTACCCGCCTCCTCGAAGAGGAGCGCGAGCGACGGGTCGTCGAGCTCCGAGATCAGCCGCCGGGTCCAGTAGGCGGTCTCCGTACGTAGCGGCAGCAGGTAAAACGGGTGCAGGAGCCAACGTCCCCCCGTGCCGTAAAGCACCTGCCTTCGTTTCTCGAGGCCGGGGTGAACCTCGATGAGCGCGGGTGCCCGGCCCGACCACTCTGCGAGTCTAAAGAGCGCGGCCCGCGCCGGCTCGACCGGGGCGGGGTAGTCCTTGGGTGCGCGGTAGGGGATCCCCGCGACCTCACCCCTTGGGGGCATGATCGGCTTCCCCGCGCGCCACGCCTCGAGTTCCACTTGCAGCCGGAGCTGCTCCTCCCTCAACCGCTCGGCGAAGGGGCGCGGTTCGATCGAGGCCACCAGCATGCCGGCGCCTAGGGCCAGGAGCAGCCAGGGGAGGGGCCGGGCGAAGCCGCGCGCGTAGGGGGTGAAGGTGCGCTCCCAAAACGGCAGCGCCAGCCCGGCGAGGAGCGCGATCGCGCCCAGCAGGGTAAAGGCGAGCACCTGCCAGGGGCGGTCTTCGGTGAGGGGTAACCAGCCGGCGTCCACGAAGCCCAGGCCCGCGACCACGAAGGCGCCGACCAGGAGGGCGTTTTGCCATCCGGGACCCCGCCACCCCGCGGCCACGGTCGCCGCCGCCGCCAGGTAACCGACCGCCGTGAGGACCGCGAGGACCGCTCGCGGCCAGTCCGTACCCGGACCCCCGTAGGTTTTAAGGCGGAAGAGGACGTAGACGAGCGCGGTCAGCAGTAGGGTGAGCGTGAGGGCGACCGAGAAGAGCGCGGTCACCCGCTTCCCCAACCGGACCCGGGCGGGCTGGGCGACCTCCCCCCGGGCTTCCCGCCAGGGCTGGCGCAGGAAGAGGGTGAGGAGCCAGAGCCAGGGCAGGGCGATGAGCTGGTGTACGAGGTACCCGGCGAGTTCGAAGAGCATCTCCCCGAGGGTGGGGAAGCCGGGAAGCCGCCGGACCAGGCTGAAACCGACGAAGCCGCCGAGGCTCAAAAGGCCGAGCCAGAGCGGGGAATAGCCCCGGGCCAGACGCGTCATCCAGACGAAATCCCTCACGAAGCTTCCCCCTGCGCTACCAGGACGTGGTAGAGGAAGGCGTCTTCCAGGCTGGGCTCCGGAACCGGCTGCGCTCCGGGACCCGGGACCCGGGCCAGGTAGCGGACCCGGCCGTCCCCCAGGGTGCGGGTCACCAGGTGCTCGCCGGGCGGCGGCGGTCCTTCGAACACCGCCCCCTTCGCCCGCCGAATGAAGGCAGCGAGGTCCCCCTGGTAGAGCAACCTCCCCCGGTGCAGCACGAGCAGCTGTCGGGTCGTGGCCATGACGTCCTCGGCGATGTGGGTGGACATCAGCACCAGCCGGTCCTCGCCCAGACCGGCGAGGATCCGGCGCATCTCCACCCGGCCCTCGGGGTCCAGACCGGCCGAGGGCTCGTCCACGATCAGCAGCCGGGGATCGTGGACGAGCGCCTGGGCGAGTCCGAGCCGCCGCATCATCCCGCCGGAGAGCTCGCCGACGCGGGCGTTCGGCCGTTCGGCGAGCCCGACCCGCTCGAGCACCGCCTCGATTCGCTTCTGGGTCACGCGGTAGCCGCGGAGGTGGGCGAGAAAGCCGAGGGTTTCGGCGACGGTGGCCGTTTTCAGGAAGTCGAACTGCTGCGGCAGGTATCCGAGTAGCGGTCGTACCATCTCGACCCGCGCGACCGGGTGACCCGCGATCTCGATCTGCCCCCGCTGCAAGCGCAGCGTGGTGGCGATCAGGCGCAGGAGGGTCGTCTTGCCCGCGCCGTTCAGCCCGAGCAGTCCGACGACCCCCCGCGCCGCTTCGAAGCTCACCCCCCGAAGCGCGACGGTTCGGGCGTAGCGGTGGTGCACCTCGCGAACCCGAAGCATGCCTAGCAGCAACCGCCGCACTCGGCCCAGGTCGTGCTCACGTCGTAGTCCTCGTCGCAGGAATAAAGCTCGCCGGTTTCGCAGTCATAGTAGCAGGTCCGCCAGATCTCGACGACGGTGTAATACCCCCACTCTTGACCGTCCGGCTCAAACGGGTTCGCCCAGCAGCCCCAGTCCCACTGGCAGCTCGTGGAGGTGCAGTAGCTGTATCGGTGGTAGTAGGTCTCGCGGCAGACGCGCTGGGGCTCCACGCCGACGTCCCCGGACGGCGGTTTTGGGCCGGGCGTGGCCTTCGTCGCCCAGACCAGGCCCAAAACGGCGACCGCGACGAAGAGAAGTACGAGACGCCGCACCGCCTTCATCCCTCCTCACCTCCGGTATCAAGGATTTCCACCAGCCGGTCGAGCAGCGACGCGAGGGAGAGATCCCCCTCCGGAAAGCCTTCGATCTGCCCCAGGACCCGGCGGTCCCGCACCGCCAGAAAGGTGGGGAAGGCCTTGACCCCCCAGGTCCCCGGGGTTTCGCGGTTGGGGTCGAAGTAGATCTCGACGCGGGGGTGGTTGCGCCAGGGGCCCTTGCGCATTGCTTCCTTGAGCTCCTGGCTGATCTCGCCGCCCCGGGGAAGGGCGATCACCACCAGGGCCACGTCCGGTTTCCGGTCGAGCCAGCGGCCCAGCGCCTTCTCGGCCCGGGCGCAGGCAGAACACCCCTCCAGGTGGAAGTAGTAGAGCGCGGGCCCCCGGGGGTCGAGCACGACCTTCCGGCCCCCGGAATCCACCAGCGGGATCGGGGCCAGCGTCCGGGGGTCCTCCGCCTCGATGAGTTGGCGTTGGAGGTGCACCCGGGTCCGGTCGGGGCGGAGCGCGAAGAGGAGCACGGCTACGATAGTGGCTAGGGCAGCTCCAAACGCAGCCCCGTAAATGAAGGCCACAAGCGGCTTCTCACGACCCTCCATTTTCTCTACCCGTTCTGATTTTACCCCCCCCCAAACCCTTTCAAGGGTACCAGGGCCTGCTTGCCCCCCCGGCCGGGCTCGGCTAACCTGGGGGCGTCCCCCCCTAGGGGGCGCCAGGCCGCC
>CAYYAB010000130.1:2081-4112 GCA_964469895.1 uncultured bacterium | reverse complement strand
GCGAGCCGCTTTCCCCCCGGGCCCTTCTAGGCGGGGGCCTGATCCTTCTCGGGGTCGTTTTGGGCCGCCGCTAACCACTTTTCAGCGAAGGCCGTCTCCCCTCGTCCGTGGACCCCAACGTGGAGCGACAGCGTTTGCGGGCGGGTGAGATACGACTCATTGCAAGCAACGCTTGACGAAAGGGGGCAGCTGAGATATGATTCATTGCAAGCAACGCTTGACGAAAGGGGGGCCTAACGGTAGCGCGCTTGTTCCTGATAAGCGCCCTGCTCTTCGCAACCGCACCGGCGCTCGCGGGTCCTCCACCCAACGCGGCGACGGAGAAGGGAATAACCCCGAGCTATCTCAAGGTGTGCGGACCCTGGAGCTGCGAGGAGATTGGAACCACGTGCAGAAGCGTCCGCGGGGTCTGCGGCTGGTCCTGGGAATACCCCTGCCTTACTGAGTTCACGCTCTACGATTGCGAACGTACCTGCCACTGGGTGGACCACCGCACCGGCGAGGTGGTGGACACCTGGGTGGAGGAAGCGTTAAGGGAGCGGCACAGCGGCTGCTGCAACATCTGCGTCATGCGGCGGTCCGAAGCTGAGCCGCGCCTTTGGATCGGGGGGTGGACGTGCACCGCCGGGGATTCCTGAAAATCCTGACCCTTGCCCTGCTCCTGCTCGCCATCGGGGCCAGCCCCTCCCCGTACGGCTTGCGCGGGGCCACCCCCCAAGGCAAGCCGGAGGCATGCGACCGGGTCGTGCACGCCGACTGCCAAACCGGGATGTGGACCAGCACCGACCGGGAGTGGTGCGGGTTTAGCCTCGCCTGCACCTTCAACCTTCCGCTCTTTTCCGGTCATTTCGTCGAGCAGGAGCGGGAGACCGTGTGCCGCTTCCGCTGCGAAAACGGATACACCTACACCAAGACCTACTACGAGCGCCGGGCGCTGCGCATCGGTTGCTGCGGAGGCGGGCTTGGCGGTATCGGCAACGCAAAGGAGGGCACATGCCAGGGCGAAAACTCCGATTTTTGACGGGCGCGGCGCTTTTTCTTCTCGCAGCCACCCTCCTCCCCCCGGTAAAAGCGGGGTGCACCCCGCTCGGGCTTTGGGAGTACCTCACCCCCAGGCTGGAAGGGGAACCGGGTATCCTCGGCTATCGCTACCGGGTGGAAAAGCGGCGCTTTCGCTGCACGGTAGGAGACCGGAGCTTTTCCACCACCTTGGTCCGGGAGCACTACCTCGACCTGCCGCCCCACCTCTTTTACTTCCGCCACCCGCCGGACCGCCCCAGCGTGCTGCTAATCACCAAAGGGGCGGACTCGGCATCCCTGAAGGTAGCCGGGCGTCTCATCGAGGAGGGCGCGGTCAACGTGCTGATCCTGCAGTCGGGGGTCGCCCTGAGCCCAGAGCTAGAGAGCCGCGTTCCCCTGGTGATACGGGTCAAGGCGGGGGCGAATGAGATTTTAGCGGGTACCGCCGAAGGGCTCCCCTGGTTCGCGCTGAGCGATATCCTGGAGACCTACAACGTGGCTTTTCTGCGCCGTTAGGAGCAGGATCAATCCACCCCGGGCAGCGCAACCCGCCACTGGAGCCGGGTCGATCCACGACCGGGGCGGGTAGAAGGGCTCCATTCCCCGCGCGCCCCGGCGCTTTGCTTCCGGCCACCGGGCCCGGAAACGGTTCCGGGGGAAGGTTCTCACCATTCTAATGCGGGGGGGGATAACCGCCCTTGGAGGTGAAAACATGGAACGGGTTCATAACGAGCCGAACGCCCCAAGTATGATTGGATTAGGTCTCTTTTACGAGCTAACGGTGCGAATCCCCTCCGGCAAGTCCCCCGCCGAGGTCCTCACCGCGAGTGGCGAGCGGATCATGGCGGAGCAAGGAGCCCGCCTGGGCCTTGGGGACCTGATCCTTACCCGGGGGGATTGGATCGAGCTTCGGGCCCCTTCCGGGGAAACGTACCGGCTTTCTCCCGGCAGCGAGTTCACCTTGAAGCCGGTCCCGATTCGCGGCGAGGTGGGCATTTCGCCCGTGTATTA
>CAYYAB010000130.1:0-1981 GCA_964469895.1 uncultured bacterium | reverse complement strand
CCACCGGGCCCGTGCGGGAGCGCTATACCGTGCTCAGCCGCCAGCGCATCGGCGAGGACGAAGCCCGGCGGATCTTCGAGGAATACCTCTCCCCCGTCCGCTGGGCGCGGTAGAATAAACCCAGAATCCGGCCGCCCGCCGGGAAACGGAGCAGAGCGTGAGCATAACCGGCGCCCCGCGCTACCTCGCAAGCTTCCTGAACGGAGCCCGGCTCATCTACCAGGCCTCGCCGCTCCTGGCGGCGGGGTTTTTCCTCGTGCTCGTGCTCCAGTCCCTCGTTCCCGGCCTCACCGTGTTCGCGGTGGGACGGCTGGTGGACGCCGCGGTCGCCTGGGAAACCCCGGCGCTCCGGTTCTGGGCCGGGGTCTGGCTCGCCATCCTGGTGGCGGACCAGATCCTCGGACCGGTGGCGGCGGCGCTCCAGGGCAACCTCAACGAGCGACTCACCGCCTTCTTCAACGAGCAGCTGATGCGGAAGATCGCCGCCTTCGAGGACCTCACGCCCTTCGAGGACGAGGCGTTTTACAACCGGGTGCAGCTGCTCCGAGAGCAGGCCTCCTACCAGCCCACCAACCTGATCATCTTCTTCGCCGCCACCTTCCGCGGGTTCGTGACCCTGATCCCGCTCCTTTTCGCGATGGCCACCGTGCTCTGGTGGGTTCCCCTCGCCCTGGTGGTGGCGGCGGTTCCCTACGCGCTGGTCTCGTTCAAGCTCCAGCGCGCGGTCTGGGAAACCCTGGCCCAGACCAACCCCGAGGCCCGCCGGATGGATTACGCCGGGCGGCTCCTGCTCGACCCCGCTTACGCGAAGGAGCACCGCCTTTACCGCAGCTTCGAGTTCTGGATCGGCTACTACCGCCGGCACTTCGCCAAGCTCCACCGCGAGATGCGTGCAGCCCGCTTCCGCCAGCTCCGGGGCAACCTGGCCTACGTCCTGGTGAGCGCCCTGGGGATCGCCGCTGCCCTTTTGGGCATGCTGGCCCGCCGCTCGAGCGCCGGGGAACTCGCCATGTTCCTGCAGACCCTCAGCTACCTGCAAAACACCCTGCTCATGCTCATCTCCGACGGGAGCATGCTCTACGAGTCGCTGCTCTACCTGGACGAGGCCCGGGCCTTCCTCGAGGAGGAGCCGGGGATCCTCCCGGGCGGGAGGGCGGTGATCCTGGACCGCCCTCCCCGCATTGCCTTCGAGAACGTGGGCTTCGTCTACCCCGACGGCCGCCGCGCGCTCACCGGGATCACCTTCACCATCGAGCCCGGGGAGACGATCGGCCTGGTGGGGGAAAACGGGGCCGGAAAGACCACCCTGGTCAAGCTGCTCCTCCGCTTCTACGACCCCACCGAGGGCCGGATCCTCGTAGACGGCGTGGACCTTCGCGAGCTCGACGTGGAAGCCTGGCGTCGCCAGATCGCCGCCGTCTTCCAGGACTACGGGCGCTACGCGCTTACCGTCCGCGAAAACGTCACCCTCGCCGACCCCCCGCGGCTCGCGGACGCTGAGGGTGCCCGGCGCGCGATCGAGGCCGCGGGCGCGGGGGACCTCCTCGAAAAACTCCCGGAGGGTCTGGAGACCCCGCTTTCCAAGATGTTCGGGGGCACCGACCTCTCCACCGGGGAGTGGCAGAAGCTCGCGATCGCCCGGGCGTTCTTCCGGGAAAGCGCCAAGGTCATGGTCCTGGACGAGCCCACCGCCTCGCTGGACCCGATCCAGGAGGTGGCGGTCTTCGAGCGCTTCATCGAGCTCGGCGAGGGGCGAACGGTCCTGGTGGTGAGCCACCGGCTGGGCTCGGTGCGCCGCGCCGACCGCATCGCGGTGCTGGAGGGGGGCAGGCTCCGGGAGCTCGGCTCCCACGACGAGCTCCTGCGCCTCGGGGGCCTGTACGCCCGGATGTACGCCGCCCAGAGCGAGTGGTACCGCTAGCGCCCGCGGTACCCTGGGGCATGGCATGTGGAAGGCTAGAAGGTAAGGTCGCCCTGATCA
>CAYYAB010000129.1:0-4133 GCA_964469895.1 uncultured bacterium | reverse complement strand
CCCATCATCGGGCCCCTTGCACGCGAGCTCGGCCTTACCGAGTTTCAAACCGGCCTCTTCTCCACCGCCTACGCCTTCATGCAGTTTTTGATGAGCCCCTATTGGGGGAGAAAGAGCGAACAGGTGGGACGCAAACCCATCCTGCTCGTGGGGATCCTCGGATTCTCGGTCTCGTTCTTCCTCTTCGCCATCTTTGCCCAGCTGCGCTTTGCCGGGGTGCTCGGGGTGGGTGCCACCTTTCTCCTCTTGCTCCTCGCCCGGCTGGTGGGCGGCACCTTCTCCTCCGCCACCCTGCCCACCGCACAAGCCTACGTCGCCGACATCACCGGACGGGCGGAGCGGACCGCCGGCATGGCCCTGATTGGGGCCGCGTTCGGCCTTGGGGTGATCGTGGGGCCAGGGCTCGGCGGGCTTTTGGCCAAGCTCCACCTGCTCGCGCCGGTCTACTTTTCCGCAAGCCTTGCCCTTTTAAATGCACTCTTTGTCCTTGTCGCCTTGCCCGAGCCGAAGCGGCACGTGCACCTGGAGACCGCACCGGTTCTAAAACCCCACGATCCCCGGATCCTGCCGCTTCTCGCCGCGGGCCTGGTAGTAAGCCTGGCCTCGGTGGGTATGGAGACTACCGTGGCCTTCTACTTCCAAGATCGTCTTGGCCTCGATGCCAAGGCCACCGCCCGGGCAGTAGCGACCGCCCTCGTCGTCTACGGCCTGGCAGCGGTCTTCGTGCAGGGCTTCTTGATTCGTAAGTTCAAGTGGCCCCCCAAGCTCCTTCTTGGCCTCGGGCTTCCGCTTTCCATCCTAGGGTTTTTGACCTTCGTCTTTGCCCGGAGCTTCGGCCTGCTCAGCCTGGCACTGGTGCTCCAGGGGGTGGGGCAGGGGCTCTCCGCCCCGGGGATCACCGCAGCCCTCTCACTCGCGGTGGGCGAGCACGAGCAAGGTGTGGTGGCAGGGCTCAACAGCTCCGCGCAGGCGCTCGGGCGCATGCTCGGCCCTATCCTTGGCACGGGCCTTTACCAGTGGATCGCCCCGAGCGCACCGTACGTGGCGAGTGCTTTTCTCTTGCTTCTCGCCGCCCTCTTGCTCCTTACCCCTGCCTCCCGGAAAGCCCTCCAAACTTGACAGCCGAGCGGAGGGCTTGCATCATGAAATACGCGGCCTAAGCCGCGCTCGGAGGGTTGGCCGAGCGGTTGAAGGCGGCGGTCTTGAAAACCGCTGTGGGCCTTGAGCCCACCGGGGGTTCGAATCCCTCACCCTCCGCCAAAAAAGTACGGAGAGGTGGCCGAGTGGTCGAAGGCGGCACCCTGCTAAGGTGTTGTGCGGGTAATCCCCGCACCGCGGGTTCGAATCCCGCCCTCTCCGCCAAAAAGCGCCCCGCTTGGGGCGCTTTCCTTTACCAGCCCTCGAACTTGGTGGAGACCCAGTCGAGACGCACCCAGCCGCGGGCGTCCTGGAAGGCGAAGTGCAGGGTATAGCGGCCGGGATCCATCCGGCGCTTCAGCTCTTCGCCAAAGCGCTCCTGATAGACGCGGGGGCGGGTAACCCGGCGCCCGTCCCGTGAAATCCAAACCTTGAGCAAGCCCTGCCTGAGTTCTCCCGCCAGGCGAACCTTGAGCGCGTCGGTGGTTCCGCGAAGGGTGACTTCGTAGGTTCGCTCGCCCGTGTAATCCCAGAGCAGGACAGGAGTAAAGGGCGGAAGGCCGGCGTAGACCCCGTAGGTCTCGGCATACCAGTAGCCGAGGCCGGCCAGGGCAAGGAGCACCAAAAGCCTCCGCCAGAACGCGGGCATGGGCTCAGTATAGTAAAGCCATGACCGCCGAGGAGGCGTTTTCCTTCTTAAAGCGCGGAACCGTCGAGATCGTTCCCGAGGACGAGTTCTTAGAAAAACTCAAAAGCGGCAAGCGCCTTGTGGTCAAGCTAGGCGCCGACCCCACCCGGCCCGATCTGCACCTTGGGCACGCGGTGGTGCTCCGCAAGATGCGGCAGTTTCAAGAGCTTGGGCACAAGGTGGTGCTGATCATCGGCGACTTTACCGGCATGATTGGCGACCCCTCGGGCCGGAGCAAGACCCGCCCCCCGATGACGCTGGAGGAAACCCGGGCGAACGCGAGGAGCTACGTGGAGCAGGCGGGCAAGATCCTGATCACCGAGGACGAGACGCGCTTTGATCTTCGCTACAACTCCGAGTGGCTCGAGCCCCTTTCCTTCAAGGACGTGATCTTCATGGCCAGCCAGCTCACCGTAGCCCAGATGCTCGAGCGCGAGGACTTCAAAAAGCGCTACACCGAGAACGTGCCCATCTCGCTCCACGAGTTCCTCTACCCCCTGGCCCAGGCCTACGACTCGGTGGCGATCGGCGCCGACGTCGAGATGGGGGGCTCCGACCAGCGCTTCAACCTGTTGGTGGGTCGGGAGATTCAACGGGCCTACGGCCTAAGCCCACAAGTGGCCTTCCTCATGCCCTTGCTCGTCGGCCTCGATGGCCGCGAGAAGATGTCCAAAAGCCTCGACAACTACATCGGCATCGCTGAGCCCCCGGAGGTGATGTTCAAAAAGCTCATGCGGGTGCCCGACGCCATCCTCGAGGACTACTTCGAGCTGCTCACCGACCTTGGAAAAGAGGAGGTCCAAGAGGTTATGGAAAAGGGCGGCCCGGTGGGCGCCCATCGGGTCCTCGCCCGTCTTCTGACCGGAGCCTACGCCCTTCCTCGAATCCCCGCCCATATCAACCGGGAGTTCTACGAAGCGCTCGGCTACCGCCTCGAGGCCGCTGGGAGCGACAAGACTCCGGGCAAGAGCCGGTTCCCCGAGGTCACGCGGGCGGTGGCCGAGGCCGAGGCCCGCTACGACCGGGTGGCCAAAGGCGGCATCCCGGAGGACCTTCCCGAGGTCGCGATCCCGCCGGAAGCCCTCAAGGACGGGAAGATCTGGGTGGCCCGGCTCTTTACGCTGGCGGGGCTCACCCAATCGAACGCCGAGGCCAAACGGCTGATCAAGGACCGGGGCCTCAGGATCGACGGCGAGCCGGTGACCGACCCCATGCTCGAGTTGGAGCTTACGAAGCCGCTCGTCTTGCAGCGGGGGAAGGACAAGTTCGTAAGGGTGCGGCTGCAGGGACTTTAGGCGGCCGATTGTTCCAGGCCAGGCCACGAGCCCACAAGCGCAGAGCGCCCGGCCCGGCTAACTCCCCGCGGTCCGCGCCCGGACCCGGCCCTCGAGCGGCCGGAGCGGGACCTCGTGGCCGGTCGCGTAGATCGTATCGCCCTCGAGCGCAAGCCGTATCCGCGGCAGCGGATAGCGGGGCGGCCCGAAGACCGCCGCCCCCGCCCGCAAGGGGTCGAAGGCGCCGAAGTGGCAAGGGCAGCCGAGGAAGGGGTGGTCCGAACGATAGTTGTAGGCGATCGCCCCGGCCTCGGGGTCGGGGACGAAGTTGACGGTGCAACCCTGGTGGGTGCAGATCCGCGAAAGGGCGAGGAAGTGGGCGTCCCCCACGCTGAGCCCTCCCGGCTGTGGCGCGGGAACCCGGAGCAGCACGCTCTTGAGCTCCCCCACCGCGAGCGGGTAGACGAAATAGCGAAACGACCAAACCTCGGGAAGGTCGGCAAGCCGCGCCACCTCGACCCGTGGCCCCTCCTTCCAGCGGGGCTCCCCGGGCTCAGCCTTCCCAAACTGGATACGCCAAGCCCGGAGCCCGAACCAGGCGAAGAAGCCGCCGGTGGCCGAGAGGGGGACGATCCAAACCAGATCCCGCCGGGAAAGCTTCCTCATGCCCTAAAGCCTAGTTCAAGGCGATGAAAGCCTGCTGACCTCCGTACTTGAGTGTGGTATACTCAAGGTGCGATGCGGGTCTACTCTTACGAGCAGGCCAAGGCATTGGTTCCCGAACTCGAGCGCACCCTGGCCCAAATGCAGGAGGCAGCTCAGGGGCTCAAGGAGGTTAAGGCCCGCCTGGCCAAGGTCAAGCCGGGCACCCCTGAGCACCGGGGGCTCCTGACCGAGGCCCGCTTCCTCGAACGAGCGCTTGAGTCCGACCGCGCCTGGCTCGAGGCCCAGGGGGTGGTCCTCCGCGACCTCGAGGAGGGCGTGGTGGACATCCCCTTCAGGAAAGAAGGCGAGCTCGTCTACCTCACCTGGAA
>CAYYAB010000128.1:0-4154 GCA_964469895.1 uncultured bacterium | reverse complement strand
CCGCCTTGAGCGAAGGGGCTCTTTTTGCTACACTCGGACTCTGCGGGGCTTTGCCCCGAGGAGGTCTTTCCCATGTACGCGATCATCGAGACGGGCGGAAAGCAGTACCGGGTGGAGGAGGGCGAGCGGATTCGCGTCGAGAAGCTCGACCTCGAGCCCGGCTCCGAGGTGGAGTTCGCCCCCCTGTTCATTGGGGGTGAGGAGGCCAAGGTCGGCGCCCCGGTGGTCGAGGGCGCCAAGGTGGTGGCCGAGGTGGTGGCCCACGGCCGGGGCAAGAAGGTCCTGGTGGAGAAGTTCAAGGCCAAGATCAACTACCACCGCAAGAAGGGCCACCGGCAGCCCTACACCGAGCTTTTGATCAAGGAGATCCGGGGGTAAGACATGGCACACAAAAAGGGCCTGGGTTCGACCAAGAACGGCCGCGACTCGATCGCGAAACGGCTCGGGGTGAAGCGGTTCGATGGCCAGGTGGTCCGGGCGGGGAACATCCTGGTGCGTCAGCGGGGCACCAAGTTCAAGCCCGGTAAGAACGTCGGCATGGGCCGCGACTTCACCCTGTTCGCGCTGGTGGACGGGGTGGTCGAGTTCCGCGACAAGGGCCGGCTCGGCCGCTACGTGAACGTCCGCCCGCTCGAGTAGGTTTTTTGCCCCTTGCCCCGCGGACCCCACCCCGGGCGTTCGCGGGGTTTTCTATGAGATGTTCCGGGATCGGATCGAGATCGAAGTGACCGCCGGCCGCGGCGGCGACGGGGTGGTGAGCTTCTTCCGCGAGAAGTTCATTCCGAAGGGTGGGCCGGACGGCGGCGACGGCGGCCGGGGGGGCGACGTCTATCTCCGGGCCTCGGAGCACGTGGACTCCCTGGCCAAGGTCTCCCGCCGGCACTACAAGGCGGCCTCGGGTGCCCATGGTCAGGGGGGTACCCGCCACGGACGGGCGGGGGAAGATCTCTACATCGACGTGCCCCTCGGGACCCGGGTCTACGACGCCGAGACCGGCGAGCTGCTCGCCGATCTGGTGGAGCCCGGTCAGGTGGTGCGGGTGGCCCGGGGCGGTGAGGGGGGCCGGGGCAACGCCGCCTTCGTGAGCCCCACCCGGCAGGCGCCCCGCTTCGCCGAGGCCGGGTTGCCGGGGGAGAAGCGGAGGCTCCGGCTCGAGCTCCTCTCCCTCGCCGACGTGGGACTCGTCGGCTACCCCAACGCCGGCAAGTCCTCGCTGCTCGCCGCCCTCACCCGCGCCCGTCCCAAGGTGGCGAGCTACCCCTTCACCACCCTGACCCCGAACCTCGGAGTGGTGGAGGACGCGGAGGGGATGCGGCGTTTCACCCTCGCCGACATCCCCGGGATCATCGAGGGGGCGAGCGAGGGGAAGGGGCTTGGCCTCGAGTTCCTGCGCCACATCGCCCGCACCCGGGGGCTGCTCTTCGTGTTGGATGCGAGCGAGGACCCGGAGGAAGCGCTTAAGACCCTGCTTCGGGAGATCGAGGCCTACGACCCCGAGCTCCTTCGCCGCCCGGCGCTCGTGGCCCTAAACAAGGTGGATCTCCTGGAGGAGGGGGAGGCCGAGCTCTGGGCCGACGCGCTGGCCCGCTATGGCCACCCGGTGCTCCCGGTCTCGGCCAAGACCGGGGAAGGGCTCCCTGCGCTCAAAGAGGCGCTTTTCGCCCTGCTCGAAAAGGCCCCGCGGGTGAAGCCCGCAGAGCCCAGGCCCAGGGAGCGGGTCGAGGCCGGCATCCGGGTGCGCGAGGTCGGGGAGGGGGTGTTCGAGGTCGAGGCCCCCGAGATCGAGCGGGCGGTGGCCCGGATCAAGGGGGACCTCTTCGAGGCGATGCCCTACCTGCACGAGAAGTTCAAGCGCCTGGGGCTCGAGGAGGCCCTCCGCCGGGCCGGGGTGCGGGCCGGGGACACGGTGCGGGTGGCGGGGCTCGAGTTCGAGTACATCCCCGACTAATCCGGGTGTGCTAGGCTTCTTGCCGTGCGCCTCGGGCTCTTTGGCGGAAGCTTCGATCCCGTACACCTCGGCCACCTGCTCGCCGCGAGCGAGTCGGCGGACCGGCTCGGGCTCGACCGGGTCGAGTTCGTCACCGCGGCCCGACCGCCCCACAAAAGGCCGGTGGCGGCTCCTGAGGCCCGGCACGAGATGGTGGTGCTCGCCACCGCCCGCGACGGGCGGTTCTTCCCGAGCCGCCTCGAGCTCGACCACCCCGGTCCCAGTTTCACCGTGGACACCCTGCGCCGGGCCCGGCGGCGCTGGCCCGAGGCCGAGCTCTTCTTCATCACCGGCGCCGACGCCTACCGCGACGTCGCCACCTGGAAGGAGCCCGAGGCCCTCTTCGAGCTCGCCACCATGGTGGCGGTGACCCGGCCGGGATACGACCTCGCCCGCCTCGACCCCTTCTTCCGGGAGCGGGTGGTGGTGCTCGAGATCCCGGGCTACGAGGTCTCCTCGACCGAGGTGCGGCGGCGGGTCGCCGAGGGGCGCTCGATCCGCTACCTGGTGCCCTTCGAGGTGGAGGTCTACATTGAAAAGCACGGCCTTTACCGGGCTCGAAGCTGAGCTCAAGAAAAGGCTTTCCAGGGAGCGCTTCGCCCACTCCCTGAGGGTCGCCGAGCTTGCGCGGGGGATCGCCCGGGCGAACGGGCTCGATCCCGAGCAGGCCTACCTCGCAGGTCTTTTGCACGATCTCGCTAAGGAGCTTCCCGAGCCGGAGCTCATCCGGCTCGCGCCCCCCATGAACGAGGTGGAGCGGGCCCACCCGCTCGTCCTCCACGGGCGGGCGGGGCGGGTGCTGGCGGAGTCGCTCGGGGTCAAGGACCCCGAAGTCCTCGCCGCCATCGAGGGGCACGTGGTCGGGGTGGACCCGGGCTTCGGTCTCGGCATGGCGGTCTACGTGGCCGACGTGGCCGAGCCCGGCCGCGGCTACCACCAGGACCTCGCCGAGCGGGCGCTTGCCGGCGACCTTTTGGGGGCCTACCGCGAGGCGGTTCGGCGCAAGGTCGCCTACCTCGAGGAACGGGGCATTCCGGTGCACCCAAGGACGCGGGAGGTTTTGGCGCGCCTTGCAAAGGATTAGCCTTTCCATCGGCCTTCGGTTTTTGCTGGGGGCACTCTTCGCCCTGCTCGCGATCGCGGTAGGGCGCTGGCCCACGCCGGAGCGCACCGTGAGCGCCCCTGGTGGGGAGAGGGTGCCCGCGCTCAGCATGGTGATCGCCGCCCGCGACATCGAATACTGCGGGCCCGCCACCCCCTGTGGCCCCGGGCACCGGACCGACACGATCTTCTTCGTGCGGGCGGTGGGGAGCGAGGTCTGGGCGCTGGCGGTACCCCGCGACACCCGGGTGGCGCTTTCCGGCTACCGGGGCAAGATCAACGCCGTCTACGGCTTCTTGGGCCCCGAGGGGCTTTCCCGGGCGGTGGAACAGGCGGTGGGCCTCCGGGTGGACCATTACCTGATCTTCACCATGGACCTGGTGGCCAAGGTGGTGGACGCGGTGGGTGGGGTCGACGTCTACCTGCCCGCCCCCATGGACTACGACGACAACGCCGCCAACCTGCACATCCACTTTCCCAAGGGCCGGGTCCACCTTAACGGCGAGGACGCGGTCAAGTACATGCGGTTCCGGGGCTGGATCGGAAGCGACCTCTCCCGACTCGACCGCATCAAAGAGGTTTTGCTCAAGGTAGCGAAGAAGGCCGCAGCGCCGGAGTACTGGCCACGGCTGCCCGGGCTCTTGCGGACGATCTGGGACCGGCTCCAGACCGACCTGCCCCTGGACCAGGCGCTTCTTTTCCTTCCCTATTTGAAAGGGCTTAAGCTCCACGCCGCTACCCTGCCGGTGGTCGAGGACGGGCCGTATCTGGTGGTGCCTCCCGAGGAGCGGGCTCGGTTTTTGAAGGTGTTTTTTGGCCTCGGTCCCGGGCAGGCGGTGCCCCTTCCCGAGGGGGTACGGGCGGTGATCTACGACGGTAGCGGCGCGGGGCTCGGGGCGCGTTTTGCCGAGGGGTTTTCCCGCCTCGGCCTACCCCGGCCCGAGGTGCGCGAGGTCAAGGAGAAGGAGGTGAGTGAGGTGCGGGTGGACCGGGCGGTGCTCGCCGGGCGGTTTTACGCCGAGGCCGCGGGCTTGCCGCTCGTCACCCGGTTTTCGCTCTTTTCCGA
>CAYYAB010000127.1:0-4187 GCA_964469895.1 uncultured bacterium | reverse complement strand
TTGCTCCGCTTCTTTTGGCTTTCGCGCTCCCGGTCCTCGCCCAGGGGCGGCTCTTCGTGACCCCGGTGCACCCGGTGGAGGCGCTGCCCTTTTTGGGGCAGCTCTATGCCCTCGACCTCGAGCCCCCCGAGGGGGCCCGTTCGTTCTGGTTCGTGGTCTTCAAGGGCTACGACCCGGACGCGGTCTACGTGCTCTCGGCTCCGGCGGGAAGGGGCCTCCGGCTCACGAGCGGGATCATGGACGTGCCCACGGTGGCCTGCCCTGCCCAGCGGCTGGTGGCCACGGTGGTGGGCGGGGCCGAGGTCAAGATCGGGGAGGCCTGCCTCGCCAACTGGATCCCCTACGCGATCACCTGGGCCACCGGCGACGCCGAGGCCCCGCTCGGACAGTGGGTGCCGGTCTGGACCGCGAAGCCGGTAGCGAAGGAGCTCCGGGAGAAGGAGCCTCCCTTGCTCGCCTTCGTCTACTGGTCCGACCGGGGTCCGGAGGCGATGCCGACCTCACGCCCCAAGCCCTGAGGGCTTGGCCCAAGGCGCCCGGCGGCGATCCGCCGCCGGGTTTTTGCTAGGGTAGCGTTGTGGAGGCACTCGTGCTCGGTGGCGGCGGGGACGACCCGCTCGCCCGCGCGCACCAGGCGCCCAGCAAGGCGTTCTTGCCCCTGGCCGGGCGGCCGATGGCGGCCTGGGTGCTGGAAGCGCTTCGCCGGGGTGGGGTCGGCCGGGTGGCCTTCGTGGGGCCGAAGGCGGCGCTTGACCCTGAGCCGGACCTCTGGCTCGAGGACGCGGGCGATCTGCTTGCCAACGTGGAGCGGGGGCTTGCCGCCTTGGGTGGAAAGGCTCCGGTTTTGGTGGCGACCGCCGACGTCCCCCTGCTCACCCCTGAGGCGGTGGCCCACCTCCTGCGGGAGGCGCCGCCGGCGGGGCTCGTCTACCCGATCGTGCCCAAGGAGGCGGTCGAGGCGCGTTTTCCCGGGATGAAGCGGACCTACGCCCGGCTCCGCGAGGGGACCTTTACCGGGGGAAATCTGGTGATTCTCGATCCTGGGCTTTTTGCGAGGGCGCTTCCGGTGGCGAGGAAAGTGGTGGCCTGGCGCAAGAACCCCTTGCGGCTTGCGCTCCTATTCGGCCCCCGGTTTCTTTTGAAGCTGCTTTTGGGCGCGCTTTCGGTGACCGAGCTCGAGGCCCGGGCGGAGGCGATCTTCGGGGTTCCGATGCGGGCGCTTCCCGTGCCCTATCCTGAGATCGGGGTGGACGTGGACAAGCCCGAGGACCTCGCCTTCGCGGAAAAGGCGCTTGGAGGTGGCCTTGCGTAGGGTGCGCGATCTTCGCTGGGCCGGTCTCATCGCCTTCGTGGCCGCGCTTGCGGTCGGCCTCTTCGTGGGGCTCGTGGTGCACCTTTTGCTCGGGGGGCGGATCGGCTGGGAGGACTTCAACCTACCTGGGCTCGTCGAGGGGTTTTTCTTCCTGGCCGCCTTCGTTTTGAGCCTTTTCGTCGCCAAGCGAGCGGTGCGGGTGCCCTGTAGCACCTTGCTCACCGCCGGGGCGGTGGCCCCCTGGCCGGCGCGACGGCTCGCGGAGCCGGTGCCCTTGCTCGCCTCCCCCGCCGAGGAGAGCGGCCGCTGGGCGGTGTTGGTCGAGGACGGCCGGCCGGTGGGGGTGCTCGGGCTCGGGAGCGAGATCCTCCCCTGGGAGGAGGCGCCGGTGGTCGGCGGGGAGGTGGCGATCACCGAGCTCGCGCCGCTTTTTTGGCAGGGGGAGGCGGTCTTCGTCGCCGACGGGCAGAAGGTCCACGGGGTGATCACCCGGGAGCGCTACCTCCGGGCGGTGGTCTCGTGAGCGAACCCGAGCCGATACCCACCGCGATCACCCGGATGCTCGGGATCCGCTACCCGATCGTGGTGGCGCCGATGTTCCTGGTGAGCACCCCGGCGCTCCTTTTGGCGGTGGCCCGGGCCGGGGCGATCGCCGTGATTCCGAGCCTGAACTTTCGCACCCACGGGGCGTTCGCGGCGTTTTTGGAGGCCTTTCCCGAGTTGCCCTTCGGGGTCAACCTGATCCTCAAGGACAATCCCCGGCTCGCCGAGGATTTGGAGGCGGTGGTGCGCCGTCGGGTTCCCCTGGTGGTCACCTCGCTCGGGGATCCGGGGCCGGTGGTGGAGCGCGTGAAGGCTTACGGAGGGCGGGTCTTCGCCGACGTGGTGGGGCTCCGCCACGCGCAAAAGGCGGCCGAGCGGGGCGTGGACGCCCTGGTGGCGGTGGCGTGCGGGGCGGGTGGGCACGCGGGCCGGGTGAGCCCCTTTGTGCTTGCCCCTTGGCTCAAGGAAGCGACCGGCCTCCCGGTGCTGGTGGCGGGGGGCTTGGCCACGGGGCGGCACCTCCTCGCCGCGCTCGCCCTGGGGGACGCGGGGTACTTCGGTACCCGCTTCATCGCCACCCTTGAGTCGGCGGCCGACGAAGCGTACCGGCGGATGGTGCTCGAGGCCGGCCCCGAGGACGTGGTCTACACCGATGCCGTCACCGGGGTGCCCGCCAACTTCCTCGCGCCTTCCTTGGAGGGCTTTCGCAAAGGGGCGAAGCCCTGGAAGGAGGTTTATTCCGCCGGCCACGCGGTGGCCTTCGTGCGAGAAGTCCTACCCGCTCGGGTGCTCGTGCATCGAATCGCTGAGGAGTACCACCGGGCGAAATCGGGCCTACCTTAGGGGCGTTTTTAGAACCACAAACCCTTGCTATCCGTTTCACAAGCAAAACCTCGCATAAGGGCCTTTCCGCACTTTTCACCGGGCAAAACTAGTGCTACCTTGAAGGCTGGACGCGGGTTCGTTGCATATTCATGAGCCCGGGTCCCGGAGGTGGCGTATGGCCGTCTTGAAGGTCCAGACCGAGCGGAAGTACCGGCCCATCACGCTGGCCAACATCGAGGAGCTTCCCGAGTGGAAGGCCCTGGACCCCGAGGTCCAGGAGGCGGTGCGGGTGGTCTCCCAGGTGTTGCCCTTCCGCACCAACGAGTACGTGGTGCGGGAGCTCATCGACTGGTCCAAGGTGCCCGAGGATCCCATCTTCATCCTCACCTTCCCGCAGAAGGGGATGCTCGAGCCCGAGGACTTCAACCGCATCCGCGACCTGATGCGGAAAGGGGCGCCCAAGGAGGAGATCCGCCGGGCAGCGCACGAGATCCGGCTCAAGATGAACCCGCACCCCGCGGGCCAGCTCACCCACAACGTGCCCACCTTAAACGGCCGGCGCCTTGAGGGTCTGCAGCACAAGTACCCCGAGACCGTCCTGATCTTCCCCGGGCCGGGGCAGGTTTGCCACGCGTTTTGCACCTACTGCTTCCGCTGGGCTCAGTTCGTGGGCGAACCCGACCTTCGGATGGCGACCAACGAGTCCAAGGACCTGCAAGACTACTTGAGGGTCCACAAGGAGGTCACCGACATCCTCTTCACCGGCGGCGACCCCATGGTGATGAAGACCGCGGTCTTCGAGCGCTTCATCCGGCCGCTCCTCACCGAGGAGTTCGCCCACGTGCAGGACATCCGCATCGGTACCAAGGCGCTCGCCTACTGGCCGTTCCGCTTCTTTGACGACGATCTGCTCCGGCTCTTCGAGGAGATCGTCAAGGCCGGGCGGCACCTGGCGATCATGGCCCACTTCACCCACCCCAACGAGCTCGAGACCGACGCCGTGCGGGAGGCGATCAAGGTGCTCCGCTCGGTGGGCGCCGAGATCCGCACCCAGTCGCCGGTGGTGGCCCACATCAACGACGACCCGAACGCCTGGGCCAAGAAGTGGAAGGAAGAGGTGCGGCTTGGCCTGGTGCCCTACTACATGTTCGTCGAGCGCGACACCGGGCCCAAGCAGTACTTCGAGGTGCCCCTGGTCAAGGCCTGGGAGATCTTCCGGAACGCTTACAAGCAGGTTCCGGGTCTCGCTCGCACCGTGCGTGGTCCCAGCATGTCGGCCTTCCCCGGCAAGGTGCGGATCGCCGGCGTGGCCGAGATCAACGGGGAGAAGGTCTTTGTGCTCGAGTTCCTCCAGGGCCGGAACCCCGACTGGGTGGGCCGTCCCTTCTTCGCCAAGTACGACGAGAAGGCGACCTGGCTCGACCAGCTGAAACCCGCCTTTGGCGAGAAGTTCTTCTACGAGGACGAGCTCGCCGAGATGGTCAAGCGGGGGCTCTCCGGCTAGGCG
>CAYYAB010000126.1:0-4291 GCA_964469895.1 uncultured bacterium | reverse complement strand
CGGGGTGAAGGGCGCGAGGACGTAGCGCACCGGGTCCACCCCGGGCGGGGGGCGCCCGATCCCGATCCGGAGGCGGTCGAAGCCCGCGTCCCCCAGGGCCTCGATGATCGAGGCGACTCCCTTTTGCCCCCCGGAGGAGCCGCCCCGCTTCAGCCGGATCCGCCCGAGGGGGAGGTCCATGTCGTCGTGGACGACGAGGAGGCGGTCTAGGGGGATGCCCTTCTTGCGCACGAAGGGGGCGACCGCCCGGCCCGAGAGGTTCATGTAGGTAAGCGGCTTCATCAGCCAGCCCGGCCCCCATTCGGCAAGAAGGGCGTCCTGCGTTTCGCGGAAGACGAGGCCTTCCTCCTCGGCCAGCCGGTCGAGCACCATGAAGCCCGCGTTGTGGCGGGTCTTGGCGTAGCCGGGGCCGGGGTTTCCAAGCCCCACGACGAGAAAGCGCTCCACCGGGTCCATGTTATTCGCCGAGGGTGCGAAGGAGGGCGGCCTCAAAGCGCGCCTGGAAGCCCACGAGATCCACCCCGAGCACGAGCTCGGCGTTCGGCTCCCCCTCGCCGGTGACCAGCATGCCCCGGGTGTGGACGCCCCCGAGCTCGATCAAGGCATGGATCTCCTCGGTCTCGGCCTTGAGCTCGGGGAAGAGCGCCGTTGCCATCGCGAGCGGATCCGGGATCAAAAGGCCCGCCTGGCCCTTTCCCCTCAGGTAGCGGGCGGTGTGGTTGGTGATTGCGCGGTAGAAAGGAAACCGCCGGGCGAGGGCTTCGTGAACTTCCCAGGGCAAGGGGTGGGCGAGGGTGGTCTCCCAGGTGAGCAGGGTGACCCGGGGAAAGGCAGCGAGCACCGCGTGGGCGGCCTCGGGGTCGGCGGCGAAGTTGAACTCGGCGGCCCGCCTTTTCGTGTTGCCGCGGCCGGTGTGGGCGCCGCCCATGACGTAGAGCCCTTCGAGGAGGCGGGGAAGCTCGGGTTCGAGCAAGAGGGCGATCGCCAGGTTGGTGAGCG
Source organism: uncultured bacterium (assembly GCA_964469895.1). Classification (GTDB taxonomy): domain Bacteria; phylum Deinococcota; class Deinococci; order Deinococcales; family Marinithermaceae; genus WFXV01. The sequence continues at coordinate 3,292 of CAYYAB010000126.1, read as the reverse complement.
GCCCGAGCGCCACGACCCGGAGCTCGCCGGGGTGGCGCCGTGCGAGCTCGACGAGGGCGAGGGCCGCTGGGGTCTTCTCGGGCCGGACGCGGGCCTTCCGGGTTTTTAGGTTCCCAAGCCCGTCCTCGCCGTGAAAGAAGGTCGCCCGCTCCCGGGGCTCGGGTACGAGCGGCCGGCTCGCCCCCACGAAAACCGGGACCTCGGTCCGGGCGGCGTGGAGCACCTCGAAGACATTCGGGACCACGTTTTGAAGGGGCACGTTTCCGTCCACCGTGCCGATGGCGAGGAGCTCGGCCTCCGGGGTCCCGAGCGCGAAGAGGAGCGCGAGGGCGTCGTCCACCCCGGCGTCGGTGTCCACGAAGAGCTTCATCCGGCGAGCATATCGCAAAGGGGGGCGCCTGCCGGGCGCCCCCCTTGGGCTCCGCTCGTTTAGCCTTCTTCTTCCTCGGTCTTGCCTTTTTGGATGACCTCGGGCTCGGCCTCGGAGACCTCGGCCTCGGCGGCCTCGGCCTCGAGCCGCTCGACGTCCTCGGGCGGCACCACCGTGGCTACGGTCTCCTCTTTGTCCACAAGCGGTTCGACGCCCTCGGGGAACTGAATGTCGCCGACGTGGAGCACGTCGCCAATCTCGAGCCCGGAGACGTCCACCTCGATGTACTCGGGGATGTTCTTGGGCAGGGTCTTGACCAGGATGTCGGTCATGACCTCTTCGAGCACCCCGCCCTGCTTGGTACCCACCGGCGTACCCACGAACTTCAGGGTGACGTACATCTCGATGGGCTCGTCGGCGAGGGCGTAGAAGTCCACGTGCTCGGGGACGTGCTTGCGTTTGTTGAGCTCGACCTGGCGGACCAGGGTGTCCACCACCCGGCCGTCTTCGAGCTCGAGCGTGATTACGTGGTGAATGCTGGCCTGGCGGAAGACCTTATCGAACTCAACGAAATCCACGTAGATCTTTTCGTTCATGTGGCGGTTGTAGAGCACCGCCGGGAGCTTTCCTTCTCGGCGGAGCGCCTTGGGGCGCTCGTCGCCGCGGTAGTAGGCGCGGAGCTTGTATTCCATGGCTGGTCCTCCCTCGCGCCCTGGGGGCGCACGGCAACAGCTTAAAGTCTACGCGTTCGAGAATAGGGGGTCAACCGGCCCCCGGTGGGTGAGCAGCTCGCTCACCGAGCGGTGGGTATGCACCCGGCGGATCGCCTCGGCCAAAAGGGGCGCGGTGGAGAGCACCACGTACCCGGGGTTTTCCTCTAAGGGGATGGTGTCGGTGAAGACCACCCGCTCGATGGCTTCGTGGGATAGGTTTTCCCGCGCCGGCCCCACTAGGACCGGGTGGGTGGCCATCACCACCGCCTCGGGGCGGGCCCCCGCCTCTACCAGCGCCTCCACCCCCCGCCGGATGGTGCCACCGGTGGAGACGATGTCGTCGATCAGGATCGGGCGCAGGCCCCTAACCTCGCCGATCACGTAGGTGACCTCGGTCTCGGTGGGGCCGCGGCGCCTTTTCGCCAGCATGGCCATGGGGAGCTCGAGGAGCTCGGAAAGCCGCCGGGCCTCCTCCGCCCGGCCCGCGTCCGGGCTCACGATCACCGCCTCCCGGGTGAGCTCCTCCCGCACCAGGTACTCGGCGAAAAGCCGGACCGCCGAGAGGTGGTCCACCGGAATGTTGAAAAAGCCTTGAATCTGAGGGGCGTGCAGGTCCACCGCGATGACCCGGTGGACGCCCACTCGCTCTAAGAGGTCGGCCACCACCTTGGCGCTGATCGGCTCGCGGCCCTTCGTTTGCTTATCCTGGCGGGCGTAGCCAAAGTAGGGAATCACCGCGTTGATGCGGCGGGCCGAGCTCCGCCTTAGCGCGTCGGCGAAGAGCAAAAGCTCCATCAAGTGGTCGTTTACCGGCGGGCTCGTGGGCTGGATTACGTACACGTCGGCCCCGCGCACGCTTTCGGCGAGTCTTAGTCGAACTTCGCCGTCCGGAAAGCGGCCGAGCTCGGCCTCGGAAAGGGGAAGGCCGAGCTCGCGTGCGACCCGCTGGGCCAGGGCGGGGTTGGCGCTGCCTGCAAGAACTTTGAGCTCCATGGATCGGTTCCCTCGATTCATTTTAGCCGGGCCACCGCCCGCTCGAGGGCCGCCGCCATGCGTTCGCTCCCCTCGGCCAAAAAGAGGGCGAAGTCCACGTCGGAGCCGGCCGTCGCCTGGTCGGAGACGACCCTTAAAAGCGCCATCGGCACCCGGAAGCGGCGGGCGGTCCAAAGCGCCGCCGCCCCCTCCATCTCCACCGCGTCGGCCCGGAAGGTTTCCCGGATCCAGCGCGCGAGCGCTTCGTCGGCGACGAAGCGATCGCCGCTTGCCACCCGACCCACCTGGGCACCGGCGGCTTCCTCCAAAAGGGCGGAAAGCCGCGGGTCCGCGGGGACAAAGCGCTCCCCGGTGGCGAGCTCGCCGGGCTCCCGGCCGAAAGGGGTGAGGTCCACGTCCCACTGGACCGCGTCGAGGGCGACCAGGAGGTCCCCCTGCTTGAGTTTTGGGGAGAGGGCGCCGGCCACCCCGGCGAAGAGGGCGGCCCGAACCCGAAAAGCGGAAAGGGCCCAGGCGGTGGCCGCCGCCGCCGCCGCTTTGCCCACCTGGGTCTGGACCACCGCCGCCTCCTTGCCGGCAAAACGGCCGCGGTGGGCGGGGAAGGGGCCGGGCACCTGCGTGCGTCCCTCGAGGCGGCGGAGGAGCGCCGCCGCCTCCTCCCCCTCGGCGGCGAGCAGCAGGATCATGGGAGCGGGATCGTCTCCTGGACGCGGATCCCCGCGTCCAAGACCCGCTTCGCCCAGGCCTTCGCGCCCTTTAGGTCGTGGTCCCGGTAGTTGCCGCAAGAAAGGGGGCTTACCCCGGGGACCGGACCCTCGTGGGCGAGGACGTTCTCGAGCGCGGCCTCAAAGGCAGAGCGGACCTCTTCCTCGCTCGGCGTTCCGACCACGGTCATGTAAAACCCGGTGCGGCAGCCCATCGGCGAGAGGTCGAAGACGCCCTCGAGGTGGTCCCGGAGGTAGGTGGCGAGGAGGTGCTCCAGGGTGTGCATCGCGTCGGTGGGAATCGCCGCCATGTTGGGCTGGGCGAGCCTCAGGTCCCACTTGGTGAGCCCCTCGCCCCTTGCCGCGAGGCGCACGTAGGGGGCCTGCACCCGGGTGTGGTCGAGCTCGAAGGATTCGACCTTGGCCATGCCTCCATTCTTACCGCAGGCCGCCGCCCGGCGCGAACCGGGGAGCCGCTTACGCAGGCGGCAAACCTAAGGGCCTAATCTGGA
>CAYYAB010000125.1:0-4304 GCA_964469895.1 uncultured bacterium | reverse complement strand
CTTGGCTCCGCGGGCAGGACTCGAACCTGCGACCAGTCGGTTAACAGCCGACCGCTCTACCAGCTGAGCTACCGCGGACCGCGGCCCAAAGCCAAGTATGAGGTTAGCAAAGGCCCCGCTTTTCTTCAAGTACACTGGGTCCGTGGCCGAACGGGCCTGGCTCGCCGAGGCCGCGCGCCGGCTTGCCGGGGTGCCGGGCGTGGAACGGGTTTACCTCTTTGGGTCGTTCGCCCGGGGGAGGGCGACGCGCCGCTCGGACCTGGATCTCTTGGTCGTTTGGCGTACCGATCTTCCTCCCCTGAGGCGCATCGGGGCCCTTTTCGACCTTTTGAAGGACGCGCCGCGGCCTTTGGAACTCGTGGTGCTTACTCCCGAGGAGTTCGAGGCCCGGAAAGATCTGCCCTTTCTCCGGGGGGTCTTGCGGGAGGCGGTGGTGCTTTATGAGCGAGGAAAAACTCGCGAGGGAGGCGAAGCGATGGTTCCTGCAGGCGGCGGATGACCTGGAGGCGGCCGAGGCGCTTCGCCAGGCGGGGAAGTTCGCCCAGGCTGCCTTCTTCGCAAAGCAGTCGGGCGAAAAAGCAATGAAGGCGGTTTGGTTTTGGATCGACGAGGACCCCTGGGGTCACTCCGTGGCGAGGTTGGTGCGTGATCTGCCCCAAAAAGCCCTTCGCGAGCGGTTTGAGGATCTCTTAGAGGCCGCCTTTGCTCTGGATAAGCTTTACATCCCTACCCGTTACCCCGACGCCCTTGCGGACCTGACTCCCGGGGAGAGCTACACCGAAAGCGAGGCCCGGGCCGCGATTGAGGCGGCCCGGGCGATCCTCGAGCGCGCCCGCGCGGTTTTAGCCCTCTAGCTTTTTCTCCATCTCCACCACCGCGAGGAGGGTCCGGAGGAGGGCGTCCGGGTTCAGGCTGATCGAGTCAATCCCCTTTTCCACCAGGAAGGCGGCGAACTCGGGGTAGTCGCTCGGGGCCTGGCCGCATACCCCCACATGGCGCCCCGCCGCGTGGGCGCCCTCGATGATCCGGGCTACCGCCCGTTTCACCGCCTCGTTCCGTTCGTCGAAGAGAGGGGCGACCCGCTCGGAGTCCCGGTCCACCCCGAGGGTGAGCTGGGTCAGGTCGTTGGTACCGATGGAGAAGCCGTCAAACCGCTTGGCGTACTCTTCGACGAGCCAGACGTTCGAGGGGATCTCGGCCATCACGTAGACCTCAAGCCCATCCTTCCCCGGCTCGAGCCCTCCTTCCCGCATCACCTCGAGCACCCGGTCCCCTTCCTCGGGGGTGCGGCAAAACGGCACCATGACCTTGAGGTTTTTAAGCCCGAACTCCTCCCGCACCCGGCGGACGGCGGCGAGCTCGAGCAAGAACCCCTCCTTGTAGTCGGGGTGGTAGTAGCGGCTCGCCCCCCGCCAGCCGAGCATGGGGTTTTCCTCCTTGGGCTCGAAGAGCTCTCCGCCCAAGAGCCCGGCGTACTCGTTGGTCTTGAAGTCGGAAAACCGCAGGATCACCGGCCTCGGCCAGAACGCCGCCGCAATCAGGCCGATGCCCTGCGAGAGCTTGTCCACGAAGTAGAAGGTCTTGTCCTCGTAGCCCCGGGTGCGCTCGGCCACCGCCCGTTTGACGCGGATCGGAAGTTTGTCGAAGTGGATGAGCGCGAGGGGGTGCACCCCCACCCAGGAGGCGAAGACGAACTCCATGCGAAGCAGCCCCACCCCGTCCGAGGGCAAAAGCGCGTTTTTGAGCGATTCCTCGGGGTTGCCGACGTTGAGCATGATCTTGGTTTTGGGCCGCGGGAGCTTCTCGGGGTCGATCTCCTCCACCCGGTACTCGAGCTTGCCCTCGTAGACCCGGCCGACCTCCCCCTCGGCGGTGCTTACCGTGACCTCCATCCCGGTTTTCAGCACCTGGGTCGCGACCTCGGTGCCCACCACCGCGGGGATCCCGAGCTCCCGGGAGACGATCGCCGCGTGCGAGGTGCGCCCGCCGCGGTCGGTGACGATTGCCGCCGCGAGCTTCATGATCGGCTCCCAGTCGGGGTCGGTGATCCGGGTGACCAGCACCTCCCCGGGCTGGAACTGGTCCATTTCGTTGGGATCGAGGATCACCCGCACGCGGCCGCTCGCGATCTTGTCCCCCACCGCGAGCCCCTCGACCAGGACCTTGCCCCGCTCGAGGAGCTCGTAGCGCTTAAGCACCGGCTTCTTCTGGGAGTGCACCGTCTCCGGCCGGGCCTGGACGATGAAGAGCTCTCCGGTGAGCCCGTCCTTGGCCCACTCGATGTCCATCGGGGTCTCGCTTTTCCGCTTTTTCGAGTAGTGCGCCTCGATCAAGATCGCCCACTCGGCGAGCTTGAGCGCTTCGTCGTCGGAAAGCGAGAAGCGTTCGCGCTTTTCCTTGGGCGTGCGCACGTTCTTGAGCCGGTGGGTCTCGGGGTCGAAGACCAGGGTGAGCTCCTTGGCCCCGAGCTTTTTGTAGACGAGGGGCCGGTAGCCCTCCTTGAGCAGGGCCTTGTGGATGTAGAACTCATCGGGAACGACCCGCCCCTGGACGATGTTCTCGCCGAGCCCCCAGATCGAGGTGAGGTAGACGAACCCGCGGTGACCGGTCTCGGTGTCCAGGGTGAACATCACCCCGGAGGAGGCGAGGTCCGAGCGCACCATGCGTTGCACGCCCACGCTGAGGGCGACCTGGAAATGGTCGAAGCCCATGTCCTCGCGGTAGCTGATCGCCCGGGCGGTGAAGAGGCTGGCGAAGGCCTTCTTCACCGCCTCCAGCACCTCGGCCTCGCCGTGGACCATGAGGTAGGTCTCCTGCTGGCCGGCGAAGGAGGCGGTGGGCAGGTCCTCGGCGGTGGCCGAGGAGCGCACCGCCACGTCGACCTCGTCCACCCCGCTCCGCCTCGAGAGCTCGCGGTAGGCTTCGCGGATCTCGTGCTCGAGCTCCTCGGGATAGCGCCCGGCGGTGATCAGGCTGCGAATCTTCCGGCTCACCTCAAGCAGCGCCTCGACGTCCTTCGTCTTGCGCCAGTCCTCAAGAAGCGCGCGGATCTTCTCAAAAAGCCCGTTTTCCTCCAGAAAGTAGCGGTAGGCCTCGGCGGTCACCGCGTACCCGTCGGGGACCTTGACCCCGAGCCCGCCGAGCTCCCGCATCATCTCGCCGAGCGAAGCGTTCTTCCCACCGACGAGCGGCACGTCCTCGATGCCCACCTCGGAAAACCACTTCACCCAGCGCATTTTCCCCTCCTTTCCCAAACTGCAGGATAGCGCGAGCAAGGGGTGAGATTTGCCTTGGGGAGTTTGTCCCAACGGGGTGCGTAGAATGCTTGCGGTGGAAGCCCTTCGCGCCTACCTCCTCGACCTGCTCCCCGACCCCGATCGCGAAGTGCGCGAGGAGGCGCGGGTTTACGCCGAGCTCCTTCGCGACTACCCCGCGCGGGGCGGGAAGATGCTCCGGGGGAGGCTGCTCCTTTCGGTGGCGGAGGGATTGGGCGCGCGCCGGGAGGAGGCGCTCCCGGCGGCGGCGGCGCTCGAGCTCTTCCAAAACTGGGTGCTCATCCACGACGACATCGAGGACGAAAGCGAGGAGCGCCGGGGGCGCCCCGCCCTCCACCGGCTTTTCGGCGTCCCCCTCGCGCTGAACGCCGGGGACGCGCTGCACGCCCGGATGTGGCGGGTCCTGGTGGCGGCCGGCTACGGCCCCGAGGTGCTGCTCGAGTTCGCCCGCCTGGTCGAGCGCACCGCCTACGGCCAGCACCTCGACCTCTACTGGATCGCGCGGGGCGTTTTCGACCTCACCGAGGACGATTACCTCGAGATGGTGCGGGCGAAGACCGCCTACTACACTGCCGTCGCCCCCCTCAGGCTCGGGGCGATGGTAGCCGGACGGGAACCCCCCGCGGTCTTCGAAACCGCCGGCGAGCGGCTTGGGATCGCCTTCCAGATCGTGGATGATGTCTTGAACCTGGAGGCCGACCCCGCCGCCTACGGCAAGGAGATCGCCGGCGACCTCTACGAGGGCAAGCGCACCCTGATCGTCCTCGACTTCCTGCGACGGGCGCCGCGGGAAGAGGCCGAAAGGGCCCGGAAAATCCTGCTGAAACCCCGGGCGGAGAAGGACCCCGCCGAGGTCGCCTGGCTCCACCGCCGCCTCGTTGAGAGCGGGGCGGTGGCAAGGGCCCGGGCCCGGGCCGAGGCGATGGCCGAAGAGGCCCTTCGTGAGCTCAGCCCCCACCTGCCGGCACCGGCCCGCGAGCTCCTCTTCGCGCTCGTCTACCGCCGCGCCTGACCCCCGTTTGGGCGTTT
>CAYYAB010000124.1:0-4383 GCA_964469895.1 uncultured bacterium | reverse complement strand
TCCACCTCCCCGGAGCCGATCATCCAGTCCTGGTGGACGAGGCTCTCGTTCATGCCCCGCTTCTTTCGCTCCTCTGGCCCAAGGCGATCGGCGTCCTTTAGGTTTTCGCTGTAGGCCTGTCCGAAGGCGATGTGGCTGGCGGCGTTCTCGTCGAATAGGGTGTTCAAAAAGAGCACCCCCGCCCTTCGCACGCCCGAGTCGGCGGGCACGAGCGCCACCTCCCCGAGGCGCCGCGCGCCCTCGTCGGTGGAAAGGAGCGCTTCCACCGCCTCCTGCCCGGCCTCGGCCCGGACCTCGACCGCGACCCCCTTCTCAAACCGGACCGCGAGGCCCCTCACCAGCACCCCGTTCAAGCTGAAGGGCATCGTCGCCCGCACCACCCCAAAGACCCGTTCGCGGTGGGGCATGGTGAAGACCTCCTCGGTGGGGATGTTGGGGAGCACGCGAAGGCCGTTTTTCGCTTCACCCCATCCCCCCTTCCAGACGTGCCCCTCGGCCAGGCCGACGGTGAGGTCGGTGCCGGGGCCGAGAAAGCGGAGGGCGGCGAAGTTTCGTTCCGTCAGCCAGGCCGCCCGGGCCGAGAGCTCATCCGCCCGCCGGCGCCATTCGGCGAGGGGATCCTCGGCGTCGAGCCGGGTGGCGACGCGGATCGCTTCCTTGAGCTGGGAGAGGGCCTCGCTTTCGGGCAGCTCGGGGAAGACCGCCCGCGCCCAGGCCGAAACGGGATACCCGACGATCGTCCAGTTGGTGGCAAAACGCGAGATGGGCTCGAGCACCGCCCGATACGCCCGGGCCTGGGCCCGCATCGCCCGGGCCAGCCGGTCGGAGGGAACGCCGGCAAAAAGCCGGGGGTCCTCCCCCACGAGCGCGAGCCGGGCCATCTCGCCGCTTTCAAGCCGCTCGCCGATCGCCCGGTAGAGCCAGTCCGGCGCGTGGTCGAGGGCCTCCTCGGGGGCAAGGAGCAAACGCACCCGGGCGAGCTCGTCGTCGGCGAAAAAGGGAATCAGCGCCACGCCCCCGGCCCGGTAGACCTCCCGGGCGATCGCCCGCACCAGGGGGAGCTGTTCCACGTGGGCGGTGAGGAAGACCTCCTGGCCCGCCTGCAGGTTGAGCCCCACCCGAACCGCAAGCCGCGCGAGGGTCTCCTCGAAGCTCATAGGTGCTCCCTCCACCAATCGAGGTAAGCCTTAAGCCTCGCCACCCGCCGGTCGGGCCGGCCCGAGCGGGAGAGCTCGTGCCCCTCCCCCGGCACCCGGAAAAACCGGGTCTTGACCCCGCGGTCCAAGAGCGCCGTGTACCAGGTCTCCCCCTGGTCGATGGGGCAGCGGTGGTCCTCCTCGGCGTGGACCACCAGGGTCGGCGCCTTCACCCGGTGGGCGTATTTAAGCGGGCTCTTTTCCCAAAGCCGCTCGGGGTCCTTCCAGGGGTCCGCGAAAAGCTGCATCCGGGCAAAGGGCGGGCCGATGTCGGAAGCGCCGAAGAAGGAGAGCCAGTTCGAAATCGAGCGGTCGGTGACCGCCGCCCGGAAACGCTCCGGGTGCCGGCCGGTGAGCCAGTTGGTCATGTAGCCGCCGTAGCTCCCCCCAGCGACGCCCACCCGCTCGGGGTCGAGGGGAAACCGATCGAGGGCTTCGTCCAAAAGCCCAAGGAGGTCGGCCTCGTCGACCTCCCCCCAGCGCCCCCGGAGCCGGGCGTAGTCCTCGCCGTAGCCGGTCGAACCCCGGGGGTTCCCGAAGACCACCGCGTAGCCGGCGGCGGCGAAAAGCTGGAGCTCGAACATCAAGGCCTCGCCGAAGGCGGTGTGGGGCCCGCCGTGGATGTAGAGCATCACCGGATGGGGCCCCTCGCCGTCGGGCAAAAGCACCCAACCCGGGACCTCGTGCCCCTCGGGCGCGCGGTAGGAAAAGGCCTCGGGCCTCCTGAAGGAGCGCTTCAGGCGGGCGTTGGGGTCGTAGACCTCGCGGCCCCTCCAGACGAGCCTCGGCCCGTGGTCGAAATCCTCCACGAGCAGCGCCTCGCCCCCGTGAGCAAAGGCGACGACCGATTTTCCGGTCGCTACGCGTTCGGGCTCCCTCCCCACTTCCGCGCGGTAGAGCACCCCCCGGCCGGCCTCGGTGGCCAGGAAGTAGACCTGGCCGTCCTCGCCAAAGACCGGCCCCTGGCGGTAAGCGCCATAGCGTACGTCGGAGTTCACCGAGTTGCCGAGATGGCCCCTAAAAAGGGTACGGGGGGCGCCCCCGTAGGGCAGGTAGACGAGCTCGGCGAAAAGCCCGCCTTCCTCCACCGGGAAGCGAACGAGGGCCAGGCCCTCGGGCCCGGCCGCGAGCCCGTGGAGCATCCCGCCCGGGGTGTAGACCTCTTTTAGCTCGCCGCCTTCGTATCTCCAAAGGGTTCCCTGCCAGCGGGCCCGGGCGCGGGCATCCCTGGCGGCGAGGAAGTAGATCGCGCCGTCCTCGCCGAAGACCGCCTCCTCGACCGGAGGAAAGCGGGAAAAGAGCTTTTGCTTCCCAAGGTAGACCTCGACCGGGCTCTCGTCCAATAGCCCCCGGCCGTCGAACTTAAACGGCCAGGCCTCGTAGACCCGGGGAAGGTCGGGCTTCGGGCGTTTTTCCGGGGTCCAGTAGAGCACCCGGCCCCGCCCGCCTACGGCGAAGCCCAAAACGCCGTTTTTCGCCTCGGTGACCGGCTCGGGTTCGCCGCCGGAAAGCGGCAGGCGGAAGACCTGGGAAACTTCCCCTTCCTTTCGCAAAAAGTAGATGAAGTTTCCCTTCCAAACGGGGTTTCTTGCCTCCCCCCGGCTCAGGTACCGCACCCGGCCGCCCTCATACGCTGCGAGGCGCGTCTCGTAGCGGGGTGGGTTCCCCTCCACGATCCGGGTGACGAGGAAGAGGGGGCCCCGGGGTCCCTCGGTCAGGCCCGAGAGGAAACGGAGTTTATAAAGCAGCTCGGGGCGCATGCCCCGAGCCTACCAAAAACCTGACCCGCGGGTCAGCTCCGAAACGCGCGGCGGCGGGTGCCCTGGCCCCGCCCCCCGGCATCGGCCTCGAGAAGGTGGGCAAGCAGCCCCGCGAGGGTTTCGATGTCTCCGGCCCTGATCCAGGCCTGGGCGGCCTCGCGCCAGCGGGCCCGCTTCGCCTCCGGCTGGCTCCGGGCTTGCTCCAAAAGGGCTTTGAGCCGGGCGTGGCGGGCGGCCTCGGGGCTTGGGAGCTCGGCGCGCTCGAAGCGGCGGCCCACGGCGTCTTCGAGCCGGCGGACCCGGTAGCGCTCGTTTCCTTCCACCAAGAGGGCCACCGTGCCCTCGCGACCGGCGCGCCCGGTGCGACCGGAGCGGTGCTGGTAGGCCTCGGCGCGCTCAGGGAGCTGGTAGTGGACCACGAGCTCCACCTCGGGGATGTCGAGCCCCCGGGCGGCGACGTCGGTGGCCACCAGGACCCGCGCCCGGCCCTCGCGAAAGGCAAGCAGGGTGCGCTCGCGGTCCCGCTGGCCGAGGTCCCCGTGCACGGCCCGGGCCGCGTGCCCCCGCTCCGAAAGGGCCTGAGCAATCCGGTCGGCCTCGGCCTTGGTGCGCACGAAGACGATCGCCCGCCTGGGCGCCTTGGCAAAAAGCAGGTCCGAGAGCACCTGCTCCCGCGCCCGCCCCGGCACCCGGTAGACCTCCTCCCGGTAGGCCACCCGTTCGTCTTGGGTGACGTCGGCCATCACGGGATCCTTAAGGTGCTTCTGGGCGAGCCGGCGGGCCCAGGGGGGCAGGGTGGCGGAAAAGAAAAGGGTCTGGCGCACCTTTGGAGTGGCCCCAAGCAAAGCCTCCACCTCCTCTTCAAAGCCCATCGAGAGCATCTCGTCGGCCTCGTCGAGGACGGCGATCTCCACCCGGCCAAGGTCGAGCACCCCGCGTTTTAGGTAGTCCCGGGCCCGGCCCGGGGTGGCCACCACGACGTCGGCCCCCTCCTTCAAAGCGCGGGCCTGGGCCTGGTATCCGGTGCCGCCGTAGACCGCCACCCCCTTGAGGTGGGGGGCGAGCCAGGAGAACTCCCGGGCCACCTGCAGCGCAAGCTCCCGGGTGGGGGCGAGCACCAGCGCCCGGGGCGCCCGGCCCCGGCTTTTGGAGGGGGCAAGGCGCTCGGCGATGGGCAGGGCGAAGGCGAGCGTCTTGCCGGTACCGGTGCGGGCAAGGCCCAAGACGTCCCGCCCGGCGAGGGCCGGGGGCAGGGCGAGCTCCTGGATGGGGGTGGGTTTCTCGATGCCGCGGGCCGAAAGGCGGCGAACCGCCTCGTCGCTGATTCCTAGGTCTTCAAACCGCATTCTGCTTCCTTTCCGGGGCCTTTCGCACTTCCCCGAAAAGGAAACCCGCGAAAATCCCCTAAAGCTTTAGGAGCTTAAAGC
>CAYYAB010000123.1:0-4424 GCA_964469895.1 uncultured bacterium | reverse complement strand
GCCGCCAGCTACGACCCCCGGGCCCAGAAGATCGCCCGGGCGATGGCGACCATCCTGGACGCGGCCGGGGTCCGCTGGGCGGTGCTTGGGAAAGAGGAAAAGTGCAGCGGCGACTCGGCCCGGCGCGCCGGGAACGAGTACCTCTTCTTCCAGCTCGCCACCGAGAACGTCGAGAAGTTGAACGCGGCGAATCCCAAGGTGATCGTCACCACTTGCCCGCACTGCTACCACACGATCAAGAACGAGTACCCCCAGTTCGGGGGGAACTACACGGTCAAGCATCACACCGAGTTCATCCAGGAGCTCATCGAGGAGAGGAAGCTGCCGGTCTTCCCGGTGCTCGAGGGCGAGGCCACCTACCACGACCCCTGCTACTTGGGTCGGCATAACGGCGTCTACGAACCGCCCCGCAACCTGGTGGCCGAGGTGGGCTTTAGCCTGGCCGAGCCCGAGCGAACCCGGGAGGGGAGCTTTTGCTGTGGTGCCGGTGGCGCGCAGTTTTGGAAGGAGGAGGGTCCCGGCAAGATGCGGATCTCGGAAAACCGCTACCGGGAGCTCAAGGGTACCGGCGCACGGGTCATCGCCACCGCCTGTCCCTTCTGCATGCGCATGTTCGAGGACGAGGCGGCCCAAGACGGCGAAGGGGCGCCCCAGGTCCGGGACCTCGCCGAGCTGGTCGCCGCGGCGATCGAGGAAGAAAGGCGCCGCATCGGTTCGCTCAAAGCCTGATACCAGGGTAGGGTAAAGGTCCCCTTTATCCGAGTGCTTTAGTCGGATATAATGCGGGCCATGAGCGAGGAGACCAAAGCCCCCGAGGCCACCGCCGAGTCGAAAAACGGCGGCGGGCAGCTCCCCAAGGTCGAGGACATCCTTGAGGCCCTTAAAGTGGTGAAGGACCCCGAGATCCCGGTTAACGTGGTGGACCTCGGTCTGATCTACAACGTCCACGTCAACCCCAACGGGGTGGTGGACATTGAGATGACCTTGACCGCGATCGGCTGCCCGGTTCAGGACATGATCAAGGCCGACGCCGAGCTCGCGGTGCTCAAAGTGCCCGGTGTTAAGGGGGTGAACATTGACTTCGTCTGGAGCCCGCCCTGGACCCCGGCGCGGATGACCGAGGAGGGCAAGAAGCAGCTCCGCATGCTGGGGTTCAACGTTTAAAGCTCGACCAGAGCCCCCACCGCCCCCGGAGCCGTGGGTTTTTCCGCGAGGGCCAGCACGGCGCCGGGGGCAGCGACGTTGCTCAGGCCCTCGAAGTGGGTTTCGTAGAGGTCGCCGACGAGCATGGGATTGAGCCCGTAGCGGAGGTGCTCCCGCCCTTCTAGCTTTCGCGTGAGCCCTTCGGCCAGCCAGGCCTCGCCCTCGGTGCGGCGGGGGTCGGGCGGCCAGGGGGATTCCCAGGGGGCGGGGTTCGCCGAGGGTTGCACGAGGAGCCAAGCGCGGGCGGCGTCGACCCGTTCGACGAGGGCCTCGTGAAAGGCGTCGAGGCAGATCAGCGTGGCCAGGGTGCCGAGGGCCGTCTCGATCGTTTGACCGCCCCAAGTCCCTGGACGAGCAAGCGCCTTTTTTTCCGCCGGCATCAGCCGAAGCTTTTCCGGGCGGGCGAGGACCGCGCCCTTTGGGCTTGCCCAGAAGCCCCAGTTGTAAACCCCGAGCCCAAGGGGGTAGACCCCGCGGCTCGGTTCCTCGTCCAGGCGGGGTGCGATCCAGGTGCCGGCGAAGAGGTAGGCCCGGTGCCGACGCGCCGCTTCGACGAAGGCCCCCCGGTAGAGGGGCCAGGCGGCGAGGGCGCGGTGGCGGTAAAAGCCCAGGGGGCCCAGGGCGATCGCCCGCGGACCCAGCAAGGCGAGCCAGCGGAGGACCGCCTGGGCTGCGGTTTTCGCTTTCAAGACTTCGGAGGGGGCGTCGAGCCAAAAGAGCAGGGGGAGCCCGAAAAGCTCGGGAAAGGCGACGACCCGACCGGCGTCCTCGGGGGCAGGGGCGAGGGCCTCGGCGACCGCCTGGTCCACCGCCTGCCGGAAGGCCTCCGGGCTTTTATAGCGGGCGGGGTCGAGGGGGGCTTGAACCGCCGCCAGGTAGACCCGCATAAGGTTTAGTTTAGCCGGAGCAAGGCCGACACTTTACAAAGTTAAACTCGTATACTACACTCTGGTATCTGGAGTATGCCCCCGTGGGGGCTTTTAGAGTGGAGGGAGAAGAAATGCCGCTTCTGGGAGAACAGGAACAGCAGATCGTCAAGGAACGCCTCGGGAATCTCACCCGGGACGTGGAGATCGTGCTCTTCACCGATAGCTCTACGGTGATCGCGCCGGGCAAGGAGCCCTGCATCTACTGCAAGGAGACCGAGCAGCTCCTTCGGGAGATCGAGCCCCTTTCCGATAAGGTGCACCTCGTGGTCTACGACCTGGCCAGCGAGGAGGGGAAGAAGAAGGCCGAGGAGATGCGGGTCGAGGCCGCGCCCACCATCATCCTGCGGGAGAAGGGCTCGGACGCGGTGAACGTCCGCTACCGTGGGATCCCGGCGGGTTACGAGTTCGCGAGCCTCCTCGAGGACATTGAGATGATCGGCCGCGACGGACACGGGCTGCCGGAAGACGTAGTCAAGGAACTCAACGAGCTCCCCCAGGAGGTGATCCTCCAGGTCTTCGTCACCCCCACCTGCCCCTACTGCCCCCAAGCGGTGCGCACCAGCCACCGCTTCGCCTACGCCTCGCCCAAAGTGATGGGGGAGATGATCGAGGCCCAGGAGTTCCCCTCGCTTGCGGATAAGTACCACATCCACGGGGTGCCGGACACGGTGATCAACCACGGCGCCCAGCGGATCCTCGGCGCCCAGCCGGTCTCGGCGTTTTTAGACGCGATCCGCAAGGCGGTGGGCGCCACCGCTTAAGCCCGGCTCGAAAGCTCGGGGCGGCCGAAACTTTGGCCGCCCTTTCGCTTTCTCACCCGGCTTTTGTACCCTACCGGTATGCGACGCTTCGGTCCCGTGCTCTTCGCGTTGGTCGCCCTGCTCGCCGCCTGCGGCAGCAAGGGCGCTTATAAGAACGTGGATCCCGAGGACCTCCACGCCCACCTCGACGATCCCGGCGTGGTGGTGGTGGACGTTCGTACCCCGGCGGAGTATCAAAGCGGCCACGTGCCCCGGGCCATCAACCTGCCCCTGCAGGAGATCGAGAACTGGGCCGGGGATCTGCCCAAGGACAAGACCGTTTATTTGATCTGCAATTCCGGGCACCGGTCCACCAAGGCCGCCGAATACCTTAAGGAAAAGGGCTATAAGAACCTGAGAAACGTCACCGGGGGCACGAAGGCCTGGGTAGCCAAGGGCTATCCGCTCTCCACCGCTCCCGAGGACCCGGCCAAGGTGCTGGGCAAGGCGCCGAGTCGGCCCAAAATGACCTTGCCCGATCTAACCCTGAAGCGGCTTGGGGCGGGGGAGGTCTCGCTCCGGAAGTTTTTGGGGCGGCCTTTGGTGGTGAACCTTTGGGCTAGCTGGTGCCCGCCTTGCCGGGCGGAGATGCCGCTTTTGGCCGAGGCGCAAAGCCGTTACAAGGACGTGACCTTTCTTTTCGTCAACCAAGGGGAGGACGAGGCTACCATCCACCGTTTCCTGAGCGAGACCGGGCTTCCGCTCGGATGGGTGCTGCTCGATCCTGACTCGGCGCTGAGCCGGATCCTCCGGGCGGGCGGGCTGCCCACCACCTACTTCTTCAACGCCAAAGGGGAGCTGGTTGCCACCCACCCGGGCCAGCTCTTTGAAGGGGCGCTCGAGGGCTACCTGGAAAAGCTTGCCGGGGAGTAGGTGGACCTCACCCGGTATCCCTACCCCTCGAGCCGCCGGGTGGTGCTCGGCTCGCGGGCGGTGCTGGCGGCGAGCCACCCCCTCGCGGTGGCCGCCGGGGCGGAGATCCTCTACGCGGGGGGCAACGCGGTGGACGCCGCCTTGGCGATGGCGGCGGCGCTTACCGTGCTCGAGCCCACCGCCAACGGCATCGGCGGCGACCTTTTTGCGATCGTGGAGGACGGAGAGGGGCTTTGGGGCCTGAACGCTTCGGGAAAGAGTCCCCGAGGGCTCCCGGCCGAGCGCTTCCTCGCCGAGGGGCGGCTTCCTCGCTTCGGCTGGCCGGCGGTCACCGTGCCTGGGGTGGTCTCGGGCTGGGTGGCCCTGGCCCGGCGCTGGGGGCGGCTTTCGCTTACCCGGGTCTTTTCGCCGGCGGTGCGCTACGCCCGGGAGGGGCACCCGGTGGCCCCCGAGGTGGCCCGGGCCTGGCGCCGAGCGGCGCGGGCTTACCTGGGTTTGGAGGGGTCCGAGTTCGAGGCCTTCAAGCGGGTCTTCTTCCCCGGGGGTCGGGCCCCGCGGCCCGGGGAGATTTGGCGGAGCGAAGACCACGCGAGAACCCTCGAAAGCATCGCCGAAAGCG
>CAYYAB010000122.1:0-4451 GCA_964469895.1 uncultured bacterium | reverse complement strand
GAGCGTCTCGGCCGCGGCCGACGAGCTCGGGATCAGCCAGCCTCAGGTGAGCCGAACCCTGGCCGAGATCGAGAAAAAGCTGGGCACCGAGGTCTTCTTTCGGACGCCGGAGGGGCTCGAGCTCACCCCCACCGGCAAACTGCTCCTCAACTTCGCCGAGCAAACCCTCTCCCTCGCCGGCGAGACCGAGCGGGCGATCCGCGAGAAGGTCGGCGTGCCCGCTTGCCCCCTGCACGTCGCCGTACCCCCTGGGCTCATGAGTTATGCCGCGCTCGGCATCCGGGCCTTCCACGAGGAGTACCCCGAGCTCCCCATCCGGATCGAGGTCGGCACCCCCGAGCGGGTGCTCGAGCTCGTCCTCCGCCAACAGGTGGCCCTCGGCCTCTTCGCCGGCCCCGAGTCGCTCTTGCCCCGGGAGGTGGCGAACGAAGAGGTAGCCGAGCAGGACTGGGGCCTCCTCGCGCCCGAGCGCCTGGCCGAAGCGCCACTTCCCGAACTACCCCTGGTCTTGCCGCCGGAGGGCAGCCTGCTCCGGCGAGTACTGGAGCACGCCACCGGCCACCTCCCGGAAAGCCCCCACCACGCCGTGGACGTTCGCGCCGCCTGCGCCCTCGCAACCACCGGATTCGCGGCCTACCTCCCCCTCGCCTGCACCGAGGTGGGCCTCGTAGTGCACCGGGCGAGCCCCAAGATCGTCCTCCCCGTCCACGCGGTCTACCCCGAGCACGGCCGCTACCCCGTGAGCGCCCGCGCCTTCGTCCGGCTGCTTTCCGGGCTCGAGCCGCCCATAACGTTTTTCCCCCGGCCGCAGTAAGAAACGTTACGATAGGTCCGGGCTTGCAGGTCCGGGCCAAAAATTTATACTGAGTCAAAGATGGGCCCGGCCGGGAGGTGACGATGGCGCTGGACTTCTCGCTCACCGAGGAACAGATCGAGCTGCAAAAGCTCGCCCGCCGCTTCGCGCGGGAACAGGTGGCTCCGGTGGCCAAGGAATACGACGAAAAGGAAGCAGTTCCCTGGCCGCTGATTGAAAAGCTCCACGAAATCGGGCTCTTGAACATCAGCATCCCCGAGGAAAACGGGGGGCTTGGGCTCGGCCTGGTCGAGGAGGTGATCATCGGCGAGGAGCTCGGCTGGGCCGACATGGGGTTTTACACCATTCCCATGGCCAGCGAGCTCGGCATCACCCCGGTGCTCCTCGCGGGAAACGCCGAGCAGAAAGAGCGTTTCCTAAGGCCGCTTACCGAAAAGCCTGCCCTCGCCGCCTTCGCCCTCTCCGAGCCCGGAAACGGCTCCGACGCCGCCGCCCTCAAGACCCGCGCCGAGCGGGTCGGCGACCACTACGTGCTAAACGGCACCAAGATGTGGATCAGTAACGCCGCCGAGGCCGACTGGACCGTGGTCTTCGCCACCTTCGACCCCGAACTCCGGCACAAGGGGGTGGTCGCGCTGGTGGTCGAACGCGACCGGGAAGGCGTCTCCTTTAACAAGATCCACGGCAAGATGGGCCAGCGGGCGGCGCCCACCTACGAGATGGTGCTCGAGGACGTCAAGGTCCCGGTGGAAAACCGCCTCGGGGAGGAGGGCGAGGGCTTCAAGATCGCCATGCTCACCCTCGACAAGACCCGCATCCCGGTGGCGGCGGGGAGCGTGGGGGTAGCCCGCCGGGCCCTTGAAGAGGCGGCCAAGTACGCCAAGGAGCGGGAGGCCTTCGGCCGCCCGATCATCGACTTCCAGGCCATCCAGTTCAAGCTCGCCGACATGATGATCGGCCTGGAGACCGCCCGCATGTACACCTACTACGCCGCCTGGCTCGCCGACCGAAACGACCCCCGCCACATCTACGCCTCGGCGATCGCCAAGGCCTACGCCTCGGAGATCGCCTTCGACGCCGCGAACGAAGCGATCCAGATCCACGGCGGCTACGGCTACGTCAACGACTTCCCGGTGGAAAAGCTGCTCCGGGACGTCAAGCTCAACCAGATCTACGAGGGCACCAACGAGATCCAGCGGGTGATCGTCGCCCGCCACATCAAGAAGCACATCCCCTAGGAAAGGAGGCGCGATGAAGTTCGTAGCCATCATCCGACAGGTCCCCGATGGGGAGGCGAAGCTCAAGGAGGAAGGCGGCCGGATCGACCTCTCCGGCGCCACCATGATCCTCGACCAGATGGACGAGTACGCGGTCGAGGAGATCATCCAGCTTAAGGAGAAGCACGGCGGCGAGGCGGTGATCGTCGCCTTCGGCCCCGAGCGGACCAAGGAGGCGATCCGCACCGCGCTGGCGATGGGTGCGGACCGGGCGGTCTTCGTCAAGCACGAGGGCGACGCCGACCCCATCACCGAGGCCAAGGCGCTGGCCAAGGTGCTGGCCGAGGAGGCCCCCACGGTGGTCTTCACCGGCGGCCAGCAGGCCGACTGGGATAGCTACGCCTTAGGCCCGGCGGTGGCCGAGGCGCTGGGCTGGCCGAGCGTCGCCTGGACCACCCAGTTCGAGCTCCTGGACGAGACCAAGGCCAAGGCGAAACACGACCTCGACGAGGGCGCCCAGGTGGTGGAGGTGGCGCTCCCCGCCGTCTTTACCACCCAGCAGGGGCTGAACGAGCCCCGCTACCCCACCCTTCCCGGGATCATGAAGGCGAAGAAGAAGGAGATCAAAGAGATCCCGGCCGAGGAGCTCGGGGTGCGCGGCGCCAAGGTCGAGATCCTTTCCCAGGAGATCGTCCAGATCGAGCGTAAGCAGAAGATCCTGGACGGCACCAAGGAACCCGAAAAGGCCGCCGAGGAGCTCGTCAAGCTCCTCCACGAGGAGGCCAAGGTCATCTAGGAGGCAGCCATGGTCCTGGTATTCATCGACCACGACGGCAAGAAACCGAAGAAGGGCGGGCTTGAGGCGATCACCCGCGCCCGGGAGCTGGCCGGGGCTCTTGGGGTTCCCGTGGCCGGGCTCGTGGTGGGCTCGGGAATCGGTGAGGTGGCGGAAGAAGCTAAGAAGTACGTGGACACCCTCTACGTGGTAGATGCCCCCGAGTTTGCCGACTACACCGCCGAGAAATGGACCGCCGCCGCCCACACCGCCGCCCAGAAGACGGGGGCCAAGGCGGTGGTGGCGCCGGCAAGCCGCACCGGCCGCACCTGGACCGCGAGGCTCGCCGCCCGGATGGACGCGGGGCTTTTGGAGGACGTGCTCGAGCTCGAACCCTCCGCCGAGGCCGTGGTAGCAAAGCGCTACACCTTCTTAAACCGCGTCTTGGAAAAGCAAAAGGCCGCCTACCCGGTGGTAATCAGCATCAAGCCCAACACCGCCCCCCTCGCCGAGCCCGCGGGCGAGGGGCAGGTGGAGGCGCTCGAGGTCGCGCTTGGGGAGCTTGAGCAAAAGGTCCAGGTGCTCGAAAAGATCCAGGAAGAGAAGAAGCGGGTCTCCCTCACCGAGGCCCCGGTGGTGGTCACCGGAGGCCGGGGCATGGGCTCGGCCGAGGCTTTCAAGCTAGTCGAAGAGCTCGCCGACCTCCTGGGCGGCGCCGTGGGCGCGACGCGGGCGGTGGTGGACGCCGGCTGGCGGCCCTACGCCGAACAGGTAGGCCAGACCGGAAAGACCGTCCAGCCCAACCTCTACATCGCCCTCGGCGTCTCCGGCGCGGTACAGCACCAGGCGGGCATGAACAAGTCCAAGGTGGTGGTCGCGGTCAACAAGGACCCCGACGCTCCCATCTTCAAGGAGACCGACTACGGCATCGTCGGCGACGTCCACCAGGTGCTTCCGGCGATGATCGAGGCGGTGAAGAAGCTCAAGGACTGAGGAGTCCTTTTGCCGGCCGGGCCCGGGGCGGGCCCGGCCGGCGCGTATCATGGGGGCGGTATGGCCGATCCGAGCCGGGCGATGCTGGAAGAGCTCATCGCCGAGATGGAAGAACGCCGCAAGCGCGTCCTTTTGGGCGGCGGGGAAAAACGCATCGAGAAACAGCACCGGCAGGGCAAGCTCACCGCCCGCGAGCGCATCGAATACCTGCTCGACGAGGGTTCCTTCGTCGAGCTCGGCACCTTCGTCGAACACATTGAAACCCCTCTCATGCAAGGGGTTGACACTCCCGGCGAGGGCGTCGTCACCGGCTACGGCACGATCCGGGGCCGCAAGGTTTTCGTCTTCAGCCAGGACTTCACCGTCCTCGGCGGCTCCCTCGGCAAGATGCACGGGCGAAAGATCGCCCAGATCATGGACCTGGCGGTCAAGGTGGGGGCCCCCATCATTGGGCTCAACGACTCCGCCGGCGCCCGCATCCAGGAGGGCGTGGACAGCCTCTCGGGCTACGGCGAGGTCTTTTACCGGAACGCGGTCTACTCCGGCGTCGTGCCCCAGATCTCGGCGATCCTCGGCCCCTGCGCCGGGGGCGCGGTCTACAGCCCGGCGATGACCGACTTTATCCTGATGAGCCGGGGAACCTCCTACATGT
>CAYYAB010000121.1:0-4505 GCA_964469895.1 uncultured bacterium | reverse complement strand
CGGTCTCGGGGGCGAGGCCGTCGGCGATCGCCTCCACCACCAGGTCGTGGGCCGGACGCCCCTTGCGGAAAAGCCCCAGCCGCTCCAGCCGGTCGCTGGCCTCGGCTACCGCCAGGGGCCGTTCTCCTAACAGCTCCGCCGCCAGCTCCATACTGAAGTCCTCCCCAGCCAGGGTCGCGAGTTCGGCGAGGCGGCGGGCCAGGGGGTCGGCTTCGGCGAGCCGCCCCTGGATCAACGCGTAGACCCTCCGTGGAGGGCGTTTGGAAAGGCGTTTTTCCTCGGCTAGCTGGAGGAGGAAGAAGGGGTTACCCCCGGTGTAGCGAGCAAGTTGCGCTGCCTTCCTGGGGTGGACCGAGAGCAGGCGGCTAACGGCGTGGGTATCCAGCGGACCGAGGGCGATCTCGATTGCCTCACCGCGTTCGATGCGTTCCCGTACCCACTGGGCGATCCGGGTGGGCAGGGTGCTCCGGCGGTAGGCTACCACTAGAGGTACGGGCGGGAGGTGCCCGTATACGCCGAGGAGCGCGTGGGTGCTGGCGGGATCGACGAACTGCAAGTCGTCGATCCCGAGGATCCAGCCACCCCGGACAAACGGCGCGATCAGGGCAGCGATCGCCCGGAACAGACGGGCAGGGTTGGCCCCCTTAGGGGGCTCGCCGAGTTCCGGAAGGATGCGGGCGAGCTCTGGAACGACCCAGTCGGGGGGCTCGGCCAGGGAGAGAAGTTCCCTCAGCCCGCGGGCGAGGGTGGCGTAGGGTACCGACCGGTCTCCCGGCCGCCCCCGCAAAAGAAGCGGGCGCTTTCCCGAGGAGAGGACGAGTTCGCGGATCAGCCGACTCTTGCCGATGCCGGGCTCACCGGTAATGAAGACGGTAAGACCGGCGGCATGGGCGCGTTGCGCGGTGGCGAGCTCCGTGTCCCGACCCACCAGGCTCGGCCGGGGCTTCGGGCTGCGGCGGATGCCGGTGGCGATCGCCTCCGCCAGAGCCCGGGTCTCGGGCTCGGGGGGAAGCCCCAGCTCGACTTCCAGAAAGCGGGCGTAATCGCGGTAGACCTTGAGGGCTTCCTGCCGTCGTCCTTGTTCGCCTAGCCGACGCATCAGCCCGCGGCAGGCAGCTTCGTTCAGGGGATCCTCGTGGAGGAGCTCACGGTAAAACGTGATTGCCCGGGCGGGTTCGGTGGCGGTTTCAGCTAGTTCGGTCAGGACACGGAACTTTTGCTCCTGCAAACTCTCCCGATGGATGGCGAGCCATTCCTCCATCTCGGGGGTGAGGGAACACTCGATCCCCTCGAGAAACGGGCCGCGGTAGAGTGAAATCGCTTCCTCTAAGCGTCCCTGTTCCAGCTTTTCCTGAAAGGCATGCACATCAACCCAACAAGGTCCTAGCGCAAGTTGGCCTGCCTGCCGCACGACCGCTCCCGGAGCCACTTGCTCCAATCGGTAGAGCTCGACCCGAAGGTTGCCCCGAGCGTTCTGGCTCTCCCAAAGATGCGCTGCCAGGCGTTCACGGGGGGTGGGGCCCTCCAGGGCTAAATATGCCAGCAGGAGGAGGGTTTTCTGCGAACGCGTGGTCACCTCCTGCCCGTTCCATACCAAGAAGGGGCGGCCCAGGAGATGCAGCCGGTTCGCCATCATGCGCTTTCGGTACATTGTACCCTCGGAGCGGATGGGAACCCGAGGATAGGATGGGGCTGTGGTGTTCCACCTCCTCGAGGCCGGGGAAATCGCACCGCTTGCGGAAGCTTTGCTTGCCCTGTGGCAGCGGGCATTTGCCGGTCACCCGTACTTCGTGCAGCCGAAGGATCTGCCGCGGGTAAAGCGATTGTTTCAGCGTCACTTGGAGACTCCGGGTTTTCGAGCGGTGGTGGCTTTCCGGCGAGGCTCGCCGGTGGGGTTTGCCTATGGCTTTCCCCGCCGTGCAGGGGAACCTTGGACCGAGGAAGTATCGGCTTCCCTTCCCATCGCGCTTCGGCGGGAATGGTTCCGCGAGGCCTTTGGCTTCGTGGAATTCGCGGTGGATCCCGCCTATCAGGGAATTGGCGTGGGGAGCACCCTGCACGACCGCTTGCTGGCTACCGTAAGGGAGCCCCGGGCGGTGCTTACCGTCCACGCCCACGCTCCCGCGGCCCGCTTCTACGTCCGGAGGGGATGGCGAAGGCTCGGCTGGTTGAGGGGTACGCCCTACTGGATTCTGGGGAAGGAGCTTGTAAGGGATTAGGGCGCCGACTGCCCGGCGCCCTCACCCCTAGCCGGGAAACCCCGCGAGGAGTTTCTCTACCTCTTCTTTGTGCGCGGTCTCGTCCTCGATGATCTCGTGGATCCGGGCGGCGAGCCCGAGGTCGCCGAAGGCCTCGGCCTGACGCATCCGCTCGGCGTAGCGGGCAAGGGTCTCGGTCTCGGCCTTTAGGATGGCCTCGAGCATCGCTCGCGGAGTTTCGGCCTCGGGAACCGGTGCCGGCCGGGTGGTAGGCACCCCACCCAGGGCCACGATCTTGTCGGCGAGGAACTGGGCGTGGCTGAGCTCCTCCTTGACCTCTTCCAGGAAAAGGTCCCGCAAGGCGGGGCGGTAGGGCCCCTTGACCCGGGCAGCGAACGTGGTGTAGGTGATTATGGCTTCGTACTCGTGGGCGAGGTCTTCGTTCAGTGCTTGGATAAGTGCTTCGCGGTCCACCGTCTACCTCCAGGTGAAATCATAACTGATATGAGTATAAATGTCAAGGGAGGGGCCCCGATCGGTTCTTCCGCAATACCGAATTCACTGGATCGGGTCCAATAAGTTTAGGCCGTGGGAGGAGCTGAGGTCGTCTTGCGGAGCCCGTGAAAATCCGGGCACGAACTGCAAGCTCACCTTCTCCCAGGTTCAGGGCAGGCGCTCTGGTCCAGAGGTGGGGGGATTGACCTGCGGGGTGACGTTGCTACTGCCCGCGGCGCTGGAAGAGCCCCTCGAGTAAGAGGACCAGCACTCCGATCACAACCAGGGCGTCGGCGAGGTTGAAGACCGGCCATAGCCCGGGTCCGATGTCAAGGTAGTCGATGACGTAGCCGCGCCCGATCCGGTCGATGGCGTTCCCGAGCGCTCCGGCGGCGATCAGGGAGAGGGAGAACCGCGTCCAAAGGGCGCTTTTACCGTAGCCGAGGTAGAGCAGGATCAGCACTCCCACGAAGAGGCTCAGCCAGCCGAGGAGCTCGCTGTTTCCCTGAAAGAGGCCGAAGGCGATGCCGGTGTTTTTCACGTAGGTCAGATATAGGCCGGGGAGGAAGGGGTCCGGCACCGGGTCGAGGGTGCGCTCGGCCCAGAGCTTGAAGATCTGGTCGAGCACGATCAGGACCGGCACCAGGAAAGTGGCCACGCCCCGAGTCTAGCACGACGTCGCGGTCTCCTATATAATCGGGCGTTGAGACGCGCCGCGGGCGCGAGGGGAGAAGAGCCATGTCCAGGATTTGCGAAGTGAGCGGAAAAAGGCCGGTCGTGGCCAACAAGATCGTCCGCCGCGGTAAGGCGAAGCGCGAAGGCGGAGTGGGCAAGAAGACCACCGGGATCACGAAGCGCAAGCAGTACCCCAACCTCCGCAAACTCCGGGTGCGGGTGGCGGGCAAGACGATCACCCTCAAGGTGGCGATGAGCCACGTGGACAAGGTCTACGAGGCCCTACCCCGGCTGCGAGGGATGAAGCTCGAGCAGATGAGCGAGGCCGAGATCAAACGCGCCTTGCTCCGTCTGCTCCGCTAACGGAATCCGCGAGCGTTCCCCTGGGCCGGTGCCCCGGGGATTTTGCGTGCATGCGTTGCGGGGCCGCGATGCGCTTTCCGGGGTCTCGCTCTGCATGCCCGCGGGATGCGCTGCCCCCTGACGGTCCTTGGTCGCTAGCATCCGGCAGCGGGCCGGTGCGCCCACCCTTCGGGACGTGTCCCCTGGCCCTGCCGCTGATTTTCCGCTTGTCGCGGCCACGTTTTGCCGGTCTCCGGTGAGTACTCGCGCGGGGGCTGGACGGATCGGTCCGGATGGACGAGGGCGCTGCCATGATCCGCGACGACATCGGGGCTGCCCCGCGGAGAAGCCCGTCGAGGCGTTCCGGGTACCCCGGCGCCCGCGGACGTGGGCCCGCGTTCCGCCACTAACCGGCCGGCTCCTGGGACGGTGCGGGGCGGGCGTTCCCGTCTCCCTTGCCCTCGGGGATAAAGGTCAGAAGGGGTTCGGCCTCGAAGCGGACCTCGCCTGGGATCCGGCCCTTACGCTTGGCCCAGTGGTAAGCGTGGTCCCAGGTCTTGCAGAAGGCGCAGATCTCGCCGGTGGTGGGGTAGCCGCAGCGTTCGCATTCCTTGAGCTCGAGCTCCTCGGCGGAAAGGCCCTTTTGCAAGACCGGCTCGATTTTCTTTAGGTACTGTTCGAGGAAGGTCTGCTTGGTACCCGGCATCGCGGTCTCGAGCTTATTGAGGACTTCCTTGTAGAGGAGGCTCTTCGCCCCCACCGCGAAGGGGCACTCCTCGTGCTGGTAAGGAAGCC
>CAYYAB010000120.1:0-4510 GCA_964469895.1 uncultured bacterium | reverse complement strand
CGGCGGGCCTGGGTCTCGATCTCGGCGAGGGTCGGGGGGGCCAGGTAGGAACTGTTCTCCAGCTGCGTCAGGCTGGCCCCAGGGGCCTGGCTCACCAACCACTCAAGCCCCTGGTGGTCGGGCGGGCGGCGGCCGGGGGCGGGGCGGGCGAACCAGGCGGCGGTCCAGTAGTCGGCGATGAGGCGCCACTTCCGGACCGGCTCGCTCTGTTGCCAGCGGGCGTAGGCCCGGCGGGCGGCCTCGACGTCGGCGGCGGTCTCCTGCGCCTCGGGTAGGCGGGGGAGGCTCGCGGCGAAGTCGAAGAGGGCACCGTTTTTTGCGTGTTCCTCGCGCCATCGCGTGAGGGCCT
This sequence comes from uncultured bacterium, assembly GCA_964469895.1. Taxonomy (GTDB): domain Bacteria; phylum Deinococcota; class Deinococci; order Deinococcales; family Marinithermaceae; genus WFXV01. Next base: position 4,161 of record CAYYAB010000120.1, on the reverse strand, counting down.
TGCCGGTGGGGAGCATTAAGCCCTCGAGGTCCGCTTTCTTGAACCCGCGTTTGGCGTAGGCGGCTTTGGGGATGCCCAGGGTGTAGAAGTTCGGCGGGGCGCCGATCAGCGAGTTCCCCACCTTGAGGTGGTGGTCGAGGAAGGATAGCGGCCGGCCCCGGGCGGCGGAGGCGATCCAGATCGAGAGCTTGGCGAGCTCCACCGCCATGGGGTTCAGGTCCACCCCGTAGAGGCAGCGCTCGGCGACGCGGTGACGGGCCTCGGGCAGGGCCTCGGCGACGCCCGCGTAGCGGCCGGACTCGACCCAGACCTCGGCCAGCGCCTCGGCCAGGCGTTCGAGCGCTCCGATCAAGAACGCCCCCGAGCCCATCGCCGGGTCCACGACGCGGATCGAAAGCAGGGCCGCCTCCTTCTCCTCGGGGGTGGAGGCACCCCCGAGCCGTTCCTCGATCAGGGGCGCGAGCGCTTCCTCGATGACGGCGCCGACCAGGGCCTTCGGGGTGTAGTAGCTCCCCGAGGCCTTGCGGCCGGTGGGGTCGTCGGCTAGGAAAAACCGCCCGCCGTCAAAGCGGGGCACGAGGCCGAGGAGGCCCTCGTAGATGTGGCCGAGCTCCTCGACCCCGAGGTCGCGGTAGTTGATGCGCATCTGCCGACCCTCGCGCTCGGTGTGGGTGAGGTGGCGGAGGGCGGCGAGCAGGTCGCGGTTTTTGGGGTGGGGGAGGCGCTCCCATTCCCGCGCCCGGTCGGCGGGCCGGCTCAGGCCCCCGGTGAGCCGCGCGATCCTGCCGGGGTCGAAAAGCTCGCCGCCGAGGGCGGGAACGCCAAGCGCCGCGTCCCCCCTTCGCACCAGCTCGAAGGTGACGAGGAGCCGCTCGAAGAGGTCGGTGCCCTCGTCGTCCTCGAGCTCAAACCGCTCGGAGAGCTCCCTCAAACCCAGCACCGAGAAGCCCTCGCGGTAAAGATCGGCCCGCTCGGCCCCGGGATCGGGGAGGAGCTCCCGGGACTCGGCGTAGAGTAAGAAGACCAGGCGGTAGAGGAGGTTGAGGAGGTTTTGGTAGTACTCGGCGAGGTTTCGCTCCTCTCCCAGATCCCGCTTCAGGGCCTCGGTGAGAAAGGCGTTTCCTAGTAGCTCCACCGCCCGGCGGGCTCCCTGGCGGAGCCCCTCGGCGTCGCGGGTGCCCTGCTCGTCGGCGAGGCGGCGGTAGGCGTCGAGGGGCGCGTAGAAGCGGCTGCGGTGGAAGAACTTATAAAGCAGGCGGAAGGCGGGAAGGGCCGCCTCGCGACCGGCCTCAAACAGACCCAGGAGGTCCACCTCCAAAAACGCCGGACGGGGGTGGTAGTTCTGGCCCAGAAGCCGGAGCTCGCGGCCGTTGGTGACCGCCCCCCAGTTCGGGGTGCCGGGGAGGTTGAGGTAGCTCTGGACCAGGGCGTGGGGGCTCTTTTGACCCCGGGAGGGCTTTTCGTCGAGGGAGCCGGTGACGAGGTGGAGGGGCGGGGCGTCCTCCCCGGCCCAGCCCAGGTGGCTGATGCCAAAGCGCGCTTCGCCGACCGCAAGGGCGCGCCGCTGGTAGACGGGTTCAAAGCCCAGGGCGCGGAAAAGCGGCACGAGCCAGCGCTCGCGCAGGGCGCCGTTCGCGAGCTCCCCCCGCCGGAGGGGCTCCGCGACGCGGCGGTAGCGCGCGCGCAGGTCGTCGAAGATCCGGGCGGTCTCCGCGAGGAACGCGTCCTCGCTTTTAAACCCGAGCGCGCGGAGGCTCGCGGGGTGGTCGGGGGGCAGGTCGTGGCGAAGCAGCGTGCGGAGGAGCTCGTCGGTGAAAAGACCGCCGACGACGCGGAAGAAGTCGAGGCTCATCGGGCACCCCCTACCACCACGGCGAGGCCGAGCCATTCCGGCGGGCCGGCGGGCTCGAGGGCGGCGAGGTCCCGGAGGGGCTCGAGCTCCCGGCCGTAGATCGCCCGAAGGCGCTCGGCAAGGCGCGCCCGCTCCTCCCGGAGGCGGGCGAGCACGGCCCGGGCCCCCTCCTCGCCGCTCGGGGCCCGGGCGTGGGCGTCCTCGAGCCAGCTTCGGGCCGCCTCGGCGGGGAGGCCGGGGTCGGAAAAACCCTCGAGCGCCCGGAATAGAAGCCGTTCGGCCTCCTCCGGGCCGAGCGCCCGACCGCTTGGGGTCCGGCCCTCGACGAAGAGGCTCTCGGCGAGCTCCCCGGGGCGGGTAAAGCGGGCGCGGAAGAGGTAAAGGTAGGTGGGCTCCGCCACCGGGCCCGCGAGGATCGCGCTCCGGGCCCCGGCGTGCGGGTCCCAGGCCCGGCGGAAGACGGCCTCGAGGGCGGCGGCGACCGCCGGGTGCGCGAGGTCGAGCCGTTCGACCCCGGGGTCGGTGTTCCAGGGATCGAAGCTCAGGCGGTGGCCGACCGGCGGGTCGAAATCCGGCAGGGGGCGGCCCTTTTGCGCCACCCGGAGCACGCCCCCGGGCTCGGAGACGAGGCCCCAGCCGAGCTGCCCCAGGGCGCGGCGGAAGAAATCGGCCAGGCGGGTGGGCTCGAGCAGCCCGGAGAAGCTTCGCCTCAGGGCCCGCTCAACGTCGGGGAGCTGGAAGACGCTCTGGCCGTAAAAGCCCTCCGCCCGCGCGCGCCGGGCGGCCTCCTCGTCCCCCGCGTCCACGAACGACTCAAAGAGGCCCGCCTGCGGGCTCTGGGGCAGGTAGCCCTCGGCCCGGAGCGCGTCCTCCACCACCCGGCGGACGTACTCCTCGTCGCCGAAGTAGTTGGGAACGACGCCGAAGGTCTCCTTGATGCGCAGGGCCTTGGCGATGAGGCGTCGGAAGATGAGCGCGTCGAGGGAGTTTTCGTAGAAGAGCAGGCGGATTTTGACCACCGGCTCGGGCTGGCCGAAGCGATCCACCCGGCCGTTTCGCTGCTCCAGGCGGTTGGGGTTCCAGGGCAGCTCGTAGTGGACGACCTGGGAAGCGTGGTACTGGAGGTTCAGCCCCTCGCTGATGACGTCGGTGGCGACGAGCACGGCCTCCCCGGCCCGGGCGAAGCGGGCGAGCACGTCCTCGCGCTCGTTTTCGGTGTGACCGCCGTGGAGGGCGAAGACCGGCACGCCCTCGAGGTGCCGGGGTAGAAGCTGGGCGAGGTACTCGAGGGTGTCGCGGTAACGGGTGAAGACCAGGGTCTTCTTGCCGGCAAGCTCGCCCTGGAGGAGCGCGACGAGCCTCTGGAACTTGGTGTCGGGACGGCGGGCGCGGGCCTTCAGGGCCTCCTCCAGCTTGCGGAGGTAGGCGAGCTCGGCCTCGGCCCGGGCCCTTTGGACGAGGGCGACGTCGAGGGCGCGGTCGCCCTCCTCCTCTTCCCCGCGCTCTCCCGGGGTGTCGACCACCAGGCCGGCGAGGGTAAAGGGGTCCTCCTCCCCCTCCTCCCCGCCCGTGGCCCTGAGCTCCTCCAGGCGGGCGATCCGGTTTTGCAGGCTCTCGTAGAGGGCCCGCGGGGAGCTCGCCGCCCGGCGGGCGAAGTGCATGGCGAGCCAGTGGGCGGGGGCACGGGTCGAGGACTCGAGCATGCGGGCGTAGTCGGCGACGGCGGCAAAGAGCAGGGCCTCGCGCCGCCCGGGGATCACCGGGACCGGCCGGGCGTCCCGCTCAGGGAAGGGCGCGGCCTTCTGCTCGCGGGCGTACCAGTCGAGCACGTCCTGGCGGGTGCGCTGGACGACGTGGCGGCGGGCCCGCTCGCGGACGAGGGTGGAACCCGCCACCAGGCCGAGGGCGCCGTCCGGGTCCAGGTGCTCGACGAGGCTCAGGAAGGACTCGGGGTGGCCGCTATGGGGGGTGGCGGTGACCAGGAGCAGGTGCGGGGCGCGCTCGGCCAGCTCACGCACCAGCCGGAAGCGCTCGTGGCGGCCCCGGTGCCGGGCGGCGAGATGGGCCTCGTCCACCACCACCACGTCCCAGGGCTGGGCGAGGACCAGGGGGCGCTGGTCCCCCTGCTTGGCGTAGTCGATGCTGGCGATCACCCGGTCGAAGACCTGCCAGGGGCTCTTGCCTCCGGGGAGACGGCGCAGGGCGCTTCGGTCCACGACCTGAAAGGCGAGGTGGAAAAACCGCCGCAAGGCCTCCTGCCAGTCCGCCTTGAGGTGCGCCGGGGTGAGGACGAGCACGCGGCGGGCGGC
>CAYYAB010000119.1:0-4522 GCA_964469895.1 uncultured bacterium | reverse complement strand
CGCCCATCGGTGGCGAAGAACCAGAGCGATGGCCTGCCCGGCTTACCCAGAACCCGTTCACGGGCCGTTAAGAGGGCCTTGATTAAGGGGTGTTCGGGTGGGGTGACGAAGCCCGGGGTATTCTCGAGCTCCCCGTGCTCCCAGAGCTCGGGCACCTCGGCCTCGGCGGGAAGACCCCGGAGGAGTTCGGCGAGGAAGGCCCGCATCGCTTCAGGTGACTCCCCTACCGTGCGCCAGTCGAGGATGAGCTCGATGTGTCCTGGGGTGCGGTTTTGGCTTTGGGTGTCCGCGAAGAGCACGGTAGGGGTGATTTGGCTGGCCCCTAGCAGCGGGTGCGAGGGTTTTCTCGCCACCCTAAGCCGTTCGTAAAAACGGGCGAGTGCCCAGTGGGGGTTTTCCTCAGGAGAAGCGAGCGCGGCGTGATGGGCTTGGCCGTAAAAACGAACCCGCACGCGGGCAACCCCGCGGTGGCCGTGCATGACCTCAAGGCTTGAGGGTTCCGCGACGACCGTCGCCCCAAAGCGCTTTCCCATGGTTTTCACCAGGTATTCCGCGCCGCGCCCCCCAAGCTCCTCCTCGACCACGCTGGCCACGAAGACATCGCGCTGGGGTCGCCTGGGCAAAAAGGCCTTCAGGTAGACGGTGGATGCAAGCGGTCCCTTAATGTCCACCGCGCCCCTTCCCCAGATCTGGTTTTTTTCGTCAAGGTAGCCGGAAAAGGGCGGATAGGGCCAGGCGGCTTCATCGCCCGGGTCCACATGGTCGAGGTGGGTCAAAAAAACCCAGCCCGGACCCGGTTCCTCGCCCCGGATGCGGCCTAGGGCGTTTCCCGCTTCGTCGATCCAGGCCTCGTCGTAGCCGAGCCGTTCGAACTCGGCGATCACGCGGCGGGCAAGCGCACCCTCCGCCCCGGAGGGGCTTGGAATCCGGATTAACTCTCTTGCAAAGGCGATCAGTTCCTTCAAGAGCGCACCAGCCTTCGGCGGGGGTCGAAGGCGTCCCGGGTCCAGTCGCCGAGCAGGTTGGTGGTAAGGACGAGCAGCATCAGCGCGAGCCCGGGGAGCACCGTCGTCCACCAGACCCCCGAGAAGAGGTAGTCCATTCCCCGCTTCACCATGAGCCCGATCGAGGGGGTCTCGATCGAGACGCCTACCCCCAGGAAGGAAAGGGTGGCCTCGAGCAGGATCACCCGGGGCACGTCCACCGAGACCTGTACCAGGACGACCGAGAGCACGTTGGGCAGGATGTGCCGGAAGAGAATCCGGGAGGTCGGCACGCCGAGGGCTTCGGCGGCGAGCACGTATTCCCGCTCCCGTTCGGCGAGCACCGCCCCCCGCACCAGCCGGGCGTACTCCGCCCAGCCCACGATCCCGATCACCAGGATCAGCTTCAAAAGCCCCGAGCCCCAGAGCGCGAGCACCACCAGCGCGATCAGGAAGGTGGGAATCGAAAGCTGAACGTCCACCGCCCGCATCACGATCTCCCCGAACCGCCGGCTGTAGCCGGCGAGAAGCCCGAGCGGAACCCCAATCAGGACGCTGATTAACACCGCGAAAAACCCCACCGAGAGGCTTACCCGAAGGCCGTAGAGGATGTTCGAGAGGATGTCGCGCCCCTGCTCGTCGGTGCCCAAGGGGAAGCGGGGGTCGCCCCCGGGGAGCCAGGCGGGCGGCAGGTGCTGGCGAAGAAGGTCGCCCTCTAAGGGCGGATGGGGGGCGATCCAGGGGGCGAAGATCGCCGAGAGCACCAGGGCGAAAAGGACGAGCGCGGTCAACCAGGGAAACCTACGCATAGCGCACCCTTGGGTCGATCAGGCCATAGAGCACGTCCACCACGAAGTTCACCGCGGCGAAGATCACCGCCGTGAGCACCACGAAGGCGAGGATCACCGGCCGGTCCTCGGTGAAAAGCGCATTGAGGGCGAGCCGGTTCATCCCCGGCCAGGCGAAGATCCACTCGGTGACCACCGCGCCCGCCATCAGGTGGCCGAACTGAAGGCCCACCAGGGTAACGAAGGGGATGAGCGCGTTCCTGAGGGCGTGCTTGTAGACCACCACGCGTTCGGGAAGCCCCTTCGCCCGGGCGGTGCGCACGTAGTCCTGGGAGAGCACGTCGAGCATGGTGGAGCGGATCATCCGGAGGAAGAGGGCGATGCGGTAGAAGGAAAGCGTCACGCCCGGCAGGATGTAGTGCTTCCAGGACTGGGCCCCCGCCGAGGGCAGCCAGCCCAGCGTCACCGAGAAGATCAGGATCAGCATGATGCCGATCCAGAAGGTGGGGGCGGAAATCCCTACCACCGAGAGAAAGCGGAGCGCCCGGTCCACGAAGCTATCCGCCCGCACCGCCGCCCAGACCCCGGCGGGCAGGCCGAAGAGAATGGCGATTCCGAGCGCTACCAGCACGAGTTTCAAGGTGGCGGGAAAGCGCTGGGCCAAAAGGGCGAGGGCCGGCTCTCCCGAGGTCCAGGAGACCCCGAGGTCCCCCCGGAGCAGGTTCTTCATGTAGACCAGGTACTGGACGTGGATCGGCTTGTCCAGGCCGTAGGCCTTCCTTAGCTCCTCGACCTGGGCCTCGGTCATGTCCTCGGGGGCGAGGAGCTCCATGGGGTCGCCGGTGAGCTGGAGGAAGAGAAAGACCAAGGTGGCGACCGCCCATACAGCGAAGAGCATCTGCAGAAAGCGAACGAAAAAGTAGCGCATGGCCTTGGGAAGGGAAGGGCCCGGGAATGACCCCGGGCCCCTGCAAGGGTTACTCTTTTTGCGCTTCGAAGGCGTGCAGGTACTCGTCGGGCCGCGGGGTGAAGCGAACGCCCTTGCGCACGCCGGCGATCACGTTCTCGTAGTGCAGCGGGATGTAGGCGACGTCCTCCACCATGGCGATGTACATCGCCTTTTTCAGAAGGTCCTCGCGTTTTTTCTTATCGAAGGTTCTGGCCGCCTCCTCGATCAGGCGGTCGACCTCGGGGTTTTGGTAGCGCATGCGGTTAAAGCGGCCGTAGAGGCCCGACTCGTCCTTGGAGTGGAAGAGCGAGAGGGCGGTGTTGATCGAGTCCATCGAGCCCCAGCCGGCCATGTACATGGTGAAGTGGCCCTTGGTCATGTTGGGGAAGAAGACCTTCTTGGGCACCGCGTTGACCTCGGCCTGGATGCCGATCTTGCGAAGCATATTGGCAAGCGCCTGGGCGATCTGGGCGTCGTTTAGGTAGCGGTCGTTGGGGGCGTCGATGCGGAGCTTGAAGGGGACTCGGCCGCCTTCTTTGGTGGGGAGCTCGAGCCAGCCGTCGCCGTTCGTGTCGCCGTAGCCGAGGTCCTCGAGGATCTTTCTCGCCGCCTTTGGGTCGTAGGAAAAGCGCTTGATCTCGGGGTTATAGCCCTCGTGGATGGGGGCGAGGAACTGCTGGGCCACGGTGGCCGCCCCGCCCATGATCTTCTTCACGATGGCGTCAGCGTCGATCGCCATGTAGATCGCCTTGCGGGCCCGGGGGTCGAGGAAGGGGTTCTTCGCGCCTTCGGGTAGCCCCTCCGAGCCGTATTCCCGCCAGTAGTCAAGGGCAATGTAGATCACCCGCACGCCCGGGGTTTGCTTGACGGTGGCGACGCCGGAGCGCTCGACCCGGGCGAAGTCCTGGGGCAGGACCTTCTCGGCGATGTCCACCTCGCCCGAGAGCAGGGCGGCGACGCGGGTGGCGCCGTTTGGAATGTTGACCAGCTTGACCTTCTTAAAGTCGGGCTTCTTGCCCCAGTAATCCTCGAAGGCCTCGAGGTTCAGATGGTCGCCGTTCAGCCAGGAGACGAACTTATAAGGGCCGGTCCCGATGGGGTGCTTGTTGAAGCCTTCTTCGCCCACCTCCTCGAAGTAGGCCTTGGGGATCACCGCCGCGTGGTCGAGGTGCGCGGGAAGCAGGGGGTCCGGGACCTTGGTCTTGATTAGGACGGTGTAGCGGTCGAGGACTTTCGCCTCCGAGACCTTGCCCACGTACCCCTTCATTTGGGACTTCTTGTGGGTGGCCGCGCGCAGGATTGAAAAGGCTACGTCCTCGGCGGTCATCTCGGTGCCGTTGTGAAACTTGACGCCCTTTTTCAGGTAGAGCTTCCAGGTGTTTTCGTCGATCTGCTCGATTTTTTCCGCGAGAACCGGCACCACTTTACCTTCGGCGTCGTAGAAGAAGGGGGTTTCAAAGATGTGATGCTGCCAAGCCAGGGTGGTGGTCTCGTTCCGCATGTGGGGATCGAGGGTCACCGCACCGCCCTGATATGCGACCACGAAGGTCTTTTCCGCGTAGGCGAGGGTTAAGAGGGCTAAAAAAGCCACTAGCAAGCGCCGCATACCGCCTCCTTTCCTTGCCCTCGTATTCTAGGCGATGCCTTTGGGCGCTCGCCAGTTCCGTTTAGTCGAGAATTTCAAAACCCAGGCGCTCGGCCTCTTCGACGAAGTACTGGATATGCTCGCTTTTCGTCTCGCCGCCGAGGCTTTTCCGCTCAAAGGCCTCCTCGGCGGCGAGGATCATGGTCTCGGCGAGGCA
>CAYYAB010000118.1:0-4523 GCA_964469895.1 uncultured bacterium | reverse complement strand
AGGGGTCTTTTCCTTGTGGAAGGGGCAGAGCCCCTTGTAGCGGCCGCGGCCGGCAGGCTTGAGCTCGACGTAGCGCCCTACCAGCTCCTTTAGGCTGACTCTCGCGCGGATCTCTTCGCGTGGATCCATACCCTCTTCCAGCTTGCGAGCGCGAGGCGTCCGAGGATTCCATAGCCGAGGACGCGGGCTTCGGGGATCGGTTCGACCTCCATCCCTTCGGCGCGAAGCAGGCTTCGCCGCCAGTACTCCAGCGCGGGAAAGGGGCTTTCAAAGCGGAGCAGGGGCCTCACCTGGCGGCCGGCGGCGCGGGCGGCCTCGGCCTTGAGCAGTCGGGCCAGATGGTGGAAGGGCAGGAAGCCCCTTCGCCAGGTTAAGCGCAACATTTGATCGGCGATGGCTTTGGTTTTTTCGGGGTCGTCGGGACGGTAGTAAAGGGCAAAGGCAGCGAGCGCCAGAAATCGCAGGTAGGGGTTTTGGGCTTTGGCGGAAAGCCGGAGGGCCAGACGGTAAGCGGGGCGGGGATCTTCTCGCTTCACAGCGTGGGCAACGCCGATTGCCAGCCTGAGGTACCCTGCGGTGTGGTGACTATCGGCCCGCGGCAAAAGCGTACGGGCCCAAGCGAGGGCGGTTTCCGCATCCCCCTTAAGGGCAGCGATCAGGGTGGCCATGGCTCCGATCCAGGGGTGATCGCAGCGGCGAAGGTGGTGGGCGGCCCGGGCGGCGGCTTGATCCAGGCGGCCGGTTTCGATGAGCAGGCGGAGTTCGATGCCGGCCACGCGGGCGTAAGCCGCGGAGCAGGCCATCCGGTCCAGCCCGCGTAGGGCATCTTGAATGCGAACCTCGGCGGTCTCGAGGCGGCCGACGTCGAGCTCGAGCGAGCCCAGGATCGCCCCGGCAAGGGTGATGGTGGCGGGTGTTTGGGCTTCGCGCAGTGCTTTTTCGGCGTGGCGCCTGGCGTCCCGGGGACGGTAGCTTCGCCAGGCGAGTCCGGCGAGTGCAATCGCGATCCCGGCGGCCCGGTCGCCTTGGATGCGCCGCAGCGCGCGCTCGTAGGCGCGGGCGGCTTCCGCGAGGGCCTGGTAGCCCTCGAGTCGCCGGGCCAGCACGCAGAGTAACTCGGGGTCGTCCGGTGGAGTGACCTCGCGCAAAACCGCCGCCGGCGCTATGCGCAAAAAGCGATGCCAGGTCTCGAGGTCGTCCGGGTGTTCTTTCAGGTATTGATCCAAGATGATCGACGACTCGTGGAATTCCCCTAGAGCGGCCAGTGCCTGGCCACGGAGTTTAAGCGCTCGCGGGCCCGCGACATCCTCTAACAGCCTGAGCGCTCGCGCGGGATCCTTCTCGAGCACCCTTTCGGCGAGGTCCAGGAGAACCGGGGCGGCTTGCTCGCGGGAGGTGGCAAGAGCCCGTGCCTGTTCTAAAAGGGGGAGGGCTTTTTCCTCGGGCAGGTCGCGGGCCAGCACTCTGAGCACGCGAATCGCGGCCCCTCGCAGCCCGGCCTCGATGTAATACCGCACCGCTTCCTCGGTTTTTCCCGCGGCCAGATACGCGTCCCCCAGAGCTCGCAGCCAGGCCCGCTTTTTCGCCCGAGGCACCGAGATCGCGGCCGCGCGCTGATAGGCCCGGCTTTGAAAGACCAGGCCCCTGGGGGTGGACTTAAAAAAACCCTCCTCGAGCAGGTGGTGCACCGCGACCTTGGCCCGGAGACCGAGTACGGCTTCCAGCCTTTCCTCCGGAATGGGCTCGCCCAGGACGGAAGCAAGGAACAGGGCTTCACGGGCTTCGCCTACCGCGTCGAAATGCGGCTGCATGGCCGCCAGTAACCGCTCTTCCTCGGGCCAGGGGAGGAGCTGGACCATCAAGCCGGGGAGGCCGTCGGCCAGCTCGGCGGCCTTCCGTCGGGCTTCGGGATCGCTTCGTGGAAAGCGCACCGCGAGCCAGCGTACCGCCTCTTCGAGGGGAAGCCGGGAGAGCTTGAGCGTGATCGGAAAGCTGCCCGATCGTGCCGTGCCTAGGATGAGTAGCTTCCCCTCGGCCCCGTGCCACTCCTCGAGAAAGCGCAGGAGGATGGGAGGCGCGCGGTGCAATCCCTCCAAGAGCAAGATCCACGGTTCCGTGGCGAGTTTCCGGATCGCTTCGGCGACCGCGGCTATGCCTTCCGCTTCGCACACCTTTCCGGGGCGAAAGCCGAGGGCGATCTCCATCTTTTTGCGCAGGTCAGGGGATAGGTCGAGCTCGAGAACCCTTTCTTTAAGATTAGGAGCGCTTTCGAGGAATCCGCGAATCCACCCCCGAACGGAGGTCTCAGGCTTCAGAGGGGGGAGGCGCAACACCGGGATCCGGTCGTGTTTCTTGAGAAAGGCCTGGATCGCCAGGCGCTTTCCGACTCCCGGCGGGCCCACCAGCACCGCGACCTGGCCCCGCCCGCGTCTTACCTCGTTCCAGGCGGCTTCGAGTTCCCCCATCAGGGCGTCCTCGAAGGGGTTTTCCGCGTGGGTGATGAACCCCTCCAGGCGGAACGCTTTGAGCGGCTCGGGAAAACCCTTGGCGGTGAGCGGGGGCAGGGGGGTGGTCATGGCGTTTTTCGCGAGGGTGTGGGTGGTGTCGTCCAGGTGAACCGAGCCCGGGGGGGTAAAGGCCACCAGACGTTGGGCTCGGTTCATGGGATCGCCGAAGAGCTCCCGCCCGGAGAGCGTGGGCATGGCCAGTACCAAACCACTGGTCACGGCGGCCCGGCCCCGGAGCTTGAGGATCCCCTTCTGGAAACGCGTTTCCACCTCGTGGACGGCGGCGGCAGCCGCTCGAAGCGCCCCTTCGGCCTCGGCGCCACGGCTCTTCCCGAGTCCAAAGACGGCGATCAGGCCGTCACCGAAGACCTTGTGGATCTCGCCGCCCTCCCGCTCGATGGCGCTTTGAACCACGGAGAAGGCTCGTTCGGCTTCCTGCCAAGCCACTTCCGGGCCGTGTTCCCGGGTAAAGCGGGTGTAATCGGAAAGGTCGAAGAATACAACGGTCGCGAACCTCCGCTCGCCGCTTGCGGTTCCCAGGGCTGCGCCACAATGGGCGCAGTAAAGGTAGTTATCCGGGTTGCGGCGAAGACAGCTCGGACACCTCATGGCCGAAACCCCATCAGGGGCGGTTCGAGCTCGATGCCGAACCGACGACCCAGCGCGAGGGGCGTCGGGGTGTAGATCAGGATCGGGGCGAGGCTTTCAACGAGGTAGAAGCCTTCCCCGAATTCCCGGATCACCTTGCCGCGTATCCGGTAGCCCCCTCCGGGGATGGGTTCGGCCATCGGCGGGCCCTCCTCCGGTGCGTGTCGCCGGGCTACCGCGTGGAGCAGTAAGCGTACGCGTCCCCGCGGCGCGGGGGGCGCACCGCGATCGAAGGCGAAGAGGAGGCCTCCAGGGAGGGCAAGTTCGAGCACCGGGTAGCCCGTGGGTACGGGGAGCACCTCGGCCTCGAACGCGGCTTCGACAAAGCGTTCGTAGAAAAGTTCAGGGCTATCCTCCAGGGCCACGCCCCATTTTATTTAGAAAACCGGCCCGATGCGGAAGTGGAGCACCCCTCCGGGGTTTGTGGAGCTGAAACCGTAGTCGAGCCGGATGGCGGGGAACTGGACCGCTCCGTATCCCAGGTTGAGCTGGACCCCCACGCCGAAACCGGCCCGGAGCTCGGGGTTGTCGCCGGGGAACCAGACCGAACCCAGGTCGGCGAAGAGGATACCGATCACGGTACGGGTGAGCACGCTCTCGAAGCGAAAGTCGTAGCGGTATTCGATTGAACCCGCGAAGAGTCGGGTTCCGTAGAAGCTCCTCGGATGGTAGCCCCGTAGCATGCTGATCTCGGGCTCGGAGCCTCCCATCGTGAAGTAGCGGCTTTCGGGCGGTGCCCCCAGGATTGCGCCCACCGCCGTGCGAACGGCGAAGACCGAGCGCCCCTCGGGGTCCTGGGCGGCGTAGGTCTTGTAGCTCGCCCAAAGGGGCGCGAATCCCTGGGCGGGCGCCCCCGAGGGGAAGGCCAGACCGTAGCCTCCGTGCACCGTGGCCGCCCTGCCGCTGGTGGGGTAGAAGGGGTCGTCGGCGTCGCTGTAGGCGAGGGTCGCGGTGGCGAGCACGTTGGCGTAGTTGCTGGGCAGGAGGGAGCGGGCTTGCGTTTCATCGTAGGTGGAGGTGTCGGGGGGATCGAGGGTTTCGAGCTGGGTCTGTACCCATTGTCCCTCGAGCGCGGTGGTGAGTGTGATCGCTTCGGTGATCGGCCGGGAGATCGAGAGCGAGAGTCCGGAGCGTCGCTCGGTGTATTCCCATCCGGTGTCGATCTCCCCGTCTTTTAGCTTGAAGTTCCCGTAGGGGATCGAGTAAGCGGTGAGACCGATCGAGGTAGGGGTCTCCTTGAAGTCAAGGAGATCCAGGTACAACCAGGGGACGCTGTAGGCGAGCGAGAACGAGAGGTTGTCGCCCGCGTCGTTTTCGACGAAGGAGAGGTTCAGGCTCGCGTTGTGGGCGCGGCCCCAGAGGTTCTTG
>CAYYAB010000117.1:2389-4545 GCA_964469895.1 uncultured bacterium | reverse complement strand
GAAGGTAAGGTCGCCCTGATCACCGGGGCGGCGAGCGGGATCGGCAAGGAGTCGGCGCTCCTCTTCGCAAAGGAGGGGGCCCGGGTCGCGGTGGTCGACCTCAACGAGGAAGCCGGCCACCAGGTGGTACGGGCGATCCAGGAGGCCGGGGGCGAGGCGATCTTCGTCCGGGCCGACGTCGCGAGGGCCGAGGACGCGGCCCGGATGGTGGCCGAGACCGAGGCCGCCTTCGGGAAGCTCGACGTCCTCTTCAACAACGCCGGGGTCATGCTCCCGGGCGACGACGACGCGGTGAACACCCCCGAGGCGATCTTCGACAAGACCTACCAGGTCAACGTGAAGGGCGTCTTCCTCGGGTGCAAGTACGGCATCCCGGCGCTCAGGCGGGCGGGGGGCGGCTCGATCATCAACACCGCCTCCTTCGTCGCCACCCTGGGGGCGGCCACCCCCCAGATCGCCTACACCGCCAGCAAGGGGGCGGTCTTAAGCCTCACCCGGGAGCTCGCGGTGATCCACGCCCGGGAGAACATCCGGGTGAACGCCCTCAGCCCGGGGCCGCTTCGCACCGAGCTTTTGATGAAGTTCCTGGACACCGAAGAAAAACGGCAGCGGCGGCTCGTCCACATCCCCATGGGCCGCTTCGGCGAGGCGGGGGAGATGGCCCGGGCGGCGCTCTTTTTGGCCTCGGACGAGTCTTCCTACATGACCGGCGCCGAGCTCAGGGTGGACGGCGGCATCACCGCCGCCTACGTGACCCCGGAATGAGGTGTGGGAATGAAGACCTTCCAAGTCACAAGCCCGGTCGACGGCTCGGTCTACGTGGAACGCCCTTATGCGAGCCCCGAGGAAGTCGAGGCCGCCCTAAAGCGGGCGAAGCGGGCCCAAGGAGCCTGGCAGGAACGCCCCTTGGAGGAGCGCGCCCGCTTGGTCCAGAAAATGGCCAACTGGATCGTCGAGCGGGCCGACGTACTGGGGGAAGAGATCACCTGGCAGATGGGCCGGCCGATCGCCCATAGCCCCTTTGAGCTCTCAAGAAGCTTCAAAGAGCGCGCCGAGTACATGCTCGAGGCCGCCCCTCGGGCGCTCGCCGACTTCGTTCCCCAGGGGACGCCGGGAATCCGCCGGGCGATCCGGCGGGAGCCTCTCGGCGTGGTACTCGTGCTCGCCCCCTGGAACTACCCCTGGCTGACCTCGGTGAACGCGGTGATCCCCGCGCTGGTGGCGGGAAACAGCGTGATCCTGAAGATCTCTTCGCAAACCCCCCTGGTCGCCGAGCGCTACCTCGAGGCCGCCCGGGCCGCCGGCCTGCCGGAGGGGGTCTTCCAATACCTGCACACCGACCACGAGACCGCCCTCAAGATGGTCCAGGACCCCCGGATCGGCTTCGTCGCCTTCACCGGCTCGGTGCCCGGCGGGCGGGCGGTGGAGCGGGCGGCGGCGGGGCGGTTCGTCGGGGTGAACCTCGAGCTCGGCGGCAAGGACCCCGCCTACGTGGCCGACGACGCCGACCTCGCCTATACCGCCGAGAACGTCGCCGACGGGGCCTTCTTCAACGCCGGCCAGTCCTGCGCCGCGATCGAGCGGGTCTACGTGCACGAGAAGGTCTACGACGACTTCCTGGACGCGCTGGTGGCGGTGGTCGAGGGCTACAAGCTCGGAAACCCCACCGACCCCGAGACCACGCTGGGGCCGCTCGTCCGCACCGCCGCCGCCGACTGGGTGCGGGGCCAGATCCAGGAAGCGCTTTCCAAGGGGGCGAAGGCCCTCGTCGACGAGGCGCGTTTTCCCGCCGCCAGGGAGGGGACCCCCTACCTCGCCCCCCAGGTCCTCGTCGACGTGGACCACTCGATGCGCGTGATGCGGGAGGAGAGCTTCGGCCCGGTCGTCGGGGTGATGAAGGTCAAGGACGACGAAGAGGCGATCCGCCTCATGAACGACTCCGACTACGGCCTCACCGCCTCGATCTGGACCCGGGACCTGGACCGCGCCGAACGCATCGGGCGGCGGATCGAAACCGGCACCGTCTTCGCGAACCGCTCGGACTACCTGGACCCCGCCCTCGCCTGGACCGGGGTCAAGGAGACCGGGCGGGGGGTGAGCCTCTCCGAGCTCGGCTACCACTCGCTCACCCGGGTGAAGAGCTACCACTTGCGGCC
>CAYYAB010000117.1:0-2289 GCA_964469895.1 uncultured bacterium | reverse complement strand
TCTCCGAGCTCGGCTACCACTCGCTCACCCGGGTGAAGAGCTACCACTTGCGGCCCCCGGCCCTGCCGTAGACGGAGGCCAAGGTGAACGAGGCGCTCAAAAAGGCCTACGCCCTGGACGCCGCCGGACGCGAGGCCGAGGCCATCCCCCACTACCGCCGGGCGCTCGCCGAGGGGGTGCCCGAGGAAGCGCTCAAGGACGCGCTCATCGGCTACGCCTCCTCGCTCCGGGTGGTGGGTGAGGCGAAGCGGGCCCGCCGGGTGCTCGAGCGGGCCCGTCGCCTCTACAAGGGCGACCCGGCGGTGGAGGCCTTCTACGCCCTGGTCCTTCACGACCTCGGGGAGCACGCCCGGGCGCTCAAGGTGCTTGGCCTGGCGTTGCTAAAGGCGTCCTCCGACCCCGAGCTCGCCGCCTACGCCGGTCCGCTGGCGCGCTACTTCCGCGCCCTCACCCGGAGGCGGCGTCCTTGAGCAGGGGGGCGAACGCCCGGCGGACCTTCTCCACCTTGGGGGCCACCACCAGCCGGCAGTAGGGGACGTCGGGGTTGCGTTCGTAGAAGCGGTGGTGGTAGGGCTCGGCCGGCCAGAAGCGCTTAAGGGGCCTCACCTCGGTGACCACCGGGCGGGGATAGCGGGCCTGGACCCGCTTTAGCACCCGCTCGATCACCGGGAGCTGGGCGGGGTCCTCGTAGAGCACGATCGAGCGGTACTGGGGACCGACGTCCGGGCCCTGGCGGTCCTTCTGGGTGGGGTCGTGGATGGCGAAGAAGACCTCGAGGAGCTCCTCTAGGGCAAGCACCTCGGGGTCGAAGACCACCCGCACCACCTCGGCGTGGCCGGTGGTGCCGGTCGCGACCGCCTCGTAGGTGGGACGTTCCAGGTGGCCGCCGGCGTATCCCGGGGTGGCCTCGAGCACTCCCCTAAGCGGCCGGAGGGCGGCCTCCACGCACCAAAAACAGCCGCCCCCCAGGGTGATCGCCTCCCGCTTCAGACCTTGACCTCTTCCCGCTCGGCCAGCCACTTCTCGGCGGTCATCGCCGCCCGCGTGCCCGCCCCTACGCTGGTAGCGAGCTGCTTGTAGATGGGATCGGCGACGTCGCCGGCGGCGAAGATCCCGGGCACCGAGGTGTGGATCTCGTCGCGCACCGCGATGTAGCCATCGGGCCTGAGCTCGACGACGCCCTTTAGGAACTCGGTGTTCGGCACCGAGCCGATGAAGACGAAGACGCCGTCGGTGGGGTAGACGTACTCCTCACCGGTCTTCAGATTCTTGACCCGGACCCCGGTGACCTGGTCCTCGCCCAGGATCTCGGTGACCACGTGGCTAAAGAGGAACTCGATCTTGGGGTTGGCGAACGCCCGCTGCTGGGCGACCTTGTTGGCCCGGAGCTCGTCGCGGCGGTGAATGATGGTGACCTTCTTGGCGAACTTGGTGAGGTAGATCCCCTCCTCCACCGCGGCGTCGCCCCCGCCAACCACCACCACCTCGCGGTCGCGGTAGAAGAAGCCGTCGCAGGTGGCGCAGGTGGAGACCCCGCGGCCGTAGAACTTGTCCTCGCCGGGCACGCCGAGTTTCCTGGGATTCGCACCGGTGGCGATGATCACGCTCCTTGCCTTGTAGTTCTTCTCGAATCCCTTGACCAGGAAGCCGTCCTCCTGGACCTCCAAGCCGGTGACCTCGTCCATCACGATCTCGGCGCCAAACTTCTTGGCCTGCTCGGCCATGCGATTGGCGAGCTCGGGGCCGCTGATGCCCTCGGGGAAGCCCGGGTAGTTCTCCACCTCGTCGGTCTGGGCAATCTGCCCGCCCGGAAGGCCTTTTTCCACGATCACCGTCTTGAGGTCGGCACGGCCGGCGTAGATCCCGGCGGTGAGCCCGGCCGGCCCGCCGCCGATGATGACCACGTCGTAGACCTGGTCTTTCTCGCCTGTACTGCCCAGCGCTCCGATCTTGAATTCCATCGCCGCCTCCACGTCCTTATCCGAGTATAACGGTCAAGATTTTAGAAGGCCGAGGCCCGGGCCGCGGCCCTTCGGCTGGTGACCCCAGGGGGATTCGAACCCCCGTCTCCGCCGTGAGAGGGCGGTATCCTAGGCCACTAGACGATGGGGCCAAGTACGCGGCCCGGGCCTCGCTTGGTGACCCCTAGGGGACTCGAACCCCTGCCGCCGGCTTGAAAGGCCGGTGACCTAACCACTAGTCGAAGGGGCCATGCTGGCTGGGGCGCGTGGATTCGAACCACGACCGGCGGATCCAGAGTCCGCTGTCCTGCCATTAGACGACGCCCCA
>CAYYAB010000116.1:0-4652 GCA_964469895.1 uncultured bacterium | reverse complement strand
CCTGGGGACGCGGGAACCGGGTCGAGATGCCACCGCGCAGGACCCAGCCTTCCCGGCTCATGGGCGGTCTTCCCGGGCTTTTTCCACCAGCGCCGGAAGGCTTTCCTCATAGGGCGGGTAGGCGATTCCCACCTCGGTGATGATGGCGGTGATCAGCTCCGCCGGGGTGACGTCAAAGGCGGGGTTGTAGACCGGGCTCCCCTCGGGCACCACCCGCACCGGCCCGCAGTAGGCGACCTCTTCAGGAGCGCGCTCCTCGATCGGAATCTCAGCCCCGGTCTTGGTCTTGAGGTCGATCGTGCTGGTGGGGGCAGCGACGTAGAAGGGAATGCCGTGGTAACGGGCGGCGATCGCGAGGTTGTAGGTGCCGATCTTGTTGGCGGTGTCGCCGTTTTTCGCGATGCGGTCGGCGCCCACCACCACCAGGTCGATGCCGAAGGTCTTCATCACGTGGCCGCTGGCCCCATCCACGATCACCGTATGGGGGATGCCGAGCTCGTTCATCTCGAAGGCGGAAAGCCGCGCCCCCTGGAGCCGGGGCCGGGTCTCGTCGAGGAAGGCGTGGACCCTTTTGCCCGCCTCGTGAGCGATGCGGATGATGCCGAGCGCGGTGCCGTAGTCCACCGTGGCGAGGGAGCCGGTATTGCAGTGGTGGAGGATCCTGGCCTCGTCGGGGATGAGGGGAAGGGCGTTTTGGCCGATGGCCTTGTTGGCCAAAACGTCCTCCTCGGCGATCCGCTCGGCCTCCTCGACGAGCCTACGCGCAAGCGCCTCCGGACTTCCTTGAAACCCCTCCCAGATTCGCCTCATGCGATCGAGCGCCCAAAAGAGGTTGACCGCGGTGGGGCGGGAGGCCCGGAGCACTTGGTCAGCCTGGGCCAGGTCCTCGCCGCGAAGCGCGGCCAGGGCGATGCCAAAGGCGGCAGCCGCCCCGATCGCTGGAGCCCCCCGGACCGCCATCTCGCGGATCGCCTGGGCCACTTCTCCGGGAGTAAAGAGCTCGAGGTAGACCTTTTCCTCGGGGATCCGACGCTGGTCGAGCAGGACCAAGCGATCTCCCCTCCACTCGATGGAGCGAAACGTGCTCATAGCAAAACCCTCCCTTCACGAACGAGGCCGGAGAGGTCCTCGATGGTCTCAATCGCGTGGTGATGCCGGATCCACTTCCGGGCGATGTCGAGCCCGAGGCTTTCGGCGGCGGCTCGCCTTTCCTCATCCTCGATCGACCAAAAGTCGGAGACGTGGGCCATGCCGATGAGCCGGCGGAACATCTCGGCGGCGCCGAAGCCGGCGGCGTCCTGCAGGAGCCTCCGGAGGTAGCGCTCGCGGTAGGTATCGGAAGGCCACTCGTTTTTCTGGGCGTCTTTTTCCCAGGCGGCGAGGAACTCGCGCTCGAAGACCCGCCACGTTTCCTCGAAGCTCGAAAGCAGCCAGCCCCGAAAGGCGGCCTTTTCCTCTTCGTTGGGCGCGTGGGCTTCAAAAGCGGCGTAGGCAAGAGCCAGGTTCCCCAGGTAGGTGCCGAGGTCGTGGCCCATGGGACCGAAGAAGGCGAACTCGGGATCCACCACCTTGGTCTCCTCTGGCCCCGCCAGGACCGAGCCGGTGTGAAGGTCGTTGTGGATCAGCGCTTGGGCCTGGGTCATGTAACGCTCCTTGAGCTCGAGCACCTTGGCCCTTAGCGCATCGTCGGCGTAAATCTCCCGAACCAGAGGCTCGAGGGGTCGCGAGAAGCGGTTGTTGGGGTGGGGGATATAAGGCTCGGTAAAAACGAGGTCTTCCTGCACTTTGCGGAGCACCGGGTTTACGATCTCGGCAACCCAGCGCTTCTTCTCCTCGGAGGGTAGGTAGAGGTCCGAGGTGTAAAAGAGCGTCCGCGCCATGTAGCGCCCGAGGTGCTCCGCCGCCAGCGGGAACCGCACCCCCCGCCGGAGAGCAGCCCGCATTTCCTCGAGGCGGCCGAGGTCCTCCATCACGATTACCGCGTCTTCGGGGTCGAAGAAGTAGACCTCGGGAACTTGCTCAGGGGCGTAGCGGGCGGCGAGGGAGAGCACCTCGTGCTCGATCCTGAGCCGGTCTTTTGGCATTTTGAAGTCGGGGTAACGCCAGGCGTAGCCGAGCGCCTGCTTGACCACCACCGAACGCCCGTTAGCAGGGTTTCTCACCCGGAAGAGTAGATTGACGTTCCCCTCGGTGATCGGCTCGGCCTGCCACGACCCCTCGCCCAGCAGCTTGGCGAGCCCCTTTCCCCGCAGGTAATCCTTGACCGTCTGTTCGTTTAGGGCGTCCATCGGGCTCCTCCCCAGGGCGGTTTTGCACGCGGTGCACGTCGGTTCGCCCCTTTTCCTTTGTGCACCCACGCTACGCGCCCCGGGGTCGCCCCGTCAACGGGTGCACATTTGTTCGGGAACCTAGCCGCCGATTCCCAGCATGACCCGCTGCCGCTTGGTGGGGAGGGTGTTGCCGAAGGCGGGCTTTTGGTCGGTCCCCATCAAGATCGCATCCAAGAGGGCCTCAACCGGATTTTCCGCCTCGAACGCCCAGGCGATGTCGAGCTCGAGCTCCGTCAGCAAACACGGCCTGAGCTTTTTGTCCGAGGTCAGGCGAAGCCGCGAGCAGTTCGTGCAAAAGGGCTCGGAGACCGGGTTGATGAAGCCGAGCGTCCCCACCGCCCCGGGGATCCTAAAAACCCGCGCCGGGGAAGAGGGATCGGTGGGCACGGGCTCGAGGGGGCCGAACGCCTCCTCGATCCGTCGCCGGATCTCGCTCCCGGGAACGAACTGGGCGCGGTACTCCTCAAAAGGCGCGTTGTTTAAGTGCATGTACTCGATGTAACGCATGTGCAACGGCCGCTCCAGGGTGAGCTCGGCGAGTGGCACGATCTCGCCGTCGTTCTCCCCGCGGATCACCACCGCGTTCAGCTTCACCGGGTGGAGCCCCGCTTCGAGCGCGGCCTCGATCCCTTCCCAAACCTTCTCGATCTCCCCGCCCCGGGTAAGCCGGCGGAAAACCTCAGGATCGCGGGCATCCAGCGAGATGTTGATCCTCTTGAGCCCGGCTTCGAGCAGCTCGGGAAGGCGCCTTTTCAACAAGGTGGCGTTCGTGGTGACGGCGATGTCCTCCACCCCCGCCTCTCGGGCGGCGGCGATCATCTCGGGGAGCTCCTTGCGCACCAGCGGCTCGCCCCCGGTAAAGCGCACGCTCTCCGCCCCGAGGATCACCCCCGCGCGCACGAAGTGGGCCACGTCGGCGACGCTCACCGTCCCCGGTGGATCGGTCATCTCAAGCCCCAGGGGATGGCAGTAGACGCAGTGGAAGTTGCACCTCGGGGTCACCGAGATGCGAAGGTCCTTGATGCGGCGGCCGTAGCGATCGGTAAGCTTCATACCCCTCCCGGCGTGTGGCACAGTATAACCACACGCCCCTGCCCTCCGCGTGGCGGGGGGCACAAAGGAAGCCCCAAACGCCGGCGGACCCAGAGGAGACCCGGGTTGCCGCCTCGGCACCCCGCGGAAACTCGAAGAGGACCGAGGGCGCGACCGCCCACCCGACCCAGGCCCCGAATTCCGAACCCTCCGGCGTGCGCGAAATCGGCCCTTCGGAGGATCTCAGATGGGTTGACCGATTACACCCGGTTGACGAAACCCCGCCCCTTTGCTAGACTTAGCTTTGCCCCAAAGGGGCGGGGGACCTTGAAAGCACGGGCCTTGGCAGCCAAACGAAGCACACCCACTTCCCCATCGTGGGAAGTTTTCTTTGCCACGGAGAGTTTGATCCTGGCTCAGGGTGAACGCTGGCAGCGTGCCTAAGACATGCAAGTCGTGCGGGGGCGGGTCGAAACCTCGGTTTCTACCCGCCCTAGCGGCGGACGGGTGAGTAACGCGTGGGTGACCTGCCCGGAAGTGGGGGACAACCCGGGGAAACCCGGGCTAATCCCCCATGTGGACTCCACCCCTGGGTGGCGTCTAAAGCCTCACGGCGCTTCCGGATGGGCCCGCGTCCCATCAGGTAGTTGGTAGGGTAACGGCCTACCAAGCCAACGACGGGTAGCCGGTCTGAGAGGATGGCCGGCCACAGGGGCACTGAGACACGGGCCCCACTCCTACGGGAGGCAGCAGTTAGGAATCTTCCGCAATGGGCGAAAGCCTGACGGAGCGACGCTGCTTGCGGGATGAAGCCCCTCGGGGTGTAAACCGCTGAACGGGGGACGACCACCGACGGTACCCCGCTAATAGCACCGGCTAACTCCGTGCCAGCAGCCGCGGTAATACGGAGGGTGCGAGCGTTACCCGGATTCACTGGGCGTAAAGGGCGTGTAGGCGGCCGGGCAAGTCCGGCGTTAAACCCCACGGCTCAACCGTGGACCTGCGTCGGATACTGCCCGGCTAGACGGCGGGAGAGGGGAGCGGAATTCCCGGAGTAGCGGTGAAATGCGTAGATACCGGGAGGAACGCCGATGGCGAAGGCAGCTCCCTGGACCGCCCGTGACGCTGAGGCGCGAAAGCGTGGGGAGCAAACCGGATTAGATACCCGGGTAGTCCACGCCCTAAACGATGGGTGCTGGGTGTCGGGAGTCCCTCTCGGCGCCGTAGCTAACGCGTTAAGCACCCCGCCTGGGGAGTACGGCCGCAAGGCTGAAACTCAAAGGAATTGAC
>CAYYAB010000115.1:0-4745 GCA_964469895.1 uncultured bacterium | reverse complement strand
ACGGCGACGGTCTCGCCGGCGCGGCGGGCCTCCTCGATCAGGCGGTCGGCGAGGGTGCTCTTTCCCGAGCCCGGACTGCCGGTGAGGCCCACCACCTTGGCCCGCCGGCCGCCCCTTAGCGCCTTCAGGAGCTCAGCGCCCGCCGGGTGGCCCGACTCCACCAAGGTGATGGCCCGGGCCAGCGCCCGGCGATCGCCCGCCTGGAAACGCTCTTTAAGTTCTTCGATCATGGATGCACGAAGACCGGGAGGCCGGCGCGCTCCAGCACCTCGCGGGTCACCGAGCCGAGGAAGCGGGCCTCCTTGGAGCGACCAATGAAGACCGCGTCGGCTTGCTCCTCTTTGGCGAAGCGGCAAAGCACCTCTACCGGGTCGCCCTCCCGGATCACCGGCTCCGCTCCGTAGGGCTCGGCGATCTTGGCGAGCTCCTTGGCGAGCTTTTCCATGTAGTCGCCGCCCAGGACCTCGTGGGGGTCGGGCATGTGCACCGGGATGGGCGGCTCGGGGATGGGCTCGACCGCGTGCAGGAGGGTGATCCGGGCCCCGGCAGCGTCGGCGATCCTTTTCGCGAGTTCAAGCGCCCGCTTCGAGGGCTCGGCGAGCCCGGTGGCCACCACCAGGTGCTTGAAGGGGCGCACCTCGGCCTCCGCCTTGGTAGCCACCACCGGCTTACCGGAGAGCTCGATCACCCGCTCGGTCACCGAGCCGAGGAGCCGCTCGAGGAGCCCCTCCGGCCCGTGGGTGCCCATGGCTACAAGGTCGGCCTCCTTGGCGTGCTTCAGGATCACCGAGAGGGGCTTGCCCTCGTCGATTACGTGCCGGGCGCCCGGCTCCAGCTCCCTGAGTTTTTCAGTCAGGTAGGCGATCAGCTCCCGGCGCCGCTCCTCGAAGGTCTTGGAGAGCATCTCGTCCCAGTAGTCGCCGTAGACCTTGCTGCGGACCGGGTACTCGATGGCGTGGAGCAAAACCAGCTCACCGCCTAGGAGGTCCCGGAGCATCCGGGCCACCGCGAGCGCCTTGTTCGAAGCCTCGGAAAAGTCCGTCGGGTGAAGGATCCGCATCAGGCACCTCCTAGCGCCACCGCTGCCACCTCGACCTTGGCCCCTTTGGGGAGCTCGGCCACCCCCACCACCGCCCGGGCGGGGTAGGGTTCTTGGAAAAACTCGGCGTAAACCCGGTTGAACGCCTGGAAGGCGGCGATGTCGGTGAGGTAGGCGGTGACCTGTACCACCCGGTCGAGGCCGCTCCCGGCGGCTTCAAGCACGGCTTTTAGGTTTTGTAGCGCTTGGCGGGCCTGGTCCTCGACGCTCCCTTCCACGAGGACGCCCTCCGGGGTCAGGGGGATCTGTCCGGAGACGAAGACGAAGCCCCCCGCTTTGATCGCCTGGCTGTAGGGGCCGATGGCTGCCGGGGCGCGGTGGGTCTCGACCTTTTCCATACCCATAACTTACCCTACCGCTAGGACCGCTGGCTCAAAAGTACGTACGCGAGGAGCCCAAGCCAAAGCAAAAGCAGGATGATCTCGCTAAGCCGGTATTTAGGCGCGCGTTGGGGCAGGGCTAGCTCGGTGTCGCCGCTGCGGGCACGGATGTATACGGGTTGATCTCCCGCCAGCATGAGCGCGTAGGATTTTTCCCCACCCTCGGGTACCCGATCGGCCCGGACCGCGATGGCGGTGATGTTGTCCGGCCCGCCCCAGGCGTTGGCCAGCTCGACCAGGCGCTTAAGGGCCGCTTCGAGGTCAGAGGAGGCGGCGAGCACCCGGGCGATCGCCTCCTCCCCGAGCACTCCATGGAGCCCGTCGGTGGAGAGGAGTAGCAGGTCCCCGGGCTTGAGCCGCAGGCCGAGGAGGTCCACGTCCACCTCGGGGAAGGTTCCGAGGGCGTTGGTAATCACGTTTTTCCAGCGGTGGGCGCGGGCGTCCTCGGGGCGAAGGAGCCCCTCCCGCACCCGGTCGGCGACCCAGGAATGATCCTGGGTGAGCTGGACCAAAAGGCCGTTTCGGAGCAGGTAGGCCCGGGAGTCGCCGACGTGGGCGATCAGGGCGTAGGGGAAGTCCACCACCAGTACGGTGGCGGTGGTGCCCATGCCCTCGGCCCGTTCGGCTCGGGCGGTTTGGTAGATTTTGCGGTTTGCCTCCTCGAGCGCGTCCACCAAAAGGGCCGGCGAGGGATCGCGGCCGTCGAGACGCTCGAGCACCGTCTCCACCGCGATCCGTGCCGCCCGGTCGCCGTGGGCGTGCCCCCCCATCCCATCGGCGACGACGAAGACCCCCCCGTTTTCGGTCAGGCGATAGCCGTAGGCGTCCTCGTTGCGTTCGCGTTTTTGGCCGGGGTCGGTGCGGGCGGCCACGGCCAGGGCGGACTCGGGCACGCTCCGATTATACGCTCAGATTCTAGGGAAACTTCTTGAGCGCCTCGGAGATCTTTTCAAGCGCGTTGGAGTCGCCCTCCGCTACCTCGGCGGCGCAGACCGCCACGTACTCCTTTAAAAACATCGCCGCAGCCGACTCCATCGCCCGCTTGGTGGCGGTCATCTGGGTGAGGACCTCGTCGCAGGCCCGGCCCTCCGCGATCATCTTCTGAAGGCCGCGGACCTGCCCCTCGATCCGGCGGAGACGCTTCAAGAGGGCCTCGAGGGTTTCGTCGCCCAGGTCGTGGGTGCGCATGGTTAGAGTATACGCCTACCCCCTATCATTTTTCGCTCAGGGGTTCGTCCTCTTCCTCGAAGGCGAGGAGCTCGGCGCCGAAGACCTCCTTGAGCCGCTGGAAGCGGGGGTCTTTGAGCAGGTTCCGGGGGACGGCCTCGGGCTTTACTTTTGGAGCTTTCCGCTTTTTTTCGGGTGGCGGGGAAGGGGGCGCCGGCTCGGGTTCCTCCTCTTCCGGAGGCGGCACCGCGTTGCCTTCGTCCACCGCTACCTCGAGCTCCCGGAGCCCCAGCGTCCGCTCCGCCACCGGCGCGAGCCGGGCCCGCTCGGCCCGGGCCCGCTCGATGTGGAACTTGAGCCGGGCGGGAAAGCGAAGGACGAGCTTCTTCCCCCGAACCTCGGGTCGCGCCTCCCGCACCACCGCCCGCAAGGGGGCGGGGAGGGCCTCTAGGAAAGCGCGAAAGCGCTCGCGGTCCAGGCCGGGCTCGGGGGAGGCGGCCTTTGGGGCCGGCGCCGGCTCAGGCGGCGAGGGCGGTGGGGGTGGCGTTTTGGGGGCCTCGACCCGCGGGCCCTCCTGCCGGGAATGGGGCGCGGGGGGCGGCGCGCCGCCCGCGGTCAGGGCGCGGTGGGCGCGCAGAATCGCGAGCTCGAGCCCAAGCCTTGATTCGTCCTTGGCGAGCCGTTCGTCGGCTTCGTCGAGGGCGAGGAGTGCGGCTACCAGGGCCTCGCTCGGCCGCTCCACGAGCCGGGCCTTGAGCGCCTCCTTGAGTTCCCGCACCAGGGTACGAGGGGCGAACCCCTCGAAAAAGAGCGCCTCGGCCCGCTTGAGCGCGTCCTCCACCGCCCCCTCGAGGAGAGCCGCGAGGAGCCCCTCCACCGCCTCGGAGGGGGGCAGGCCGAGGATCCGCTCGACCTCGGCGCGGGTGACCGGTGTTTTCTCCAGCGTGAGGACGCGTTCAAGGAGCACCAGCGCGTCCCGCATCGCCCCCTCGGCGGCCCGGGCGAGGAGGCGGAGGGCTTCTTCCTCGATCTCGAGGCCCTCCTCCTTCGCCACCTCCCGGAGCTTTTTGGTGATCTCCTCGTCGGAAAGGCGGCGGAAGCGGAAGTGCTGGGTGCGGCTTTGGATCGTCGCCGGCATCCGCTCGGGCTCGGTGGTGGCAAAGACGAAGAGCACGTGCTCGGGGGGCTCCTCGAGGGTCTTGAGGAGCGCGTTGAAGGCGCTTTTCGACATCATGTGCGCCTCGTCGAGGATGATTACCTTCTTGGGGGCGAGCACCGGGGCGAGGAGGATCCGCTCTTTGAGCTCGCGGACGTCGTCCACCGAGTTGTTGCTGGCGGCGTCGATCTCGAGCACATCGGGATGGCTGCCCTCCTGTACCCGCCGGCAGTGGGCGCAATGGCCGCAGGGGCGTCCCTCGGGTTCGGCCTCGCAGCCCACCGCCATCGCCAGGATCCGGGCGAGGGTGGTCTTGCCCACCCCCCGGGGCCCGGAAAAGAGGTAGGCGTGGGCCAGCCGGCCCTTGGCGATGGCGGCGCGGAGGACTTCCTTTACGTGTTCCTGGCCGACGACGGCGTCAAAGGTCGCCGGGCGCTTCTTGCGGTAGAGGGCGCCCATCGCCCCCCATCATAGTCAGCGGGGCAGAAAGCGCCGGAGGTACTCGACGGCTTCGCGGAAGGGAAACGCATAGACCGAGCCCGCAGGGGTGTTGAACTCGAGCAGGTCGGGCCCCGGGACCTTGACCCGGCGCAAGACCAGGATCCCCTCCTCGGGCTCGAAGACCGCGACGTCGGCGGTGGTGTAGTTGGGGGCGTCGTCGGGCTCGTCCTCGAGGTCCTCCGGGCTCATCGTGGGATACCCCGGGGCTTCGAGGCGGGCGAGCGCCTCGGCGAGCTCGAGCGCGTCCACCACCACCTCCTCGTCCTCGACGTCGCCGAAAAACCAAAGCCGAACCCGTTCGCCGGGAAGCGATTCGGCGGCGAGGCCCTCGGGGGCGTGCGGATCTTTCCTCCTCATGGTTTCCCTCCTATTGCGCATTATACACTCAACTTTTATGAGATAACTTCTTCCTTGACGGGGCGTATAATGAAAACGCCGTGCG
>CAYYAB010000114.1:0-4776 GCA_964469895.1 uncultured bacterium | reverse complement strand
CCGGTCACCACCGTCTTCTGGGTGGGCCGCAAGCCCACGATCTCCACCTCCTCGCCCACCGTGAGCTTGCCCCGCTCCACCCGACCGGTCGCCACCGTGCCCCGACCGGTGATCGTGAACACGTCCTCCACCGGCATCAGGAAGGGCTTGTCCACCTCCCGCTGGGGCTCGGGAATGTACTCGTCCAGGGCGTCGAGGAGTTCCCAGATCTTATCCACCCACTCGTTCTCGCCCCGCTTGGTGTTGGGGTTCTGGTGCAGGGCCTCGAGCGCCTTGAGCGCCGAGCCCCGGATCACCGGGACCTCGTCCCCAGGGAACTCGTACTGGTTCAGAAGGTCCCGCACCTCCATCTCCACCAGCTCGAGGAGCTCCTCGTCGTCCACCATGTCGATCTTGTTCATGAACACGACGATGTAGGGCACCCCCACCTGGCGAGCGAGCAGGATGTGCTCCCGGGTCTGGGGCATGGGACCGTCCGCCGCGGAGACCACCAGGATCGCCCCGTCCATCTGGGCCGCCCCGGTGATCATGTTCTTCACGTAGTCCGCGTGCCCCGGGCAGTCCACGTGGGAATAGTGCCGCTTGGCGGTCTCGTACTCCACGTGGGCGGTGTTGATCGTGATCCCCCGCGCCTTCTCCTCCGGCGCCTTGTCGATCTGATCGTAGTCCGCAATCTCCACGTTGGGGTTCTCCGCCGCCGCCGCAAACGTGATCGCCGCCGTCAGCGTCGTCTTCCCGTGGTCCACGTGGCCAATCGTCCCCACGTTCACGTGGGGCTTGGTGCGCTTGAACTCCTCCTTCGCCATGCTTCTTCCTCCTTGCAGTCCAAACCCGCCCGCTGGAGGCGGGCGCGGCCTGGACGCTTCGTCCTTGGAGCTCGCGGCCGGACTTGAACCGGCGACCTCTCCCTTACCAAGGGAGTGCTCTACCTGCTGAGCTACGCGAGCCCGTGGAGCGGGAGACGGGACTCGAACCCGCGACCCTCGGCTTGGGAAGCCGATGCTCTACCAACTGAGCTACTCCCGCGCGTGGTGGGCAGGGTGGGACTCGAACCCACGAAGGCATACGCCAACGGTTTTACAGACCGCCCCCTTTGCCACTCGGGACACCTGCCCACGCCTCCTTGGAGCCACCCAGGGGAGTCGAACCCCTAACCCCCCGATTACAAGTCGGGTGCTCTACCGGTTGAGCTAGGGTGGCACCCTGGGGGCTGGGCCGGGGGTTGGGACCCCTGCCCGAATCCCCACGCTAGCATAGCCAAAACACCCTGTCAAGCCGCCCGTTATCGCAAAAAACCACGCGGGCCCGGGGTATACTCGGGCGGAGGAACAAGGAGGCCTTATGCAGGGACAGATGATGCACTACCCCCTTCACATCGGCCACTTTCTCGAACGGGCGGAAAAGCTCTTCCCCAAGGTCGAGGTGGTGAGCCGGCTCCCCGACCGCTCGCTCCACCGCTACACCTACGGCGAGTTCGCGAGCCGGGCCCGCAAACTCGCAAGCGCCCTTTTGAAGCTCGGGCTTGGGGACGGGGACCGGGTGGGCACGCTTATGTGGAACCACTACGCCCACCTCGAGGCCTACTTCGGGATCCCCATCGCCGGCGGGGTGCTGCACACCCTGAACCTGAGGCTCCACCCCGCCGACCTCGCCTACATCATCGAGCACGCCGGCGACCGGTTCGTCATCGTGGACGACGTCCTCCTTCCCCTCTGGGAAAAGGTCGCCCCCCTGGTCGAGAACGTCGAGCGGGTGATCGTGGTGCCCCTTACCGGGAAGCCGGTGCCCGAAGGCTTCCTCGACTACGAGCAGACGATCGCCCCCGCCCCCGAGCTCGAGGCCTTCCGGATCCAGGGCGAGGAGCAGGCGCTGGGGATGTGCTACACCTCGGGCACCACCGGCCGCCCCAAGGGGGTGGTCTACAGCCACCGGGCGGTGGTGCTCCACTCGCTGGCCTCGGCGCTTCCCGACGCCCTGAACCTCTCGCAGCGCGACGTGCTCCTTCCGGTGGTGCCGATGTTCCACGTGAACGCCTGGGGCCTCCCCTTCACCGCCACCATGACCGGGACCAAGCAGGTCCTCCCCGGCCCCTACCTCGACCCCGAAAGCCTCCTCGACCTCTACGAGCGCGAACGGGTCACCGCCACCGCCGGCGTGCCCACGATCTGGCTCGGCATCCTGCAGGCCCTCGAGAAGGAGCCCGACCGCTGGAAGCTGGTGCCGGGGATGCGCATGGTGGTGGGGGGGTCGGCGGCGCCCGAAGGGATGATTCGGGCCTTCGACAAGTTCGGCCTCCGGGTCATCCACGCCTGGGGCATGACCGAAACCACGCCGCTTGGAACCGTGAGCTATTTGAAGAGTTATATGGAAGACCTTCCCGAGGACGAGAAGTACCGCATCCGGGCCAAGCAGGGCCTGCCCGTCCCCCTGGTCGAGGCCCGGGGCTGGGGCGAGGCGGGCGAGATCCCCTGGGACGGCCGCACGATGGGCGAGCTCCAGGTCCGGGGCCCCTGGATCGCCGAACGCTACTACCGCCTCCCCGAGGGGGCCGACAAGTGGACCGAGGACGGCTGGTTCAGGACCGGCGATGTGGTAACCATCGACCCCGAGGGGTACATCGAGATCGTCGACCGCACCAAGGACCTGGTGAAGTCGGGCGGGGAGTGGATCAGCTCGGTGCAGCTGGAGAACGCCCTGATGGGCCACCCGGCGGTGGCCGAGGCGGCGGTGATCGCGGTGCCCCACCCCAAGTGGCAGGAACGGCCGCTGGCGGTGGTGGTCCTCAAGGAGGGGGCGAGCGCCACCGAGGAGGAGCTCAAGGCCTTCCTGGAGCCCAAGTTCGCCAAGTGGTGGATCCCCGACCGCATCGTCTTCGTCGAGGAGATCCCCCGCACCAGCGCCGGCAAGTTCCTGAAGGCGAAGCTCCGGGAGCGGTTCAAGGACTTCCGCTGGGAGGGGTGAGCGGGGGTCCCCTATCCCCCCTCACCGAAAAGGGGTAACCTTGGGCATGCAGGTTTTTTCTCGACCCGGCGCCGGGGACCGGGAGGTGCCGCCGCACCGCTTCCACATCCCCGTGATGGGCACCGCCTTCACCATCGACACCCCGATCAAGGTCGCCAAGTACGGGATCGCCTCGGTGATCTCGATCGTCGACGACGACCTCCTCGAGCGCATGCGCGCCTACTGGAGCCGCCGAAGCGGCCGCGAATACCGCCCCATCCCCAAGGACCCCCTGGCCGATTCCCGGGCCCGGCGGATCGCCGCCTACCTCGACCTGGTGGCGGCGCTCGTGCGCCAGGAGTTCGAGGCCCTGAGGCGGGCCCCGCTCCGGGCCGGGAGCGAGATCGTGCGCTACCTCGAGCTCCTGCCCGAGGAGGCCCGGCTCAAGCGGCTCTACCGCCGCTGGCAGGCGACCCGCTCGCCGGCGGTCGAGGCCGCCATCCGCTCGGGGCTCCGCCCCGGCCGCATCGAGGCCAACGTGATGACCAAGGTCGACCAGCCCACCCACCACCGGGGCCGGCCGCTGCCCACCGAGATGAACTACGCCCACGCCGCCGTTCGGGGCTTCGCCGAAAGCGGGCTGGAGGGGGCGCTCTGCCTCTCGGCCGGGATGAACCCCCGGCTCTACTCCTACCTCGCCCGGTTCAAGGACTTCTTCGCCGACGAGGCCGGGCGGATCAAAAAGGAAATTATCCTTAAGGTCTCCGACTTCCGAAGCGCCCTCACCCAGGGCAAGTTCCTGGCCAAGAAGGGGCTCTGGGTGAGCGAGTTCCGCGTCGAGTCGGGGCTGAACTGCGGCGGCCACGCCTTCGCCACCCCCGGGATCCTGATGGGGCCGATCCTCGAGGAGTTCCGCCGGCGGCGCGAGGAGCTGGTCGCGACCCTCTTCGGGATCTACCGCACCGCCCTGAAGAAGCTCGGAAAGCCGGTGCCCGCCGAACCCCCGGCCCAGAGGATCACCGCCCAGGGCGGGGTGGGGAACGCCTTCGAGCAGCGCCTGTTGCTCGAGCGCTACGGCCTCGACTCGGTGGGCTGGGGCTCGCCCTTCCTGCTGGTCCCCGAGGCCACCGTGGTCGACGACGCCACCCGGGCCGACCTCGCCGCGGCCGGTGAGGAGGACCTCGAGCTCTCCGGCGCCTCCCCCCTGGGGGTGCCCTTCAACGTGCTGAAAAAGGCCACCATGGGCCAGCGGATGCACGACTGGTACCGATCGGGCAAACCCGGAAGCCCCTGCCCCAAGGGGTTCTTGGAGTACAACACCGAGTACACCGAGCGCCCCATCTGCACCGCCAGCCGGGCCTACCAGTACCGCAAGATCCGGGAGATCGAGGCGCGCCTTGAGGGCCCCGAGCGGAAGGCCGCGATCGGGCGGGTGTTGGAGCGCCAGTGCCTTTGCGTGGGCCTGGCCGAGCCCGCCCACCTCTCCTTCGAGCTCGAACCCCAGATGAGGGAGCCGGCCGGGGTCTCGGTCTGCCCCGGCCCGAACCTCGCCTACTTCCAGGGGAGCTATTCCCTAGAGGAAATGGTGGACCACATCTACGGCCGCCGCACCCTTCCCCTGGACCCCTCCCGCCCCCACATGTTCGTCAAGGAGCTCAGGCTCTACCGGGACTACCTCAAGGACCTGGAAAAGGGCCGCTTTGGAAGCGAGAAGGAGCAAAGCCCGGCCTACCGCCGGACCTACCTCGAGAACCTCGCCGAAGGGGTGCGGTACTACCTCCAGCACCTGGAGGAGCTCGGCCTCCGCCCCTGGCGGGCCGAGCTCGAGGCCGCCCT
>CAYYAB010000113.1:0-4780 GCA_964469895.1 uncultured bacterium | reverse complement strand
GGTTCTTTTCTCTGGATTCTGGATCTTCGGCGGGGGTCTAGCGGCTCGTTCTCCTGCGCGGGAACCTGCCGCTTCGCATCGAGGGCTTGGAAAAACCCCCGGTGTGCGCGAGAAACTTGTAGACCGGGGGGCTTTGGAAGATCCGCTGCTTGCATTGCGGGCCGAAAGCCGCCCGGCCACCGACCGGACGAGCTTTGCCCTGGCGCGGGGCGTCTTGCGCTGATTCGCTATCTGGGTGGAGCCCTTCGGGGGTGACGACGACCGTAGCGACCGTAGCGGCAGGAAGGCCCGTGGCCCGGGCTTGCCTTGACCGGTTAGCCTGGGGAGGATGCGGGAACTTCTGGAAAACGCCTTCCGGCATGCCCTTTCGGCCACCGACCCCGAGCAGCGGGTGCGGGAGGCGGTCGGTCCCGAACCCGATCGGCCCTATTTGATCGCGGTGGGCAAGGCCGCAGGACCAATGCTCGCCGCCGCCGAGGCAGCTTGGCCGCGGGCGAAGGGTTTCGGGGTCACCCGCTACGGCCACCGAAAGCCCACCCGTTTGCCCCTTATGGAGGCAGGTCATCCGGTACCCGATGGGGCTTCGGTTGAGGCTGCCGAGCGCGCGCTTGCGCTGGCCCGTTCGCTGGGGGAGGGGGACACGCTTCTTGTTCTTATCTCCGGGGGCGGCAGTGCCCTCCTCGCCTCGCCCTGGGGCGTGAGCCTCGAGGAGAAGCAAGCCCTCACCGAAGCGCTTTTAAAAAGCGGCGCCACCATTCACGAGATCAACGCGGTGAGAAAGCACCTTTCCCGCATCAAGGGGGGGAGGCTAGCCGAGGCCGCCTACCCCGCCCGGGTGATCGCGCTCATCTACTCCGACGTTCCCGGGGACGACCCGAGCGTGGTGGCCTCCGGGCCCACCGCCCCCGACCCCACCACCTTCGAGGACGCCCTCGAGGTGCTCGACCGCTACGGCCTCGACTTCCCCCGCGTCCGAGCGCACCTTGCCGCCGGTGCCCGGGGCGAGCTCCCGGAGACCCCAAAGCCCGGAAGCCCGGTCTTTTCGCGGGTGGAAAACCGGGTGATCGCGGGAAACGCCGACCTTCTCCAGGCGGCGGCGGAGTTCCTCGAGGAGCGGGGCCACCGCACCTTGATTCTCTCCGATCGCTTTTCCCAGGAGGCCCGTGCCCTCGCGGGCTTTCACGCCGAGATGGTGGCAAGCGCCCGCGCCCGGTCGTTCCCGCTTTCGCCGCCCTTCTTCCTGCTCTCGGGGGGTGAGGCGGCGGTGCGCGTGGTGGGGGAGGGGAAGGGGGGTCGAAACCAGGAGTTTTTGCTCGCCCTGCTCGCGGAGCTTGGGCCAGAGGGAGTGTACGCGATTGCCGCCGACTCCGACGGGCTCGACGGCCCCACCGACGCCGCCGGGGCGATCCTCACCCCGGATGCCTTCCACCGGGCGTTGGCCTTGGGGCTCGATCCCCGCGCTTACCTCGTCAAAAACGACGCCTACGCCTTTTTCGAGGCGCTCGGCCTCTTGCTCTTTACCGGGCCTACCGCCAACAACCTAAACGATTTTCGCGCTCTCTTCGTCGGGGGCGAGGAGGCCTGAGCGGACGAGCTCCTTGCGGACCGCTTCGAGCACGATGGGGTAAGCTTCCTCGAGTGTCTTGCCCGCAAGGGTGGCGCCGGCGGCGGGGACGTGGCCGCCGCCCCCGAGCTCGAGCGCGATCCGCTGGGCGCTGACCCCGTTCTTCGAGCGGATCGAGACCTTGACGCCCTCCTCCCGCTCCTTGAGGAAGATCGCCACCACCGAGCCCTCGGCCGTCTTCAAAAGCCCCACGAAGTCGTCGGAGTCTTCCTCCGCCGCCCCCGCTTCCTCGATCATCCCGCGGGTCACGTGGGCGGTGACCGCGAGCCCGCCAAAGTGGAACGCTACCGTGGAGAGCACCAGGGCGGTGAGCTTGAAGTATTCCGGCGGCCGCCAGGAGAGCCGGTCGGCGAGCTCGGCGTACTTCACCCCGTAGCCCACGAGCTCGGCGGCGGTCTCGAAGACCTCCGGGGTGGTGTTCGAGTTTTTGAAAAACCCGGTATCGGTCATGATCCCGGTGAGCACCGGGGTGGCGATCTCGGCGTCCCATGCGACGCCGAGGAGGTCGATCAGGTCCTTCACCATCATCGCCGCCGCCGGCTTGGTGGGGTCGACCACGTGGATCTGACCGAAGCGGGAGTTCGACCCGTGGTGGTCGATGTTGATCACGAACCCCTCCACCGGCGCCCCCACCGCCCGGTCCTTGTCGCCCGCGTCCAGGACCACCAGGGTGGCGTTTTCGGGAAGCGCTTCAAGCGGCGGGTGGTACTCCTCCTCCTTGGGAATGAAGCGCAGAAAGCGCGGCGGGTCCAGGATCCAGATCGCTTCCTTGCCGAGTTTTTTGAGTGCCCGGTAGAGGCCGAGGGTGCTGCCAAGGGCGTCGCCGTCGGGGTCCTCGTGGGCGATGATCACGATCGGCCCCTCGACTTCCTTAAGCGTGGCGGCGATGAGCCGCATCTTCTCCCAGTAACGCGGTTCGGGGGCGTTGTTCGCGCTCATGACCCTTGAGTATACACGTCCACCCGGAAGCCAAGTTCCCTGAGCCGGTCGAAATAATCCGGAAAGGTCTTGGAAACGGTACCGGGGTCCCGGATCGAAAGGCCTGGGGCACGAAGCGAGAGCAGCGCAAGGCTCATCGCCACCCGGTGGTCGTCATGGCTATCCAGCAGGACGGGCTGGGGCGTACCGGGGTGCACGCGAAGGCCGTCCGGGAACTCCTCGACCCGGATGCCCGCCTTTTTCAGCTCCTCGGCCATGACCGCGATCCGGTCGGTCTCGTGGTGGCGGACGTGGGCCACCTCGCGGATCTCGATGGGGGCGTCGGCGAAAGCGGCGAGGGCGGCCAGGGTGGGGGTTTGGTCGCTCATGCGCAAAAGCGACTGGCGAAAGCCACCTTTGAGCCTCTTCGGCCCCTTGACCTCGGTCGCGGTCTGGGTTTTTCCCACTTCCGCACCCATCCGCGCGAGCACGTCTACGAAGCCGAGGTCGGGCTGGAGGGTATCGCTCCCCAGGTTCAAGACCCGCACCCGGCCCCCGCTTGCGGCCGCCAGGGCGAAGAAGTAGGCGGCGCTCGAGGCGTCGGCCTCGAGCTCAACCTGCCGTCCCCGGTAGCCGGTGGGCTGGACGAGGAAGCCCTCCTTTTCCTCCCGCACCCGGGCCCCGAAGGCTTCCATCATTCGGGCGGTAATGCGCACGTAGTCGGGCTGGACGATGCCCCCCTCGACTCGGACGAAGAGCGGTCCTTCCGCGAGCGCACCGGCGAGCAGGAGGGCACTCACGAACTGGCTCGAGGTCGCCCCCGAGATGCGCACCTCGCCCCCCGGGACCTTTTGGCCCTCGAGCACAAAGGGAAAACGCCCTTTTTCCTCAAGGTAGGATACGCCCACGCCCAAAGTCATGAGCGCATCGAGGAGCGGCGCGATCGGCCGGCGCTGCATCTGGGGACTGGCCCGGAGGGTCCAGCGGCCCGGGGTGAAGGCGAGCATCGCGGTCAGAAAGCGGGCGAGCGTCCCCGCCGAGCCCACGAAGACCTCGGCCTCCCGCTTCTTCGGCCCGCCACCCTCGACCCAGGCGGTCTCGCCTTCGACCCGGACCCCGATCCCAAGGGCCCTCAGTGCCTCGGTCGCCCAGTAAGCATCGTCGCTTTTCAGAATCCCACTGAGGGTGGAAGGCCCCTTCGCGAAGCCCGCAAGCAACAGGGCGCGGTTGGTGGCGCTTTTCGAGCCCGGGACCCGGAGCTCGGCCACCACCGGCCCGGGGGGCGGGTAGAGCACGACCCGCTCGACGCCTTGAAGCTTGGCCCAGGGCGAGCGCATCTTACTTTTTGCCCCCCGGCACGGGGTAGGTGGGGACCGGGAAGAGCCCGGAGTCGTAGGGCACGATCATGAAGGTGTTGGAGGGGGCCTGGCCGAGTTCTTTGATCGCCTGGATCTGGTACCACTTCAGATAGTTCTCGGTAAGCGAGCCCGCGATCAGGCGGTTCGCCTCGGCGATGCCCTGGGCCTCGATCTTCTTGCGCTCGGCCTCTTTCTTTTCGCGCTCGAGCACGAACTGCATCCGCTCCGCCTCCTGCTTGGCGACGATCTTCCGCTGGATCGCCTGGACCACCGAGTCGGGCAGCACCACGTTGCGGATGTTCACCTGCACGATCTCGAAGTAAGGGTTTTTGAGTTCTTCCAGCGCCATCACGATCTTTGCGTCCACCTCCGAGCGCTTTTCGTAGTACTCGGTCGAGTGGAACTGGGAGGCTACCTTCCTGAGCGCCGAGCGGATCTCGGGGACGACGAGGCCCCGCTCGATCTCGGTGTACTGCAGGAAGGCGTCGCAGGCCTTGCTGGGCTTGATCTTGTAGCCCACGGTGATGTCCATGTGGATCCGAAGTCCGTCTTTTGCCAGGACCTCGACCCCCTTGTAGTCGAGGATCCGGGTATGGATTGGCACCGTAGCCAGAGACTCGATCGGCACCATCACCCAGTGGACCCCGGGCGGGGTCTCGTTCGTTTGGATCTGGCCGAGCCGTATGCGGCAGCCGACGTGGCGGTTGTCCACGATGCGGATCCCCGCCGCCGCCCAGGCGATGAGCAAGGCTAGCAGGATCCCAAGCCCGCCGACGGCGATCTGGCCTCGCGCGGTCATGGGGTTAGTCTACTCGCCCTCGCTCCGCTTTTTGACCTCCTCCTCCCGCAGCCTCCGCCTCAGGATCTTGCCCACCGCGGT
>CAYYAB010000112.1:0-5092 GCA_964469895.1 uncultured bacterium | reverse complement strand
CCCCCACCGCCCGGAGCAGCGAGCGGAGCTCGGGGTGGTCGGGGAGGCGAAGGCCTAGGGTTTGCTCCGCGCCGATGGCGGGAAAGGCTCTCCCCGCCGGCACCACCAGGGTGAGGGGGCCGGGCCAGTAGTGCTCGGCCAGGGCCCAAAACCGGGGGTCGCGATAGCCCGAAGGAAGAAGGCGCTCGGCCACCTCGAGCTCCGCGACCAGAAGCTGAAGCGGTTTCTTGTGGTTCCGCCCCTTCATCCGGTAGACCCGGGCGACGGCGTCGGGGGCGTCGGGGCGGACCAGCACCCCCCAGACGGTGTCGGTGGGGAAGGCGACGAGGCCTCCTTCCTCGAGCACACGGGCGGCCTCGGCCAGCTCGGGTCGCATTCCGGCGCTATACTATAGGACAATATGCCGATCTACCATTACCGCGCGCGCGACCGACAGGGGCGAAGCATCGCGGCGACCATTGAGGCCGCTGATCTACGCACCGCTACCCGGGTGCTCCGGGAGAAGGGCTATTACATCACCGAGATCAAGGAGCCCGGGAAGGGGTTGCAAGCGGAGGTTAGCCTTTCCTTTCTGGAGCGCGGACCCGGGCTAAAAGACATTGCCATCTTCAGCCGCCAGCTTGCGACCATGATGGCGGCAGGTCTTCCCATCGTTCAGGCCCTTGCCATTTTGGAAAAACAAGCGGAGAACAAGAAGTTCAAGGCGATCCTAAAGGAGGTTCGCGCCGACGTCGAAGGGGGTATGTCGCTCTCCGACGCGCTGGCCAAGCATCCGGTCTTTGGCCGGCTTTATGTCAACCTGGTGAGGGCGGGTGAGGCCTCGGGTACCCTCGACGCGATCCTCGACCGGCTCGCCACCTTCCTGGAAAAGGATCTCGAGCTCCGGGGCAAGATCAAGTCGGCGATGACCTACCCGGTCATCGTGCTGGTCTTCGCGATTTTGGTCACCTATTTCCTGCTCACCGGAATCGTGCCCCAGTTCGCGCAGATTCTGACGGACCTCGGCTCGGAGCTTCCCCTTTTGACCCGGTTTTTGATCGCGGTCTCGGACTTTTTGCGCTCGAGCACGCTCTACCTGGTCCTCGGTCTGGTGGCGCTCTACCTCGTCTACCGCTACGTCTACCGCACCGAGCGGGGCCGCCGGGTCATCGACCGGCTCAAGCTTCGAATGCCGGTCTTCGGGGTGCTCAACAAGAAAAGCGCCCTCGCCCGCTTCTCGCGGACCCTCGGACTCTTGCTCTCCTCCGGCGTGAACATCGTCGAGGCCGTGGACATCACCAAGGGCACCGCTGGGAACGCGGTGGTCGAGGACATCTTGGAGGAGACCAAGAACACCATCCAGGTGGGCGAGCCGCTTCATAGCACGCTGCTTCGCTACCCGGAGATCTTTCCGCCGATGGTGGCCTCGATGGTGGCGATCGGCGAGGAGACCGGCGCCCTCGACGCGATGCTGCAAAAGGTGGCCGACTTCTACGAGCGCGAGGTGGACG
Source organism: uncultured bacterium (assembly GCA_964469895.1). Lineage (GTDB taxonomy): Bacteria > Deinococcota > Deinococci > Deinococcales > Marinithermaceae > WFXV01. Next base: position 3,602 of record CAYYAB010000112.1, on the reverse strand, counting down.
AGACCGTCGAGAGCCTTACCGCCGCGATCGAGCCCATCATGATCATCTTCCTGGGCGCGATCGTGGGCATGATCGTGGCCGGCATGTTCCTGCCGCTCTTTCAGATCATCAACACGCTCTCTGCGCAGTAGCTTCACGGTGCCTTCATCGCCACCCGCTAGCCTCGGGGCGTGGAAGCGATCAAGCTCGGCCCCTTCGTTGTCCCCCTGGTTCGTGCCTTCGTAGCGCTGGCCCTTTTTGGCTTTGTGCTCGCCGCCGAGGTGCTCGCGCGAAGGGGGCCGAAGGCGCTCTCGAACTGGGCGTGGAACGCGGTGCTGTTGGGGCTCATCGGCGCCCGGGTGGGCTATGTCCTTGGCCACCTGGACGCCTATGCCGCTGATCCCTTGAGCGCACTCTATTTCTGGCAAGGGGGGTTCTCCCCGCTGGCTGGGGTTTTGACCGGCGCCCTCTATACCCTCTACTTTTTCCGCCGCGCCAAGCTTCGAATCACCATGGCGTTTCCGCCCGTCCTGGTAGGCGGGGCGGTGGCGGGGGTGCTCTTCTTGCTCCTCGCCCAGCAGGCGAGGGAGAGCGAGCGCCTCCCGGGCTGGGCCTTCTCCACCCCTGAGGGGGCGGTGGTCTCCCTCGCCGAGTTCTCCGGGCGGCCGGTGGTGCTGAACGTCTGGGCCAGCTGGTGCCCTCCCTGTCGGCGGGAGATGCCGCTTTTCGCCGAGTACACCAAAAAGTTTGGAGATGTCGTCTTCGTCTTTGCGAATAGCGGGGAGAACGCGGAGACCGTCCGGGCCTTTTTGAAGCGCGAGGGGCTGAGTCTCCCGAACGTCATCCTCGACCCCGAAAACCGCCTGGTCCGGCGGCTTCGGGTGGTGGCCTTGCCGACCACGGTCTTTTTTAACGCCGAGGGGGTGGCGGTGGCCCGGCACCTCGGGGAGCTTTCCCGGGCCAGTCTCGAGGACTACTTGAAGAAGATCCGCTAGCCCCCGATCGCGCGTTCGAAAGCAACAAGTCCCTCGCGGTCCGGGGCCTCGAAGTGATAACGGAAGTTCCAGAGGTAGTGGAGGACGAGGGGCCAGGCCACCCCGAGCCGGTCCGCCTCCTCCCGGGCCACCTCCCCCAGGCGGGAAAGCCCCTCCCGGCGGGCCCGGCGCAGCTCGGCGAGGACTTCGGGGGGTGGCGGGGCTTCCTTGGGGTGGGCCCAGACCGCGAAGACGAAGGGAAGGTGCGTGCGCCGATACCAGGCCTCGGCCAGGTCGGTGACGTAGACGCCCTGGGGGCGCTCGGGGAGGTCGTGGACGCTCTCGGGGAGGGCCTCGAGCAGGCCGGCATAGGCCCGGATCGCCCGGTCGCCGATGAGCAAGACGCCGTCGTAGTGCGCGAGGAGCTCGAGCCCCCCTTCCTCCCTCCGGTAGGCCCGATCCTCGCCAAGGAGGAGCTTTAAAAGCCGGACCGAGGTGGCGCTCTCGGTGGTGAGGGCGATCTTTTCCACCTCCTCGAAGGGCACCTTGGAAAAGAGGTTCACCGAGTAGACCCGGCCCAGCACGGCCACGGCGAAGTCGGGGAGGAGGGCGAGGCGGTCCTTGTGCTCGAGGTAAAAGACCGAGGAGACCAGGCTGAGCTCGAGCTCCCCTGCGAGGAGCGCCCGATTCAGCTCGGTGGGAACCGCGTGCAAAAGGGCAAAGCCCCGGGGCTTCAAAAAACGCGAGAGGGGCGCCACGTTGGCGTAAGGGGGCAGGCCCACCCGGTAGCTCATGCCGCCTCTTTGGCGTAGTCCCGGAGCTCCCGGTAGAGGGCGTCCCGCTCCACCGGTCGGTAGCCGGCGCGACGGATTAGGTCCACGAGCGTTTCCTTGGAGAGTCCCTCGGGGGCCCGAGCCCCGGCCATGTGGACGATCTTCTCCTCGACCAGGGTGCCGTCGATGTCGGAGACCCCCCAGTCCAGCGAGACCTGGGCGATCTCGGGCGTGATCGTCGCCCAGTAGCCCTTGATGTGGGGGAAGTTGTCGAGGAAGATCCGGGCCACCGCCAGGTTCTTGAGGTCATCCACGGCGTCCGGGGGCTCGGTCTTCCCTAGTTCGCGGGCCAGGGGATTGCCGTCGGGCTGGAAGGCGAGGGGGATGAAGCTCATGAAACCCCCGGTCTCGTCCTGAAGCCGCCTCAGGCGGTCCATATGGTCGAGTCGCTCCTCGAGGGTCTCGACGTGACCGTAGAGCATGGTGGCGTTGGTGGGAATCCCGAGCCGGTGGGCGGTGCGGTGCACCTCGAGCCAGACCTCGGCCTTGATCTTGGCGGGGGCGATGATCTTGCGCACCCGCTCGGCGAAGATCTCGGCTCCGCCCCCGGGGAGCATGACCAATCCGGCGTCTTTGAGGGTTCGGAGTACGGTTTCGACGTCGGTCTTCGCTACCTTCGCGATGTGGGCGATCTCGGCGGCGGTGAAGGCCTTGATCTGAAGCGAGGGAAAGCGCGCTTTGATCCCGGAAAGGAGCTCCACGTAGTAGGAGAGGGGCCTTTTCGGGTGGTGCCCGGAGGCGATGTGGAGCTCGGTCATGCCCGGCTGGTAGCGCGCGGCGATCCAGTCCAGGGCCTCCTCGACCTCGTAGTCCCAGGCGCCTTCCTCGCCGAAGCGCCGGGCAAAGGCGCAGAACTTGCAGCCGACGTAGCAGATGTTGGTCTGGGAAAAGCGCAGGGAGTGGACGAAGTAGACCTTGTCCCCGGTTTTCCGGGTCCGGACCGCGTGGGCCAGGCGAAGGAGCGCGGGGAGGTCTTGGGTTTGGTAGAGGCGGAGCCCCTCCTCGCGCGAGATACGCTCTCCGGCCAGGACCTTCTCGGCTACGGGGACGAGCGCGGGGTCTCGGATCCAGCGCACGCCCCTATCCTCACGCCTTCCAGGTTTGCTTGCAAGGGTCTGGTTTTGTTCTCACCGCCGGGCGGTATCGTAGGGACATGCTCAAGGTGCAACAGGGGGGCTGGATCCTCGTCGTCCTCTTGCTCCTCACCCTTTACGCCGCCTACGTCTTCTTCGAGCGCTACCTTACCTTGCGCCGAGAACGGCTAGGCGGCGAACGGCTGATGCGCGAGGTGGAAGCGGCGCTTAGGCGGGGGCAGCTTGAGGCCGCCCTCGAGGCCGCCCGGGCCCACGGGGGGGCGCTCGGGCGCTTTCTGCTCGCGGGGCTGCCCCGGGTGCCCTACGGGGTGGCGGCGGTGGACGCCGCCTTGAAGGCCGCGCTGCTTGAGGAAGAGGTCCGGCTGTCCCGGGGGCTCGGGGTGCTCGGGGTCACCGCCCAGGTGGCCCCGCTTTTTGGCCTGCTTGGGACCGTGACCGGCATGATCCACGCCTTTAACGTACTCGCCGCCCAGGGGCAGACCACCGCCCGGCTGCTCGCCGGGGGAATCGGGGAGGCGCTCTTTACTACCGCCGGCGGGCTGGTGGTGGGGATCCCCGCGCTTTTTGCCCACCACTACCTGGCTGGGCGGGTGGAGGATATCCTCACCGAGCTCGAGCAGCGGCGGGAGGAGCTTTTGGGCGTGCTCGCCGAGGTGGGCCATGCGTCGAAGCCGGCTTAGGCCCCGGCCCGAGATCAACCTCGCCCCCTTCGTGGACATCGT
>CAYYAB010000111.1:0-5138 GCA_964469895.1 uncultured bacterium | reverse complement strand
TTCATCCCCGACGAGCACCTGCCCTCGCCGGTGGACACCGCCGCCCAGAGCCTGCTCTCGGAGGAACTCGAAAAGGCGCTCTCCAAGCTCTCCGAGCGGGAGGCGATGGTCCTAAAGCTCCGGAAGGGTCTGATCGACGGCCGGGAGCACACCCTCGAGGAGGTCGGCGCCTACTTCGGCGTCACCCGCGAGCGGATTCGCCAGATCGAGAACAAGGCGCTCCGCAAGCTCAAATACCACGAGTCCCGTACCCGCAAACTCCGGGACTTCCTGGACTAACCTCGTGTTCCGGAAGACCCCCGGGGCGCGCCCGGGGGTCTTTTTGCAGGCCTCCCTGCGCGCGAAGCGGATAGGATGAAGCTAAGATGGAATTCGTCACCGAATACGGTCGCGTTCCCCTCCGCTACACCGAAGGCGAGGGGAAGGGCCTCATGCTCGTCTTCCCGGGGATGCACTATCCTCCGGATTATCCTTTGCTCTATTACACGCGAAAATCCGCTCTCTACCTGGGCTTTGATGTGCTCGAAGTCGCCTACGACCTCCACTCCCTGCCCCGGGCGAACCGGGGAAGGCTCCTTGAGGAGCTCGCCCACACCGCGCTTTCCTGGGCGGCGGAGCGGGCGCCCCGGGTGGTGCTGACCGGCAAGTCGGCGGGCACGCTGGTGCTCGCGCTCGCGCCGCTCGGCGAGCTCGAAAAGCCCTGGGCCCGGGTCTGGCTCACGCCCCTGCTCAACCAAAAGGCGGTGCAAAACGCCCTCGCCCGCGAGCGAAAGGGCTTCGCGGTCGCGGGCAGCGAGGACCCCTACGCCCCGCGGGAGATCTGGGACGCACTCAAAGGCCCGGGGCTTAAGAAGCTCTGGCTCGAGGGCGCCGATCACCGGCTGGAAAGCCCCGACCCGGTCTCCTCAGCCCAGTACCTCGCCCGCTACGCCGAGGAGCTTCTCGTCTTCCTGCAATCGGCGTTCGCTTAACGAGAGAGGGTAACAAGCCCCAGTCGGATGGGGCCGGTGGTGGTGAGCAGGTCCCCGGCCACCACCGCCGCCACCACCTTTTCCCCACGGTGCGCCTCGGCAAACTGCACCAGCTCGCGATCCGGGATGCGAGCACTGGCAAGGTGGTGGACGGGTACCCCGAGGCCGAGCAACCTTTCCTCCGCCTCCCGCCGGAGCCGGACCAGAGCCTCAAGCGCCCGTCCGGGATCCGGGGGCAGTTCGGATTTGGCAATCACCTCGCCCGGTTCAAAAAGGGTGCGCGAGGGGACAAAGCGCGCGCTTGCGCGAAGGCGTCCATCCGGTCCTACCCCCTCCACCACGACCAAAATCAGACCCGGCCCTTGCCAACCCCGGGTCTCGGCGACCACCGGGGAAAGCGGCGGCAAGCCCATGATCTTCGCTCGGCTTTGGGCCTGGCGGACCGCGCGGGCTAGCTCGGACTCGGGATCCTCGTCGTAGCTGAGAAAGACCTCGGCCAGGACCTCGCCCTCGACCACCTGGGAAAACCCCTCGGCGATCTGGCTCCCCTTGCGGACGAGCTCGGCCACCTGCCCTTTTAAGCGGGCAGCCTCGAGCCGGCTCTCGTCGAGCAGGCGGGCAAGGGCTTCATTTTCGTTCTTGAGGGCGGCGTTTCGCTTCTCGAGCTCACTCCTCAAGGCATTCAACTCGGCAAGATCCCCCTGCAAGGTGCGGTAGCGGCGCTCCAGCCGCAGCACCTCGGCCGATAGCCGGTTTTGCGTTTCCTTGAGCTCGGCCAGGGCATCCATCGCCCGCTTCGCCCGGCGCTCGGCCTCGTCGCGGGCGGCCGCGAGCGTCTTTAACTCTTTCCTTAACGCTTGCTCCTTGTTCGCGAGCTCGGCGAGCTTCTTCTGGGCGGCGCGGGCTTCGAGCTCAAGGCGTTCTAACCTTTGGGTGCGCTCCGCCAGCGCCTGCTTGGCCCGGGCAAGCTCCTCCTCCAGCGCCTTTCGCTCCTCTTCCAAACGCAAAAGGCGGGTCTCGTTCGCCCGGAGCCGCTCGGAGAGCTCGCGCTCCCGCGCCCGAAGCCGCTCCTCCTCGGCGAACGCCCGCGCCGCCTGGGCCTTCAGGTTCTCTACCTGCTCAGCGAGGCGCGCCCGCTCGGCGAGGAGCTCGCTCCGCTCGGAGAGGAGGGCATCCCGCTCCTGGCGTACCTTTTCCGCCTCCAAAATGGTCTCCCGTGCCCCCCGCACCAGCAGCATGAAGGCAGCGAAGACCACGAGCGCGACGATCATCCCCGAGAGCACCGCGACCAAGAGCCCAGTGGTCCGCGGCCGGAGGCCGAAGAGCCGCACGTGCCGCCGGCCGACCCGGCGCCCGATCACGTCCCCGGCGTAGGCGATCAGCCCGCCGAGCAGGACCAGGAAGAGGACGATCACCCAGAGGCTCATCAGAGCTCGAACTCATCCCCCAGGTAGTAGGTCCGGGCCCCGGTGTCGCGGGCGAACTCGTCGGGGGCGCCGTGGAAGACCACCTGGCCGTCGTACATCAGGTAGACCCGGTCGGTGATCGCGAGGGTCTCCCGCACCGAGTGGTCGGTGATAAAGATCCCGACGCCGCGCCGGGCCCTGAGCTCCTCGATCAGGCGCTGGATCTCGCGGACGCTTTTGGGGTCCACTCCGGTGAAGGGCTCGTCGAGGAGGATGAAGTCGGGGTCGGTGGTCAGCGCCCGGGCGATCTCGAGCCGCCGGCGCTCGCCGCCCGAGAGGGTGTAGGCGTACTTGTCCTTGAGCTTGGTGAGTCCGAACTCATCGAGGAGCTCGAGCGCGATCTCAAGCCGCTGCTTTTTAGGGAGCGGGCGGTGCTCGAGGATCGCGAGCAGATTTTCAAGTGCGGTCATTCGGCGGAAAGCCGAGGGCTCCTGGGGCAGGTAGCCAAGCCCCATCCGCGCCCGCTTGTACATGGGAAGCCGGCTCACGTCTTGGCCCCGGAGTTCGATCCTCCCCGCGTTCGGCCGGATGAAGCCCACGACCATGTAGAAGGTGGTGGTCTTCCCCGCCCCGTTCGGGCCGAAAAGGGCGACGATCTCGCCGCGGCCGAGCTCGAGGTCCACGCCCCGCACCACCTCGCGCCGGCCGTAGCGTTTCTTTAATCCCCGCGCAAGCAGGCGCGCCCTTCGCGCCTCGTCCACCAGGCTCGCGGCACTCACAAGAGCGAGGCTAGCACGGCGGGCTTAGCCGGGCATGAGCTAGGCTAGGGACGTGCGGACGCTGGGCTGGATCTTGATCGTACTGGGCCTCCTCCTGCTCTGGCCGCTAGGGGGTCTGGTGGGGCTTTTTTTGGGGGTTTTGCTCCTCGTCCTCACCCTGGTCCTCGCGCCCCTCGCCCTCGTGCTCGCGGTCTTGCTCCTGCCCCTCGTGCTGGTGCTGGCCCTGGGGGCGGCGCTCGTCAAAATCCTCTGGCCTGTGCTCCTCATCGCCGCCGGGATCTGGCTCATATTCCGGGAAAGGGGAGACGATGCGGATTAGGCTCGCGCTCGGGGGCGGCGGCGTCCGTGGGTTTTTCCACCTTGGACTCCTTCAAACCCTAAAGGAAGCGGGTGTCCGGATCACCGCCCTCGCGGGCTCCTCGGCGGGGGCGCTGGCGGCCGCGGCCTACGCCTTCGGGCTCCCCCTCCGCCCCGAGCCCATCCTCGAAGCCACCCACGACCCCGAGCTCGCCCGCCTGGCAAAAAGCGGCAAGCTCCAAAGCGGGTTCCTTTTTCTAAAGAGCCTCCGGCGACCGGCCCTCGCCGACCCCGAGCGCTACCGGCAGGGGCTCACCCGGCTTTTTGGCGACGCCCGCATCGAGGACGCGCCCCTCCCCCTCCGCATCGCCGCCGCCGATCTCTTCACCGGCGAGCTCGTGGTCCTGGACCAGGGCCCGGTGGTGGACGCGGTGCTCGCCTCAGGAAGCATCCCCGGCATCTTCCCCCCGAGGCCGCATGGCTCCCGGCTCCTGGTGGACGGGGACGTGGCCGAGAAGGTGCCCGTGAGCGCCGTCGCTGGTCTCGGAACCGGGCCGCTCGTGGCCGTGGACGTCTCCAACCCGGGCCCGATCGCGCGACCCAAAAACGGCCTGGAAGCGGTGCTCGCGGCCGGCGAGGCCTCCCGCCGACGGCTCAAGGAGCTCGCCCTTTCCCGCGCAGACCTGGTGGTGCGAATCCCCCTCGAGGCGCCGATCGATACCTTCGAGTTCGAGAAGGCGGGAGAGGTCTACGCCCTCGGCCGGAAGGAGGGCGAGCGCCTACTCGCCCGGCTTCCTAGGCGCCGCTTCCTCTTCGGGTGGTTTGGGAAAGCGAAGAAGCGGTAGCGAAAAGAGGATGGAAGCAAAGACGGCAAAAAGGGCGAGCCCGGGATCTCCGAGCCGGAAGGCGATCCCCCCGGCCCAGAGCCAAAGCCCGGGTCCCACCCCAAGGAGCATCGCTGCCGCCCGCCAGTCCTCCCGCCCTTCGGCGCGCCGGGCCGCATAGAGCGCGTAGAGGCTCACCCCGGCGGCGATTCCCCCGATCACCGCCACCACCGGGGCCGCAGGCAACCCCGTCCGCCCCCAGGGAAGCAGCAAGAAGGGCGGCAAGAAGACGAGGAGCAAAAGGAGCTCGAGCACAAAAAGCCGCGCCGCCTCGCCCCGCATCGCTAGTGATGGAGAATCCGGTGGAGGAAGTTTCGGGTGCGCTCCTCCTTCGGCGAAGAAAAGATCGCCTCCGGCGCCCCCTCCTCCACGATCCGGCCCTCGTCCATGAAGATCACCCGGTCGGCCACGTCGCGAGCGAACCCCATCTCGTGGGTGACCACCAGCATCGTCATGCCCGAGCGGGCGAGCTCCCGCATCACGTCCAGCACCTCGCCGACCATCTCCGGGTCAAGGGCGCTCGTGGGCTCGTCGAAGAGCATGATCTTGGGCTCCATGGCGAGCGCCCGCACGATCGCCGCCCGCTGCTGCTGGCCGCCGGAGAGCTGGGCGGGGTACTTGTTCGCCTGGTCGGCGATCCCCACCCGCTCGAGGAGCTCCATCGCCTTCCGCTCGGCCTCCTCCTTGCTAAGGCCCCGTACCTTCATGGGGGCGAGGGTGATGTTTTCGAGAATCGTCATGTGGGGGAAAAGGTTGAATTGCTGGAAGACCATCCCAACCTCACGGCGGATCGCCTCGATG
>CAYYAB010000110.1:0-5205 GCA_964469895.1 uncultured bacterium | reverse complement strand
CGAATCGTGGCGCGCCCGGGAGGATTCGAACCCCCGACCTACCGCTTAGAAGGCGGCTGCTCTATCCGCTGAGCTACGGGCGCACGGCTGGAGCGGGAGACGGGACTCGAACCCGCGACCCTCGGCTTGGAAGGCCGATGCTCTACCAACTGAGCTACTCCCGCAGGATGGTCGGGGCGGCAGGATTTGAACCTGCGACATCCTGCCCCCAAAGCAGGCGCGCTGCCGGACTGCGCTACGCCCCGATCGGGCGGGAAGCCGGAGATGGGGGATCCGACTCCCAGATCAAGGTAGCACGGGGTCTTGCTCGGGTCAACGAATCCCGTCCCCGGCTACATAAACCGCTTGCGGCGCTTATACGCCTTGACCTCTTTAAAGGATTTGCGGCCGCCGCTCTTCGCCACCCCGAGGTAGAACTCACGGACGTCGGGGTTTTGCTCAAGGTAGGCCGCGTCGCCCTCGAGCACGATCCGCCCCTGCTCCATGATGTACCCGTAGTCGGCGGTGGCGAGGGCGATCCTCGCGTTTTGCTCCACCACCAAGACGGTGACCCCCTCCTCGGCGTTGATCTTGCGCACGATCTCGAAGATCTCCCGCACCAAAAGGGGGGCAAGCCCGAGCGAGGGCTCGTCGAGGAGCAGGAGCCTGGGGCGGGCCATCAGTGCCCGGCCGATCGCGAGCATCTGCTGCTCGCCGCCCGAGGTGTAGCCGGCGAGCTTGTGCCTTAGCTCGTAGAGCCTTGGGAAATAGTGGTAGATGCGCTCGAGGTCCTCCCGCGCCGTTCTCCCGTAGTGGATGTAGGAGCCCACCCTGAGGTTTTCCTCCACCGTGAGGTGCTTGAAGACGTGGCGCCCCTCGGGCACCTGCACGATCCCCAGCCGGACGATCTCCTCGGGCCCCTTGTTGGCGAGGTCCGTCCCTTCGTAGACGATCCTTCCGTCGGTCACCTTGCCATACTCGGGTTTCAAAAGCCCCGAGATCGCCCGGAGGGTGGTGGTCTTCCCCGCCCCGTTCGGGCCTAAGAGCGCGGTGATTTTGCCCTTCGGGACTTTGAGCGAAACCCCCCGGAGCACCTGGATGACGTCGTGGTAGACGACCTCGATGTTGTTGACCTCAAGCTCGACGGGCCCGAGGTCTTCAGGCCGAGCCGGACGTTCCCGCATGCCACCCCTTTGGAAAAGGGGGCGCGGGGAGTGCCCCGCACCCCGAAAGGATTACTTCCCGTAGTGCACCTTGCGGAAGAGCTTCGACTGGAAGGGCTCGGTGATGGGGACGAACCTGCCGCCCTTCGCCTTAAGCACCCGCATGTGGTCCACGCCGACGTGGTCCTTTTGGCTATAGGTCACCGGACCCACCGCGAGCCCGGGGTCGAAGGAGAGTTTCAGCATCTCGGCGTAGACCGCCTCCCGGCCGGCGTCGCCGGTCACCGGCTTGCCGGCGGCGTGGGCGCGCTTGATCGCCTCGATGGCGATCGCCGCCGCCAGCATCCCCGAGGGGTAGTGCACGCTCTCGAGGGTGTCCGCCGGGCGCTTGTAACGCTTGCCGAGCTTTTTGACGAAGGCCGCCGCCGGCGCATCCTCGTAGGGCATGTAGTAGGAAGTCACCCAGATCACGCCCTCGGCGGCGTCGCCGGCGAGGCGGAGGAGGTCGGGGCCGCCGGCGTAGTGGGCGGCCGCGTGTTTGATCTTGAGCCCAAGCCTCCTCGCGTCCTTGATCATCGTCGCCACCGGGCCGGCGACGTTCTGGTAGACGATGTATTCCACGCCCTTATTGGCGAAGCGCTTCAAGGTAGCGGTGTAGTCGAGGCCCTTGGCCATCTCCTGGACCTCGACGATGGTGAGCCCGAGCTCCTCGGCCGCCTTCTTGGCATCGGGCACCGGGGCCCGGCCGAAGGGCGAGGGGTGCACCGCCAGGGCCACCTTGGCACCGGGCTTTTCCTTGGCGATGTGCTCGAGCAACGCGATCACCTGCTCGGAGTAGGAGACGATCGGCAGGAAGACGTAATCGCTATCCGGCGGGTCGATGTTGCCGATGTGGTAGGAGGCGGGGATGTAGGTCATGCCCACCTCCTGGATCAGGGGCTTGAGCTGGAGGGTGCCGCCGGTGGAGTAGCCGAGGAAGGCGGGGTCGCCCCGCTCCAGGGCTTCCTCGAAGTTCCGCTGGGTGTTGGCGTTGTTGTACTGGTCGTCGCGGGTCTCGCAGACGATCGTGAGTCCGCCGGTGAGCCCTTCCTCGTTCGCGTACTTGCAATAATCCTCGACGCCCTGCGCGTAATACTTACCCGCGTCCGAGGTCGGCCCGGTGATCGCCCCCGACCACATCAGGTGCACCTTCTGGGCAAAACCAAAGCTCAAAAGCAGGACGGCCAGGACTCCGAGTTTCCGCATGCTTCACCTCCCTTTCGCAAAAAGGCCGCGCGGCCTTTCTGCCTAGTACTTAAACGGCCAGTTCCGGAAGAAGTTCCGGACGAGCCGCCACCCGTTCGCAAGCCCCCGGGGCTCGAAGATCAAAAAGAGCACGATCACGAGACCGAAGGTCAGGGGCCGCATGGCGGAGGCGATGTCCACCCCCGCGTAGGAAAACCCGAGGCTTTTCAGCCAGTTGGCGAGGTCCTCCATGTTGAGGTCGAGCAAGACCAGGAAGGCCGGGCCCAGGAAACTCCCCACCAACGAGCCGAGCCCGCCCACGATCGCCATCGCCAAAAACTTGATCGAGACCGGGAGCATGTAGTCCTCGATCACCACCGCTCGGGAGAGATAGGCATAGAGCGCCCCCGCCACTCCCGCGTAAAACCCGCCGAGCGCGAAGGCGAAGATCTTGGTGAGGCCGGGGTGCATCCCCATCGCGTCGGCGGCGCGGTCGTTGTCGCGCACCGCCACCAACGCCCGTCCGAAGCGGGTCCTTAGCAGATTCCGAAAGGCAAAGGCGAGCACCACCACCACGAGGAGGATCACGAAGTACCAGAAGTAGTAGTGGTTCTTGTAGCCTACCCGATAGCCCAAAAACTCCACCCGGGGCATGGGGATCGCCCCGCCCTGCTTCAAGAGCGTCGAGTGCCCCACGGTCCATTCGAAGATGATCTGGAAGGCCAGGGTAGCGATCGCGAGGTAGAGGTGCTTGATCCTGAGCGAGGGAATCCCCACGATCCCCCCGGCCACCGCCGCCGCGAGGCCTCCGATCGGCACCGTGAGCCAGAAGGGGAGCGAGGGGGCGAGCAGCGCGGCGGTGTACGCCCCCATCCCGACGAAGGCCGCCTGGCCGATGTTGATGAGACCGGCGTAGCCGGTGGTGATGTTGAGTCCGAGCACCGCGAGGGCATAGACGAGGATCAGATCAAGGACGAACATCTGGGGCCGGGAGAGGAAGAGGGGAAGCGCGAGGAGCACCGCGAGGAAGGCCCAAAGCGAGAGCATCTCGAGGTAGGTGGCGAAGATCGCGGTGTCCTGCCGGTAGTCGGTCTTGTAGTTGCCGGTCTGCGCCCATGGATTTCGCATCGCGCCCTCCTAGACCCGCTCGATCTCCTCGGTGCCGAAAAGCCCGTGGGGTTTAAACCAAAGCACGAGAAGCAGGATCACGAAGGGGAAGACCTCGGCGGTGCCCCCGCCGGGAACCAAGGGGTCCAGGTAGCCGGTGGCGAGGTTTTCAAGCACTCCGACGATGATCCCGCCCACCACCGCTCCGGGGATCGAGTCGAGCCCGCCGAGGATCACCGCGGGGAAGACCTTGAGCCCGATCGACACCAGGCTTTCGAGGTTGATCCCGGAGACGGTACCGACGATGAAGCCAGCGGCGGCGGCGGTGATCCCGGCGGCGGCCCAGGCCAGGGCGAAGACGTGCTCGACGCTCACCCCGAGGCTCATCGCCGCCATCTGGTCGTCGGCCACCGCCCGCATCGCCGCCCCCAGGGTGGAGCGCTGGAAGAACCAGCCGAACCCGGCCAGAAAGAGGGCGGTGAGCAGCACCGCGAGGAGCTGGGGGTAGCTCACCGAGACCCCGAAGAAGCTCACCCCGCCTTCGGGAAGGAAGCGCGGCAGCGAGAAGTTGCCGCCGCCAAAGGGGGTAAGGTGGATCAGGCCGTCGAGCAGCGAGGCGAGCCCGATCGTCACCATGATCACGCTGATGATCGGCTGGCCGACGAGCGGCTTCAAGAAGAGCTTTTCCACTAAGTAAGCGATGAGCGCGGTGAAGAAAAGCGCGATTCCGAACGCGAGCCAGACGTTCAGCCTGAGGTAGACCGCAAGCGCGTACACGGCGAAGGCACCGACGGCGATGAACTGGCCGTGGGCGAAGTTGATCACCCGGCTCGCCTTGTAGATGAGCACGAACCCGAGCGCGGCGAGGGCGTAGATCGAACCCACCACCAGACCGGAGACGAGAAGCTGCAGAAAGTAGCTCATCGCGCCTCCCCCACTGGCTCGGGCAGATCGGCAAGGTCGTGGATCTTGACCTCGGTCTCGACCTCCTGCACCGAGCCGTCCTGGTACTTGAAGACCGCCCGGACCCGGGCCTCGGTCTTGCCCTGGTACATCGCCTCCACCAACCCGGCGTACTTTTCGTGGACGAACTTGCGGCGCACCTTGCCGGTGCGGGTGAGCTCGTCGTCGTCGGCGTCGAGGAGCTTATAAAGGAGCACGAAGCGGCGGATCCGGAGGGGCGCTTTGAGCTCCTCGTTCACCCGGGCCACCTCCCCTTTAATGAGCTCGGCCACCTCGGGCTTTTGCGATAGGTCCATGTAGGTGGTGTAGGCGAGGCCCCGGTCCTCGGCCCACTTGCCCACGGTCTGGGGATCCACGTTGATGAAGGCGGTGAGGAAGGGGCGCCGGTTGCCGAAGACCACCGCCTCCTTGATGTAGGGGGAGAACTTCAACTTGTTCTCGATGAACTGGGGGCTGAACATCTCGCCGGAGGCGGTGTGCATCACGTCGGAGAGCCGGTCGATCACCACCAGGTGGCCGTCCTCGGTGAGATAGCCGGCGTCGCCCGAGTGGAGCCAGCCCCCTTCGAGGAGCTCGGCGGTGGCCTCGGGCCGCTTGTAGTAGCCGAGGCAGACCGCGTCGGAGCGGGAGAGGATCTCCCCTTCCTCGCTGATCTTGACCTCGGTTCCGGGGATCGGCTTGCCCACGGTGTCGTGGCGGACGTCGCCGTCGCGGTGGACGTAGGCGATCCCGGTGATCTCGGTCTGGCCGTAGATCTGCTTGAGGTTCA